>JAGSHC010000079.1 GCA_023954745.1 Deltaproteobacteria bacterium | reverse complement strand
AGCCCTGAAGAACCTGCGCACCGTGGCGATCCAGCAAGACCCGGCCGTGGCGATCCTCGACGGTCAGTCCATCCCCTCGGTGACCCTCCGCGCCCTCGTGGTGGACCCCCTCGACCCGGACCTCGAGAAGACCACCCACGAGTGGGTCCTCGATCTCGGCGACGACTTCGAGGAAGCGGAGCAGCTCGAGGGCCTGATCCCCGAGGGTCCCTGGACCAACGAGATTCAGCTCGACTTCAGCGTGCTCCTCGGCGGGGGCGGAGCCCCTCCCGGCGGGGGCCCCCCGGGAGATGGCGGCGGCGAGCGCGACAGCATCGAGGCGCCCGCCTTCCTGCCCGTGGAGTACAACTCGGGGCTGCTTCCTCTGAGCTACAACGTGGAGAACGACGAGCGCCTGCGCGAGTCCATCAAGTTCGTGAACTTCCTCGTGCCGGACTTCGAGAACCTGCCGCTCCCGCCGACGGTGCCGGGCACGCGCCCCCAGCAGGCCTACGAGGAGGCCCTCGCGGCGGCGGCCGAGGCGGGCCCACCGGAGGCGTGGAACGCGAACCCGAACCTCACGAAGATCACGATCAACGAGGGTGAGCAGGTGTTCGAAGGTGAGCAGATCACCGAGCACCTCACCGTCATCGACATCGGCACCGTGGCCCCCGGCGAGGGCATCCGCTTCGACATCGAGGTCGCCGACGACAAGGCCGCAGTGGAGAGCGACGGAGCGTTGTACTGGACACACGGCACCCCCGGCCTGCCCGTCGACGAGGACGACGACGACGGTGGCTTCGGTGGCTTCGGCGGGGGTGATGAGGTCAGCGAGTGCTACGAACCCAAAGAGGGCGATCCCGAAGCCCAGGACGGCGAAGGTTTCGGCGGCGGCGCAGACCTGAGCGAGGCATTCCAGCCGGAGCGCGCCTTCGGGTGGACGGCTCCCTGCTCGGTGATGAATGGCCCAGTGCGGCTCTACATCATCGTCACGGACGGTGAGGGCGGCGTGGCCTGGCAGGAGATGCGCGTCCGCGTCGAGTAGACCGAGCTACTCCCCGAGTACAACGGCCGCCGGCCCGTCAGAGAGGCTCCCCACGACCCACGCGCCGGTTCCGGCGTCGAGGAGCCGGGTGCGGAGCGCCTCGACGTCCTCTTGCCGCACGCAGAGCAGCAAGCCGCCCGACGTCTGGGGGTCCAGGGCGAGGCTGCGCACATGCTTGTCGATGCCCTCGGCCGTCTCCAACCCCGCGTAGACCGCGTTGGGCTCTTCGCCCCGGGTGTGGAAGCCCTTCCGCGACGCCTCGAGCGCGCCATCCAGCGCCGGCAGCGACGACGCCGACAGGCTCACCCGGAGCTCGGACGCCCGCGCGAGCTCGCTGACGTGGCCCACGAGTCCGTAGCCGGTGATGTCCGTCACCGCGCCGATGGCTCCCGGGCGCTCGTCGTCGAGGCTGCGGGCGGCGTGGGCGGCGGCGGCGTTCAACGCGGCCATGGTGGCAATGAGGGTCGCCTCGTGCTCCTTGAGCTTGCCCTTCTTGAGGGCGGTGCTGACGAGGCCCGTCCCCAGCGGCTTGGTGAGGACCAGCACGTCGCCCGACCGTCCGCCGGCGTTGTGCCAGAAGCGCTCGGGGTGCACGACGCCCGTGACGGCGAGGCCGTACTTGAGCTCGTTGTCCGACACGGAGTGCCCCCCCGCGAGGACCGCCCCCGCTTCGAGGATCTTGTCCTGGCCGCCCGCGAGGATCTCCCCCAGCACGCCGGGCTCGAGCAGGGAGTCGGGAAAGCACACGATGTTCAGGGCGGAGACGGCGCGCCCGCCCATGGCGAACACGTCCGACAAGGCGTTGGCCGCGGCCACGCGCCCGAAGTCGCGGGGCTCATCCACCACCGGCGTGAAGAAGTCGACGGTCTGCACGAGGGCGATCTCGTCGGTGAGGGCGACGATGCCTGCGTCGTCGGCGTGAGCATGCCCCAGGAGCAGACGGGGGTCCGTCGTCCTCGGGAGCTTCTTCAGTGCCTCCTCCAACGCCGCCGGCGGGAGCTTGCTCGCTCAGCCGGCGCACTGGACGGTGGACGTCAGCCCGCCTGTCTTCCTCCAACGCATATGCGAACTAGAGCAGCCAGTCGGTCCGGCAGCTACCCGCCATCGGGCGAGGGCTTCGGAGGAGCGCGACGGTCTTCGAGCCAGTCGTTCCCCTCGATGCGCCCCACCGCGGTGGTGAGGGCCGAGAAGTGCTCCTTGCCGTCGATGCCGATGAGCTCGTGCACCAGGGAGTCGTGCCACGCTCCCATGCAGCACGCGCCGAGGCCGAGGGCGGTGGCTACGAGGCTGATGTTCTCGGAGATGTGCCCCACGTCCCACCACACGTAGCGGTAGGCGCGCTCGTAGTACTTCGCCTCGCACCGCTCCATGACGGCCGTCCACAGGAACGTGAGCCCCGACGCCCGCACCGCCTCCTGGTCGAGCAGGGCGCGGCACGCTTCGTCCGAGAGGTCCCCCATGCGCAGGCCCTCCAGGGCCCAGCCCCGCACGTCCAGGTGATAGAGCCCGGGCTGCAAGCCCTCGACGTTGTTCACCACCAGATAGGTCTCGATGGGATACAGCGCACCCGCCGAGGGCGCAGTGCGCAGCTGGTAGTTCCCCATGTCCTGCACGATGCCCTGGCTTCCCCAGAGCATGCAGTTGAGCTCGTCCAGGGTGACGGGCTCCGGCAGGAAGTTGCGCTTGCTGCGGCGCCCCCGGAGCACCGCCCACAGGTCGGGTGTCGGCGGCAGACTCGGCTCCCCCAGCTCCACCCGCACAGGGGCGTCGGGGTAGGTGAGGTAGGTGGCGGGGCGGTTCTCCCGGTCGTAGGAGCGGTCCTTCCAGCCCTCCTCCATCTCCTCGGGGGAGTAGGAGGTGGCGGTCAGGAAGGCGTCGCAGATTCGTTTCCAGTCAGGGTGCATGGGAGAGAGCGGTCAGTCTGTGGCTGCTGAACTGCAGCACCGGATCCCCACTCATCCCCAGTCGAACTGGGCGGGCCAGATCGTCCTTTGGGTCGTGGTGCGCAGGGGCTCGGTGAAGAAGCAGGAGCCGCGGCCGACGTAGACACCGTCGTCCCCGGCGGGCTCCACGACCGGGTCGATGAGGGGGTTGTCCTCGTCGGCTTCGGGGTAGAGCTCGTAGCCGTCGTAGACCCACTCGTAGACGTTGCCGGCCATGTTGAAGATGCCGTCCACGGAGGCGCCGTCTTCGTGCCAGTGCACGGGCGTGACGTAGCCGGGTCCCGTGGACGGGATGTTCGTCAGGTCGTAGGTCGGGGTGGCGTTGCCCCAGGGGTGGTCCCGCCGGTCGGAGTAGGGGCCCTTCGCCGCCACCTCCCACTCGGCCTCGGTGCAGAGGCGCCCGCCGGTCCACTCGCAGTAGTCCGTGGCCTGGAAGTAGGTCTTGCCGTTGACCGGATGGTCCCAGCAGGACTCTTCGTCCCCCCAGCACTCCTCGGGGTAGTGGTTGTGCACGGTCTCGTAGTCGCGCGAGGTGTCGTCGGGGTCCTCCCAGGTGAGCCCGTGGGGACTGCAGGCCCCTTCGCGCACGCAGTCCTCGTACTGCTGGAGGGTCACCTCGTAGGTGTTCATGCAGAACGGACTGACGCTCACCCAGTGGGGCGGGCGCTCGTCGCCGGACGGCCAGGACGAGGTGGCGTGGGGCTCGACGTCCGCGCCCATGACGAAGGTGCCGCCCTCGACGAGCACGCGCTCGGAGTACTCGCGGTTGGCGTTCCCGGGCTCCTCGCAGAAGTAGGAGATGTCAGGGTCGGCGATGGGATCCGGCTCGCAGCCCATCAGGGCGAACCCCGCCAGAGGTGCGAAGATGAGTAGGGGCCAGCGAGTCATGAGCGCCTCCAGGCCCTCCACGCTGCGTGAGCGTTGGAGGTCGGTGCGTTCTCACGTTTTCACGCCAGGGAGGGACCGGGATCCCCGTTCCCTCAGATCACGCCCGACGACTGATCTGGATCAACCGGCCGTCAAGAATCCACCGGAGTCCAGCTGTCCATGTGCGACGGCGTCAGGCGGAACCCAGGAACTCCACCAGGAGCGCGCTGGTCTCCTCGGGGTTCTCCACCGTGCTCAGGTGCCCTGCGCCCGGGACGATCTCGAAGCGGGCTGCGGGCAGCGCCTTGTGCATCAACTTCGCGGCCCCCACGGGCGTCGCGGCGTCCTTCTCCCCCACCACGATGAGGGTTGGGGCGGCGATGCTACTGAACTGGCTCAGGAAGTCGGGGCGCCCGAAGATGGCCTTGCCGAAGCGCACCAGGGCCTTGGGGTCGTTGGCGGCGATGCGGTCCGACCACAGGGCGAGGTCGGACGCCCGCGCCGGGTCCGTGCGAAAGCCACGGCTGAACATCGACACATTGGCCTGCCCCACCAGGGGCTTCACCCCAACGAAACGCAAGGCCAGGAGGAGGCCTTCGTAGCGCAGTCGCGCCATGCCCGGCTCGCTGCTCGCCGACGTGTCCATGAGGACGAGGCGCTTGATCCGATCGGGGAATCGCGCAGCGATGCGCATGCCCACGAAGCCGCCCGTGGAGAGCCCCACCCAGTGCACCGGGCCGTTCCCGAGCTGCTCGATGATGGCGACCCCGTCGGACACGATGTCCTCCAGGGTGTAGGGCGCGGAGGCCCGCCCCGACTGACCGTGGTCCCGATGGTCGTACGCCACGACGCGGTACCCGGCGGCCACGAGAGCCTCGCTCTGGGCCGCGAAGTGGCGGTGATCGACGAGGTAGCTGTGAGACAGGATCACCGTCTCGTCCCCCGATCCCGACTCGGTGTAGTGCAGCTTCATCCCGTCTCGTTCGATCGAGGGCATCGCGATCCTCCTGCGCGAGAACCTACACTGCGTGAGCATGGAGGAGCCGATCACACTCCCGGTGCGGAAGGCGCGAGCGTTGCTCGAAGACCTTGGCGTGCCTCGGACCAACCCCGGAACCCTGGCGGAGACCGTCGCGGACGTACCGGCGGCGTCCCACTTGCTTCCGCAGTCCCTCGGCCGCTTCACCCTCGGGGCGGAGATCGGGCGAGGCGGCATGGGACGGGTCATGGAGGCCCAGGACCAGGAGCTCGACCGGTCCGTCGCCATCAAGGTGGTTCTGGACCCCACCGAACTCACCCGCGAGGAGCTCGAGGCGTTCGTCGTCGAAGCCCAGGTGACGGCGCAGCTTCAGCATCCCGGCATCGTCCCCGTGCACGACATCGGTCGCCTGCCGACGGGAGAGGTCTACTTCGTGATGAAGCGGATCGAGGGCCGCTCGCTGGCCTATGTGCTCGACAGCCTCGCCGCGGGGGTCCCCGACGAGGTGGACCACTGGACGACGCGCCGACTGCTCCGCGCGTTCATCCAGGTGTGTGAGACGGTCGCGTACGCCCACGACCAGGGGATCCTCCACCGGGACCTGAAGCCCGGAAACATCATGCTCGGCGAGTTCGGTGAGGTCCTCGTGCTGGACTGGGGTGCCGCGTCGTCGGCCCGGGCCGGCGGGACCCAGCAAGAGCTGACGGGCACTCCGGCGTACATGAGCCCCGAGCAGTCCCGGGGCGAGCCCTTGGACGCGCGCTCGGACGTGGCCTCGCTGGGGGCCATCCTGTTCAAGATGCTGACGCTCCGGCAGGCGTTCCGCGGTGATGACCTCATCCAGATTGTCTTCAAGCTGGTGAGCGAAGACCGACCCGACGCGCGCACGGCCAATCCGGATCTGGTCGTGCCCGAGGAGCTGGCGGAGATCGCAGAGATCGCCCTGGAGCTCGCCCCAGCGGATCGCTACCAGACGGCCGGTGAGCTCGCAGAGGCCATCGAGGCCTATCTGGACGGGAGCGCGGTCGCCGAGCGGGCAGGGGAGCACCTCGCGGAGGCGCGGGAGCACCGCGAGCGCTTCAGAGAGATGAGCAAGGACGTCGCACAGCTCCGCGCGAGAATCGCCGAGCTGGAGCAGACCATCCAGCCCTGGAAGCCGCTCAAGGACAAGTCCGAGTTGCACAGCACACGCCAGCGACTCCAGCGGCTCCTCGCCGAACGGGCGATGACCTTTGGGGATGCCCAAGGTGCTTGCGAGCGCGCCCTCGCCCACGACCCCGACAACGAGGAGGCGCGTGAGCAGCTCGCGGACGCCTGGATGTTCCGGTTCGAGGAGGCGGAGACCGCAGGAAATCAAGAGTCCGCGGCGTGGTTCGAGACCCGAGTGCGGGCGTACGGCGGGCCCGCCCACCTGACGAAGCTCCGGGGTGACGGGCTCTTGACCTTGCGAACGGACCCCGAGGGAGCCGAGGTCTCGGCGGAGCGCTTCGACACGGACCAACTCGTCTGGGCGCCGGTGGAGAGGCGGGTGTTGGGGACGACCCCGCTGGTACAGGTTCCGCTGCCCATGGGGAGCTACCGGCTCACGATTCGGGCCGAAGGGAAGCGCACCACCACCTATCCCGTGCACATCACCCGCGGCTACCACTGGGACAGCGGGGAGGCACCGGTACGACTCCTCACCGAGAAGCAGTGTGGGGGTCTCGAGTGGCGCTATGTGCCTGCGGGCCCCTACGTGCGCGGTGGAGACCCCGATGCGCTCAACCCACGGCCGCGCGAGGTGGTGTGGGTCGACGGATTCCTGGTGACTGAGTCGATGGTGACGATGCGCCAGTACGCCCGGTTCCTCACCCACGTGAAGAAGGGCAACGCGGACGCCGCTTGGGAGCGCGTGCCCCGCCAGATGGTGGGGCTGGGGAAGTGGAACGGGTACTGGCACCGGCCCAGCGCGGGGCAGAAGTACGAGGTTCCGAAGCGCGACAAGGACGGGGATCCCTGGAACCCCCGTTGGGCGGCTGCGTCCATCACTTGGGACGACGCGGTGGCCTACACGAAGTGGGTCTCCGAGGAGTCGAAGGTCGCGACGGTGCTGCCCACGGAAGACCAGTGGGAGAAGGCGGCGCGCGGAGTCGACGGGCGGATGTTCCCTTGGGGCAACACCTTCGACCCGACGCTGTGCCACGTGTCCATCAGCCGCAAGGGTCGGCCGATGCCGGATGCGGTGGGAAGCTGCACCACGGACGTCAGCGTGTACGGGCTGCGAGACCTCGCAGGCGGCAGCATGGACATGATCAACGCCGACCGCTTCGACGGCGACAGGAAGCGTCGCCCGGTGCGCGGCGGCAGCTGGCGCGGTGACGCCCGCACGGCCCGCCTCGCGGGGAGGATGGGCATGGAGCACTTCCTCGTGGGCCTCAACATGGGCTTCCGGCTGGTGCGCGGGGTCTAGACCGGCTCAGCCGTGCCGCGGGACCCACGCGCCGCGAGAGCGCCCCGAGGGCCACGGCGCCGGTGCAGATCGGAGTGCGGCGTTCATCAAGGGATCAGGACCCCGACGAATACTCGCCCCCCCGTGCAGACAGAAAGAGAGAGCCGGGCCTGGTCGCAGCAACAGCGCCGCTCCCACCCCTGGGACGTGAGAGATCGCGGGATCCGCCGGACTTCGGATCGGCCCACCCGCAAGAAAACCCCACGCAAACGCAGGCGCTGCCAGCATCTGGCCCCTCGCCGGCTTGACACGACACCCCGCCGACGCGTTGAATGACCGCCCGATGACGGCGAGCGGGGGGCAAAAGGGTTGGGACCGGCCCGCCCCCCACTCGCCTTCACCCCCCCTTTGGAGTCCGCTCGATGCTGACCTTGCGCGGCTACTGCTACCTCGACAGCCTGCAGCCCCACCTCGCCTCCTTCATCGGCACGACCGCGAAGGGGTTCCTTCCGGTCCCCGGCCAGGCGTCCCTGTGGATCGAAACGGCACCGGGGATGATCATCAACTCGCTGACCGATGTGGCTCTAAAGGCCACGGACTGCCAGCCAGCGATTCAGCTCGTCGAGCGCCGCTACGGAGCGCTGGAGCTGCACCACAGCGACAAGGGTCAGGTAGAGGCCGCCGGGCAGGCGATCCTCGACCACATCGGAATCACGGTGGAGCAGCGGACGAAGCCGAGGGTCATCTCCGACCAGATCCTCCGCTCCATCGAGCCCTATCAGACCCAGCTCATCAACCGCTTCCGCTACGGCCAGATGATCCTGCCGGGCGAGTCGCTCTTCATTCTGGAGTGCGAACCCGCCTGCTACATCACGCTGGCCGCGAACGAAGCCGAGAAGAAGGCGAACGTGAACCTGGTGGAGATGCGATCCATCGGTGCGTTCGGACGCCTGTACATGGGCGGCCCCGAGGCCGAGATCGACGAGGCCCGTGAGGCCGCGATCGCCGCGCTCGAGTCGGTGAGCGGCGTCGAGCGCAAGTAGACATTCGAGAGAAGCCCACGAGGGCGAATCCAGGACCACAAACAGGGAGCTGACGGACATGTCCGACGCACTGGGAATGATCGAGACGCGGGGCTTCGCCGCGATGGTGGAAGCCGCTGACGCGATGGTGAAGGCCGCTCGCGTGGAGCTCATCGGATACGAGAAGATCGGCGGCGGTTACGTCACCGCCATCGTCCGCGGCGACGTCGCGGCGGTGAAGGCGGCGACCGAGGCTGGCGCGCGTGGTGCACAGCGTGTGGGGGAGCTCGTCTCCGTCCACGTGATCCCGCGTCCGCACGTCAACGTCGACAGCGCTCTGCCGCTCGGACGCCAGAACGCCAAGAAGAAGTAGCCGGGCTTCAGGATGAAGCTGGCAAAGGTCGTGGGGACAGTGGTCTCCACCCGCAAAGACGAGAAGCTCGATGGCCTCTCCTTCTTCCTGCTCCAGGACCTGGGGCCGGATATGGGGTTGAAGGACAGCATCGTCGTGGCCGCGGACTCCGTGGGCTGCGGGGTGGGCGAGGTCGTGCTGTACGCGTCGGGAAGCTCCGCGCGACAGACCAACCAGACCAACAACCGGCCCTGCGATGCGACGGTGATGGCCATCATCGATTCCATCGATCTCGAGTCGGGCGACCGGCTGTACGACAAGGCCGCGGAGTAACGGATGGCGGACCTGAACGCATCGGAGATCCAGGCGATCGTGAACAAGGTCGTGCAGCGGATCGGGGGCCCGACCTCCGGGACCGCGAGCACGGCCAAGAGCACGCTCGAAGGCGCGCGCGCGAGCGGTCGCGGTCTGTTCGCAGACGTGGACTCCGCCGTTGCGGCGGCGCGTCATGCGTTCGAGGTCTTCGCGACGGTCCCGCTCGAGACCCGCAAGCGCATGATCGCCAACGTGCGGCGGCGCTGCACCGAGGCGGTCGACCTGATGTCGAAGATGGCGGTCGAAGAGACCGGCCTCGGCCGGGTCAACGACAAGGTCAGCAAGAACCTGCTCGTCATCAACAAGACCCCCGGGCCCGAGATCCTCGAGCCGAAGGTCTACACCGGCGACCATGGCCTCTGCCTGACGGAGTTCGCGCCCTACGGCACGTTCGGCGTCATCACGCCCTGCACCAACCCCACCGAGACCGTCATCAACAACGGCATCGGGATGCTCTCCGCGGGCAACACCGCGGTGTTCAACTTCCACCCGTCGGCCAAGAAGGTCAGCGCACTCTGCATCTCGCTCATCAACGACGCCATCGTCGAAGCGGGCGGACCGGAGAACACGCTCACCGCCGTCGCGGAACCCACCATCGCCAGCGCCCAGGCGCTGATGAAGCACCCCAACGTGCGCCTGCTCTGCGTGACTGGCGGACCGGCCGTGGTGCGTGTCGCCATGAACAGCGGCAAGAAGACCATCGCCGCCGGCCCGGGCAACCCGCCCTGCGTCGTCGATGAGACGGCCGACATCGAGGCCGCGGGGCGCGGAATCGTGGCTGGTGCGAGCTTCGACAACAACATCGTCTGCATCGTCGAGAAGGAGGTGTTCGTCGTCGACAGCGTGGCGAACCAGCTCATCGCCGCGATGCAGAAGAACGGCGCGGTGCTCATCAAGGGGCACCAGATCCGCCGCCTCGAGCAGCTCATCCTCATGGATGACCGCGAGCACATCCACAAGAAGTACGTGGGCCAGAGCGCGCATGTCTTCCTGGATGCCCTCGGCATTCCATACGACGGGGACCCGCGGCTCGTGATCTGTGAAGTGCCGGCAGACCACCCGTTCGTGCAGGTGGAGATGCTCACGGCGATCCTGCCCATCACCCGGGTCGCCGATGTCGACGCTGGCATCGCCGCAGCGGTCCAGGCCGAGCACGGCTTCGGCCACACGGCGACGATGTGGTCGAAGAACATCGACAACCTGCACAAGATGGCGCGCGTCATCAACACGAGCATCTTCGTGAAGAACGCGCCTGCCTACGCCGGTCTGGCCAACGGCGGTGAGGGCTACACCAGCTTCACCATCGCGTCGCCAACGGGTGAAGGCCTGACCACCGCGCTGAGCTTCTCCCGCCAGCGGCGCTGCACCCTCAAAGGCCACTTCCGCATCGTCTGAGGTGGCGTCCGGGGCCGGATCTCGGCGTCGGCGGCGTTCGTCGCTCCCTGCGACGTGCCCAAGCACGCCTCAGTCGTCTCCTCTCTTGCCTCCTTGACCTCCGGCCCCGGACACACCCCTCAGGGGCCCCAAGCCGGGCGATCTCGGCGTCGGCGGCGTTCGTCGCTCCCTGCGACGTGCCAAAGCACGTCTCAGTCGTCTCCTCTCTTGCCTCCTTGACCTCCGGCCCCGGGACACACCCTCAGGGGCCCCAAGGTTCACCGGGCCTTCCCCCGCCCGTGCCGCGAGAGTCCCGTGCGCCCCACCGCACGTGTGATTTGCCGCCCCCGAGCCCGGCGCGCCACCTGCTTCTCCGTTCACCTGACCGGCGCGACCGCGCCACAACCCTCAGGAGGACACCATGGGCAGGAACCTCAAACTCGTTCACTACTCTCTCGCCGCACTGACACTCGCAGCGCTCACCGGTTGCCCGGCGTCGTACGGCGACGACGACGACGACATCTACGGAGGCCTCCCGGCGGACAACTCCGGCTACGTCGGCGACCCGGACGAGGTCAGCATCCCGCCCGAGGACGTAGAGGACGCCCTCTGCGAAGACGCACCGGCGGGCTCCGAGACCTACTTCGTCTCCGCCGACGACTCCAACTCCCAGGCGCAGCCGGCCTGGATCCGCGCCGCCATCGAGGCAGGCACCTCTTGGAGCGGCGCCATTCGGCCCTACGAGTTCCTCAACTACTACGACTTCGACTACGGCCCCGGCAGCGAGCTGCGGATCGAGCCCCAGCTTCGCGTCCACGACGACGGGCTCAGCCTGCTCGTCGCAGTGGTCGCCCCCGACAAGGCGCTCACTGAACGCCGGCCGCTGAACCTCACCTTCTCACTGGATCGCTCGGGCTCCATGGGCGGACGCGGCATCGATGGGATGAAGCACGCGATGCGCGCTATCGCCGCCGAGCTCCAGGAAGGCGACACCGTCTCCGTGGTGAGCTGGTCCGCCTCGCAGGTCGTCGCCATGAACAGTCGTGCCATGTCTGGGCCCAACGACCCTGCCCTCATCAACCTGATCAACGGGCTGGACTCCGGCGGGAGCACCAACCTGCAGGGCGGTCTCCAGCGCGCCTACGAGATCGCCGCGGCAAACAGCTCATCCAGTTCTCTGGACCGCGTGATCCTCATCAGCGACGGCGGGGCCAACGTGGGCGTCACCTCCGCCGACCTCATCGCCGAGCACGCCGAGGACGGCGAGAGCGACGGGATCTACCTGGCCGCGATAGGGACGGGCTCCATTCAGGAGCAGTTCCTGGACACGATCACCGACCTCGGTCAGGGCAGCTATCTCTTCGTAGACAGCGCCGCGGAGGCGCAGCGCAAGCTTCGAGGCCCGGAGTTCCTCGCGAGCCTCGACCTCGCCGCGCGCGACGTGCAGCTGGACATCACCCTGCCCGAAGGCCTCGTCATCAATGTGTTCTCCGGGGAGGAGATCTCCACCAACCCGGATGAAGTACGCCCCCAGCACCTCGCGCCGAACGACGCGATGCTCTACCACTTCGACCTGGTGGATTGCGGCGAAGCCGCCGACTGGGCCGATCGAGAGATCAGCCTCCACGTCGAGTGGCTCGAGCCCACCGTCGGTACCCCCATGAGCGCTGACCTCACAGTGAGCGTCGAACAGCTCGCGCTGGGAGCAGCCGATCAGGTGCTCAAGGCCGACGCGATCCTCGCCTACACCAACGAGCTCGCCAGCGAGAACCCCGACCTCGCCGTGGTCGCCGCAGCGCGCGCCGCCGCGCCAAACGACCAGGACCTCATCGAGGTCGAGCGACTGCTCACCCTGATGGGCGCGCTGCCCTGAGAGGGCCTCTCATTCCGTGAGACGCCGCTTCGCAGAGGCAGCAAACAGGGGGGGGAGGCCAGTGGCAGGGGCGGGAGCTATTCCCACTCCTGCCACTCGGCCTCTTCCTCGTCCCAGTGGGCCTCGTCCTCCACGGCGTCCTCCACGAAGTCGAGGTTCGGCGTGTTCCACATGGACTTGCTGAGGTTCTCAGCGCGGGTCACCGCGTCGTTTCCAAAGGTGTCCCTCACCGCATCCATCGCCCGCTCCAGCGCCATGCGCTGCGCCCCTTGCGCTCCGAACAGGTCCATCTGGACGGGGTCGCCGGGCCGGATGATGTCGTAGGCCGCCATGCCGATGAGCCGGAAGGGTTCGTCGAAGGGAAAGTGGTCCAGCATCGGCTGCGCCTCTTCGTACAACCGCTGCCCGACGTCCGTCGGCGTCGCGAGCAGCGTCTGACGCGACATGGACTGGAAGCTCGACGTCTTCAGCTTCACCCGGACGCCCCCCGCGAGCATGTTCTTCTTCCGCAGCCGTCTCCCAATGCTCTCCGCCGACTGGCGCAGGTGCTCCTCGATGGCCTCGCGATCCAGGATGTCCTTGCGCAGGGTGCGCTCGCTTCCGATGGACTTCGCCCGCCTCCGCGACATCACGCGCCGAGGGTCCTGAGCGAGCGCGAGCCGCTGAAGATGGGGCCCGAGGTTCCCCAGCCGACGCTGCAGGGTGACCTCGTCTTCCGTCGCCAGTTGCCCCACCAGCGTGTAGCCCGCGGCGAGCAGCCGCTCCTCGGTCTTCGGACCCACCCCCCAAAGCTTGCGCACGGGGAGCGGAGCCAGGAACTCCCTGGCCCTGTCGGGCCTGACCACCGTCAGCCCGTCGGGCTTGCGGAAGTCGCTGGCCACCTTCGCCACGTACTTCGTGCCGGAGATCCCGACGCTCACGGTCAGGCCGCCCGTCGCCTCCCTCACCGCCTCCTTCACCCTTCGGCCCAGCTGACCCGGGGTCCCGAAGAGGTGCTCCGTGCCCGTCATCTCCAGGAAGGCCTCATCAAGCGAAATCGCCTCAACCTGCGGGCTGAAGTCTGCGAAGACATCCATCACCTTGCGGCTGATCTCCGTGTAGCGGGAGAACCTTGGCGGCACCACCACCGCCTGAGGGCAACGCCGCAACGCCAGCCCCATGGGCATCGCCGACCCCACCTTGAAGGGCCGCGCCTCGTAGCTGGCCGTGAGCACCACCCCGCGCCCCTCCCGATGCCCGATGAGGAGCGGCTTCCCTCGCAGCGACGGATCGTCGAGCTGCTCGACGGAGGCATAGAACGCGTCCATGTCTGCGTGCACGATGACTCGGGGCCAGCTCATTCCCCCATGATATCTGGACGGATGTTCAGCGGCCCCCGTGGTCCGCGCTCGCTAACCTCCCAGCCCTCGGAGGAGCCCATGAAGTCTCTACATCGTTCAGATCTGTTCGCCTGGTCCGCATTCGACGAGGCCCGCAACGTCGACTTCAACGGAACCTTCTGGGCCCGGGACGAAGGCAACGTCATGTTCGATCCCATGCCGATGGGAGATCATGACCTCGCCCACGCCCACGAGCTCGGCGGCGTCTCCTGGATCGTGCTGACGAACGCCGACCACGTGCGCGAGGCGGCGGAGCTGGCGATCGTGTTCGGAGCGCAGATCGCTGCCCCCAGTGGAGACCGGGAGAGGCCAGACCTGCACGGCGTGCCCGTGAGCATCTGGCTCGACGACGACGAGCTCTTCGAAGGCGCGCAGGTGCTCCGGATGCACGGGAGCAAGACCCCCGGCGAGCTCGCATTCCAGTTGGGGGACACCGTGATCTGCGGAGACCTCGTGCGTGGTCAGCGCGCGGGAAGTCTGAACTTGCTGCCAGACCCCAAGCTCAGCGACAAGGCCGCCGCCTTGGCCAGCGTCGCGAAGCTCGCCGCCCTCGAGCCCACCGCCGTCGTGGTGGGAGATGGCCAGTCGGTGTTTCGGGACGGGGCTGCGCGCCTGCGCGAGATTCGCTGACCCCGGGGCGCGGCTACTTGCGCACGTACTCGATGGCGTAACGCAGCGGCTCGTCCAGGCGCTTGGAGCTCGTGACGATGTGCATCGTCATGGAGTTCCGGTCCGCTGAGAGCTCGAAGTAGAAGTCCGAGCAGCCCATGTCGCTACAACCTTGCGCCTTGAGCTGCCCCGCCTCGATCCAGCGCTTCAGGGAGACGGGGTCCCCCTTGTCGTTGGTCACCTCGACCGGGGTGCCCGAGAGATCGGTGCTCCAGCCCTCGGCGTTGGAGTCCGTGCGAATGGTGATCTTGTTGTCGGTGGGCTCGAAGACGAACCAATCGACGACCTTCACCGCCTTGCGCAGCGTGGACCGGACGATGGGACGGATGAGGGCCGCGAACTGCTGCGCCCCCTGCTCCACCGCGGACTCGATCGCCGCCTCCTTGGCCGCGGGGTCCGCGACCTCGAAGCGGCCCGCGTACGCCGACGCATCCGTGGCCAGGGCTTCTCCGACAAAGAACGGAAGACAGGCGACGAACGCGAGGAAGAGTTGAGGCAAACGCATGAGGTCTCCGGTCGTCCCAGCCTAGAGCACCCGAACCGGGGTCGCTGTTCCACTTCTCCCCGAGCCCGCCCCCGCTCGTGTCAGGGCTGGAATCCCAGGGCAGCAAGCAACGAGGAGATCTCGAGCAAGTCTGGATCGCTCGGTGACGCCACCAGGGCCTCCGCCACCACCCCCAAGTCGGGCGACTCGCCCGCGAGGGCCTGGGTGTAAGCGAGGATGGCGTCGGCCTTGAGCACCTGGTCCGCCGGGCCCGTGGCGAGGTCCTGAAGCGAGACCGTCAGACTGTCGCTCATCGCAGTGCCGACCACCGGGTCGAGCCAGGTGAGGTCGAGCACGATCTCGCGCGTCGCCCAGTCGCTGACGTCGCCGCAATCCACGAGCTCGAAGTGATAGAGCATCGCGTCGTTGGGGGCGAGGTGCTGCGGCTGGACCTCCTCGGGGTCCACGCTGATCTCCTCCCCGCTGAACACATCGATGACCACCGACTCGGGAAGGGTGACCTGCAGCTGGACCTCTCGGGCGGCCAGGTCGAACGCCGAGAGGAACGCGGACCCCTGCAGCTTGCGCTCGGCCTCTTCGTCGCTGTCGATGAAGAGGTATGACCCTCGCCCGAGGTCCGAGACGGTGTTCATCAGCGCCTCCTGGAGGCCACCGGTGCCGATGGCCGCGAGGTAGATGCCATCGCTCTCCCCGTCCTCTGCGTGCAGAGCGATGAGGTCCGCTGACGTCTCCCCGAGGTTCGCCCCGCCGTCGCTGATGAGGACGACCCGGTCGAGGGTCGAGGAGGACGCGTTGGCCTCGGCGATCTCGTAGGCGCGAACCAGCCCCGAGCTGAGGTCGGTGCCCCCGCCAGAGCCGATGGCGTTGACCACCCCCAGGAAGGTGGAGTCGTTGGGGCCGGTGATCGGGTGGTTGTCGAGGATCACGTTCGTCGACCCCGACCACTCCACCACGGACACGTAGTCCCCCAGCCTCAGCTCGGGCGCGATGGCCTCGAGGGCGTCCCTCATCCCGTTGATGCCCGAGCCCCCCATGGAGCCGGACAGGTCCAAGGAGAAGGTCAGGTTCATGGGGCGACGCTCGGCTGCCACCCGATCGGGTCCGACCACCGCGACCAGCAGGCTGAGGCCGTCGTCGGTCTCGCGCAGCTGGGGGACGATCCGCACGTCGGTGCCGGCTCCGAAGTCGAAGTCGTAGTAGTTGAGGAACTCGTAGGGGCGGATGGGATCACTGCCCCAGGAGCTGTTGCCCTCGATGAGGGAGCGAATCCACGCGGGCTGGGCCTGGGAGTTCGAGTCGTCGGCGGACACGTAGAAGGACGTCGGCTCCGTGGGAGCGCCTTCGCAGATGTCGTCTTCGACATCGTCGGGCGTGTCGTCATCGTCGTCGGACGGCGTGTCGTCGTCATCATCGTCGGGGAACCCACCGCCGAGGCCACCCTCGTCGCCGTTCTCCGGGGGCAGGGTCGAGTCGTCGTCGTCTCCTGCACCGTCGTCGTCGTCGTCATCGTCGTCGTCGTCGTCGGAGTACGCGGCGTCATCGTCGTCGTCGCTGCTCGGATAGCCGAAGGGACCCGCGTTGCAACCACCGAACGCAACGAGCCCGAGCGCGAGAAGCGCGAGATAGAGATTCCTGCCCATGTGATCCTCCCAGGTGCCGGGAGCCCTCCCTCGGAAGCGAGGCGAGGCCATCCAGGACGCCCTTCTGCTGTTCACGACCCGGGCCGGTCGCTAGTGCCCATTTCCGCCCGTGTCCCCCCGCGCACGGGCCCCCCGCGACCCGATCACCGCGCTGCCGGCGCGTCCCCCATCGCACGGGGTAGAGTGAGCGGCCATGCACCGTGCCGAGAAACCAGCCATCGCTCTCTTGGAGCTCGACTCGATCGCGCGCGCCATGCGCACGGGCGACGCCATGGTGAAGCGGGCGACGGTGGAGGTGGCCTACGCCGGGCCAGTGAGCCCCGGCAAGTACCTGATCCTGGTCACGGGCTTCGAGGCCGAGGTCGAGGAGAGCTGGCTGGCGGGAGTCGCCGACGCCGGCGATCACCTGGTGGACTCTCTCTACCTCCCTGGCGCCCACAAGGGCGCCGTGAAAGCGCTGCACGGCGCGACGCACCAGTTGGACGACGACCTCTCCTTGGGAGTCCTGGAGACCCGCACGGTGAGCGCCGCCATCGTCGCGTGCGATGCGGCCCTCAAGATGGCGGAGGTCGAGGTCCTCGAGATGCGCCTCGGCAAGGGCATCGGCGGGAAGGGCGTGTTCACCCTCGCTGGCGAGCAATGGGACGTCGAGGCCGCGCTGGAAGCTGCCCTCACCTCCATCGAGGACCGCCGCGCCGTGGTCGCCCACGAGCTGATCCCTCGGCCGGACCCGCTCTTCCGCGGCGGCCTCACCTGACGTGATCTGGATCGTCCTGCCGGCCTACAACGAGGAGGCCAACATCGGGCGCCTGCTCGGGGAAATCTGCGCCACCTGGCAGGAGACCCTCCCGCACCGCACCCTCCATGTCCTCGTCGTCGACGACGGCTCCGCGGACGCCACCGCAGACGTGGTGCGCGCCTTCCGCGATGAGCTCGATGGGGACGCCCTCCCCGCCTGCACCGTCGAGCTTCTGGCCCACGAGGTCAACCAGGGTCTGGCCGAAGCGATTCGCACGGGCCTGACCACCGCCGCCGACCGCGCCGGCGACCGCGACGTCATCCTCACCATGGACGCAGACAACTCCCACGTCCCCGGGCTCATCCCCACGATGGTGCGGGCCATCGGTGAGGGCTACGATCTGGTCATCGCCAGCCGATACCAGCCCGGCGCGCGGGTCGTGGGCCTCTCGCTCCAGCGGCGGGTGCTCAGCTACGCCGCCAGCTGGTTGTTTCGCGGGCTCTTCCCCATCCCCGGCGTGCGCGACTACACCTGCGGCTTCCGCGCCTACCGGGCCGCGATGATCAAGCCGGTCCTCGCCGAGAACCCCCAGTTCATCAGCGAGCGCGGCTTCTCCTGCATGGTCGACATCCTGCTCAAGCTGCGCACCCAGGACCCTCCCGTGACGATGGCCGAGGTCCCCCTGCTTCTTCGCTACGACAAGAAGGAGGGCGCATCGAAGATGGACGTCGGCGGCACCATCACCGACACCCTCGCCCTCATCGCGCGGCGCCGCATGGGCCGCGATGACTGAGCCTGGCCCCTTCGAGGGCGCGTACTTCGCGGACATCTACGGGGGCGACTACGACGCCCGGAACCCGAGGTACAAGCACCGGGCGCTGCTGAGCGCCCTTCGCCTGCATCAACCGAGCGGGAGCCTCCTCGACATCGGCTGCGCCTACGGGCGCTTCCTGGAAGTGGCTGCGGAGGAGGGCGGCTACACGCTGAGCGGCTGCGATGTGAGCGAGCACGCGGCCGCCATCGCCGGGGAACGACTGGCGTCTCGGGATGTGCGGGTTCGGCAGGGCGGAGTGCTCGACGACCCGTTCCCCGGCGAGACCTTCGATGTCATCACGATGTTCGACGTGATCGAGCACGTCGACGACCTCGAGGCGGCCTTCGCGAGCGTGAAGACGCGACTGACAGAGGGGGGAGTCTTCGCATTCAGCGTGCCGGTCTACGACGGGCCCGTGGGCGTCCTCGTCGAGGCCATGGATCTGGACCCGACCCACGTCCACAAGATCGGCCGCGATGCCTGGCTCCAGCACGCGCAAGACCACGGCTTTCGAGTCCTGCGGTGGATGGGGATCATGCGGTACTTCCTTGCCAGTCGCGTCTACCTGCACCTGCAGACGACGACCTTGCGACGGCACAGTCCGGCAGTCCTCGTGATCTGCGCGCCGGCCCGTTGATCGAGTAACTCGCTCCGCAGGCCGTGCGTCCGGAGGCCCCGAGCCGCTACCATTCGAGGAATGGAGCTCGCCCGAATCACCGGAACCGTCGTCGCCACTCGCCAGTACGAGGGACTCGAAGGGGTCCGGCTGCTTCTCGCCGAGCCCCTGGATGAGAACCTGCGGTCTGCGGGAGACATGTTCGTCGTCGCCGACGCGACCCAAGCCGGCGTGGGCGACATCGTGAGTTGGATCGGCGGCCGGGAGGCCACGCTGACCCTGCCCGAGCACTTCGTGCCCATCGACGCAGCAGTCGTCTCCATCGTCGACCAGGTCGACGCGCGGTCCCTCGCATGATCCTGTGCCGCGTCATCGGGACCTCGGTCTCCACGGTGCAGCACGAGGTGTACCGGGGCCGCACCGTCCTGGTCTGCCAACCCGTGCAAGCTGACGGCATCACGAAGCGCTTGCGCGCCTTCCTGGCGGTGGACTCCGTGCAGGCCGGCGAAGGGGATCTCGTCGTCGTGGCCCGCGAGGGCAACGCGGCGCGCCAGGTCCTCGGCACCTCGGAGGACCCGTTCCACTCGGTGATTCTCGGGATCGTCGATGAGGTGGACGTCTGAGCCGGATCCTGCTGACCGGCGGCGCCGGATTCATCGGCAGCCACGTCCTCGATGCCCTGGTTGAGCGCGGCGCGCAGGTGACTGTGGTCGACGACTTCAACGACTACTACTCCCCCGCCATCAAGCGCGAGAACATCACCGCCGCCTGCGCGAGCGGACGCGTGACCGTCGTCGAGGGTGACATCCGGGACCCCGACCTCTGGTCAGACCTCGACGGCTCCTGGTCGGCCGCCATCCACCTCGCGGCGCGCGCGGGGGTCCGGCCGTCCATCGCCAATCCCGCCCTTTACCTGTCGGCCAACGTGGCCGGCACCGGGAACGTCTTCGACTGGGCCGCACGAGGGAACATCCCGGTCGTCTACGCCTCGTCGAGCTCCGTGTACGGCGACGGCTACCCCGTCCCCTTCGCCGAGGACGCCGACACGCTGCGGCCCGTCTCCCCCTACGGCGCGAGCAAGGTCGCGAGCGAGACCCTCGCCCAGACATGGACGCGCATGGCCGGCCTGCGCGCGGTCGGTCTGAGGTTCTTCACGGTCTATGGACCGCGACAGCGCCCCGACTTGGCAATCCACAAGTTCGCTGTGCGTATCGCAAAGGGGGAGGTCATCCCGGTGTTCGGCGACGGCAGCTCCGCTCGCGACTACACCCACGTGACCGACATCGTGGCCGGCGTGCTCGCCACGCTGGACGGCATGCTCGCTGGCACCCTGAACCACACGGTCTACAACCTGGGGAGTGACCGCGCGGTGCGTCTCGACGCAATGATCGCCAGCATCGAACGCGCTGTCGGCCGCTCCGCCGTCATCGACCGCCTCCCCGACCAGGTGGGCGACGTGAAGCAGACCTGGGCCGACCTCAGTCGAAGCGCCAAGGACCTCGGCTACGCCCCGCAGATCTCCTTCGACGAAGGCATCGACGACTTCGTCAGCTGGCTCACTCGCGCCTGAGGGCGCCATGCGGTCGAGGTCAAGGAGACCAGGGGGGAGCGGAGGGAGGCGCGTCGCACCGACCGACGACCGCGGTCGTCGCAGAGATCGACCGCCTGGCCCCCTCAGGGGACGTTGGGAGCCTCGTTGTCGGCCTCCTTGCCGGGCACGTAGGGCTCGTTGTCCGACGACTCCTGCTCCTCTGCCAACCCCGGCACGCGCCACACCTCCTGCGCCTCAGCCAGCTCGTCGTAGGGCGTGTCGCGACTGGGGTCGGTGCAGCAGGTCTGAAAGCCCGAGGCCCAGAAGGGCTTGCTGACATCGAGGCTCTTCGGAAGGGAGTCCAGCGGGATGCGCAGATCGATGGCGTTGCCGAGCCAGAAGCAGTTGTTCACCACCTTCGCCTCGTCGGTCCCGCTCGGAATGACTTCGCAGGGCGCGTCCATACTGCCGACCTTCACCTCGATGGTGACCATCTGGCCGCCCTGCTCGAGCCAGAACCGCATCTCGCGCACTTTGTCGTTGGCGACGCTCATGGGCTCCGAGGTGAGGATGCGCGCATAGAGGTACCGGGCGTCCATCGCCACGAGCGCAGAGAGCAGGTCGTCCCAGGCGTTCTCGCCCACCGCATCCTTGGGCGGATCGTTCAAGATCGGCTCGAACTCTCGCAGCAAGGCGACGACCTCGGCGGGCTCCCCGCTGGCCACGGCGGCCTCGGCCCGCACCCCTGCCTGCTCCCAGGCAACGCCGGCGTAGTCCGCGGGGGAGGCATCGCTCCCACCGGGCTGCGCAGCGCCTCCGGGCTGCTCCAACACGATGACCGGTGGAGCCTTGCTCGTGGACGAGCCCGAGCCTCCACAGCCGATGAGGAGAGTCGCGAGAACAGCAGCGGACAGCGCGGAGAGCTTCATGGCGCCAAGCCTCGGGGATGGCGGGGATCGTGTCAACGGGCTCGAAGGCAGGGCGTCCCGCGCTTTGTGCGGCGTCGGCCGTCTATGATCTCGGGTCATGGCCGTCGCCCTTCCGGAAGGCTCGCTCGCGGGTCGTGACCTGAGCGGCCGCGACCTCTCCAGCGCCCAGCTCTCGGGGCGCGACCTCGCGGGTGCCGACCTGCGCGGGGCGACCCTCACCGACGCGGACCTCTCGGACGCCAACCTCACGGGAGCAAAGCTCACCGGGGCGGGTTTGCGAGGTACCCGGCTCCTCCACGCCGACCTCACCGACGTCATCCTCGACGACGCCGACCTCACCGGCGCAGTCCTCGCGGGCGCCACCCTGCACCGCACCTCCCTGCACGACGTCACCGCCATCGACGCCGACTTCTCGCACGCCGAGTGGAGCGAAGCGAGCATCAAGGGCGGGGACTGGCGCGACGCAGATCTCTCCGGTGGCTCCATGAACCGCGTCACCATCGAGGGGCTGACCGCCAAGGGAGCTCGACTCGGGGAGCTCCGGATCGAAGACTCGGACCTCCGACGGGTAGCCCTCGACGGAACCCACGCGGACGGTCTCGTCGCCGTGGACGCGTCCCTGGAGCGCGTCGCCCTGCCCGGAGCGAGCCTCCGGAACGTCGCCATGCGCTTCACCGACCTGACGAAGGTCGACCTCCGCGATGCCGACCTCGCCGACTCCATCTTCGAGTCGGTGGACTTCCGGTCCCCATGGTTGGAGGGGGTCAAGGCAGACGGCGCACACTTCGACCACTGCGCTGGCCTCGGGGGAGACGCGAGGCGCCGCCTCGAAGAGGCCGGGGCCAGGCTCTCTCTGACGCTTCCGGCTCGGCTCGTCGCCGCGGTCTTCGGCGCCTCACGCCGGAACCAACTTCTGGCGGTGCTCGCATTGGTCGCGGTGGGAGCCGGCCTCTGGCAGACCCTGTTCCGAAATCGGGGAGGCGCCCGGGTGGCTCAGCCTCTCACCACCGAGCAGCTGCAGGTCCTCTCGGAGTTCGAGAGGCGGTACGACAACGAGCCGGATCGGCGGCTGCCGATCCTGCTTGAGACCGCGGCATTCCTGCGGGACTCCGGCGCCGATGAAGAGGCAGAAGTCCGGCTCCGTCAGGCCCTGGAGCTCATCGAGCGCGACGAGTCCGAGCCACCGGTCGCGCCGGTCCTCGCCCTGTCGGACCTCCTCCTCGAGCAGCAGCGGTTCGACGACGCCCTGAGTTTCACCCGCGAACTGGACCAGCCGGGGGCATCCGCTCGCGAGGTCGCTCTGTCCCGCCTCATCGTGGCTCAGACCCTGCTCGAGCGGGGTGACCCCGAGCGAGCAAAGCCCGTCGTCCAGGAGCTCCTTGCCCACGTCGCCAAGTACCCCGCGGAGGCACCACGCTTCCGCCTCCGCGCCTCCCGGGTCGTAGAGCAGGTCCAGGGCCCCGTGGAGGCCCTCGTCATGTTGGAGGGGGTGCCGGCCTCCCTCGACGTGGAGGCCCGCGGGGAGGTCGATCTGGAGCGGGCGGCGCTGCTGGGACGGTTGGGCAACGTCGCCGTGGCCCTCGAGGCCTACGACGACCTCCTCGTGAGACTGGACGACCTCCCCCTCCTCCGAGAGCGGGCAAGAGAGGAGCGGGCAAAGCTCCTCAAGACCGGGACGGACCCCGAAGCCGAGGAGCGCCGCCTGCTCGAGCTCCTCGAGGGCACCGACCCGGAGCTCGCGGCGTGGTCTGCGGTGGGACTCGCACGCCTCGCCATGAGGCAAGGCCAGACCGACGACGCCGCGACTCGATACCGCGCGGCCCTCGCGCGCTTCGGGCAACAGGGGGACGTCAGGATGCGCGCGACATTGGAGCTCGCCGAGCTGCTCGCCTCCACGGGAGAGGTCGAGGCCGCCGACGAGATGCTCCGCGAACAGCTGTCCCTCATCGACGAGCCCGAGCAGGTGTTCTCCGTCCGCCAGGCGCTCGCCGCCCAGCGGCAACAGGCTCAGGACCTCGACGGCGCAGTGCAGATCGCCCTCGAGACGGTGGAGTGGGCTCCGAATCGCTCTCTCACCCTCCGCGCGAAGCTTCAGCTGGCGGGGCTGTCAGACGAAGCGGGCGCGTTCGATCGCGCCATCGACCTCTACAAGGAGGTCGCCCTCGCGCAGGAGGACCCGGAGATGACCGCCGCTGCGTGGTTCGGGCAGGCCACCCTCATGCGACGCCGAGGCTTCCCGGAGGCCGCGCTGCCGTTGATGGACAGCGCCCTGCTCCACCTGCCGGCGCAGCACAGAAAGCGCGGGGCGATCATCGTCGAGCGCGCCGAGGTGCTGGCCGACCTCGGAGAGAGCTCGCCCGTGGAGCTCGAGGCGATGCTGGCCGACGCGCGCGCCGCGGGGCTGCCCGACACCCAGCCCACGGTCTACGCCTCTCTCCTCCTCCGCCTCGCGGAGCAGCTCGGGGAGGCCGAGCGCTACGAAGACGCGCTCAACGTCTACCAACAGGTGGCCAACGGAGCAGCCGCCGCCGAAGCCCCCTCCCTTCGCCAGTCGGCGGTCGAGGGGGAGGTCGCCACGCTGGTGAAGCTGGGGCGCTCCGGGCAGGCCGAGGGGCTGCTCGACCGCGTCGATCTGGGCTCGCTGACCGACGGCGGGGCCGAAGAGACGTGCGACGCCCGCTACACCCTCGCGCTCGGGCGACTCGAGACCGGCAACGTCGCGGACTGCGTGCGCGCCCTCGAGGAGCTGTTCGGGAGCTGCCGAAGCCCTCGGTTCCTGATCCGCGCAGTCGCCGAATCGGCAGATGCCTTGGTGGAGGCCGATGCCGAAGCCGAAGCGAAGGGTCTGCTCAGGACGTTGCGAGACGAGAGCGAGCTCCCCCCCGCCGGACGTCAGGTCGCAGCGCTGGAGCTCGGGAAGCTGGGGAGCCCCGAGGACCTCGAGCGCGCCTCGTCGGGCCCAGACGAATCCCTAGCCGCCTTGGCGCGGATCGAGACGGGGCGACGGCTGGCCGACGCGGGAGAGACGTCCCAAGCCGTGGACCTGCTGCAGCAAGTCGCCGAAGACTCCACCATGGAGCCGGTGCCCCGCGGCCTCGCGCGGTTCGAGCTGGGCATGATCGCGAAGCGGGCCGAGGAGACCAGCTCTGCCAAGGTCTGGTTTGCGTTGGTTCGAGACGAGTCCAGCGAGGGCTGGTTGCGCGCCCAGGCCGAGAAGGAGCTCTCTTCCCTCAGCCCCGCACCGGGATCCACCGCGACCCCGTGAGGTAGGCTCCGCCGATGCCGTCCCGCGCCCAACTCGCCGCACAGATCGTTCGCGCCTCCCACGCGCTGCACGCCCGCGCCTGGGTCGCCAACCACGACGGCAACGTCTCCGTCCGCCTGACCGACGACCAGCTCATGGTCACGCCCACGGCCACTGGGAAGGGCGACGTCACCGAAGCAGGACTCGCGATCACCTGCATGGAGGGAAAGCGGGTCGAGGGCCAGGCGAAGCCGCCCTCGGAGTTCCTCCTCCACGTCTTCGGCTGCTACCGCGTTCGGGACGATGTGCACGCCGTCGTCCACGCGCATCCTCCCCACGCCACGGCGCTCGCTTGCGCCGGAATCCCCATCCGGGTGTTCCTCGCGGAGGCGGTGGTCTCCATCGGAGCCGACATCCCCCTGACGCGCCTCGCGCCCCCGTCGGGCAAGGCCGGAGCGGAGCCCATCGCCGAGCTCATCGGCTCGTACGACGCTCTGCTCCTGGCGCAGCACGGCGTCATCACCGTGGGCCGCGATGTGGAGCAAGCGATGCTGCGGATGGAGCTCGTCGAGCACCTCGCGCGCATCTGGACGCTGGCGCAACCCCTCGGCGGCGTGAAGGCGCTCCCCGACGACATGGTCGACGCAATGCTGGCCAAGCGTCGCTCAGCCGCCGGCATCCTCGGAGCCGCGGCAGCCAAGGCTGGACGACCGGCGGAGAGCCAACCGACGCCGGACTCGTCGAGCGCTTCACCGGCGGCACACGCTCCTCCCTCCCCCCCAGCCCCGAGGGCATGGATTCCCGCTGGCCCTGCCCCGGCTCCGGATGCATGGTCCGGCGGCAAGACGGAAGGCGCGTGCAGCGTCGTGTACGGCGCCGGCGACGCGTCGAGCGATTCGTTGACCGACGCGCTCAAGTCGAGCGTTGAGGCTGAGATCGCAAGGCACCTGAGCGGCAAGTAACGCGCTCCGGGGCTCAGGAAATGAAACGAAGTGAGGCCTGCGGGGACGCAGCGTCGTAGCGGCCCACCGGCCGTGCAGGAGTGACCCATGAGCATTCACCGAGACGTCGACACCGCCCAGCCCGCTGCCGTCGAAGATGTGGTGCGCGAGCGCTACGCCGCGGGGGCCCAGGCCGCTGAGGCTGCGCTCTGCTGCCCCATCGACTACGACCCGCAGTACCTCAAGGTTCTGCCCGAGGAGGTCCTCGAGCGCGACTACGGCTGTGGAGACCCGAGCAAGTTCGTGACCAAGGGCGACGTGGTGGTCGACCTGGGGAGCGGCGGAGGCAAGATCTGCTTCATTAGCAGCCAGATCGTCGGTGCCGAGGGCAAGGTCATCGGCGTCGACATGACCGACGAGATGCTGGACCTGGCACGCCGGAGCGCGCCCGTCGTCGCTGAGCGCATCGGCTGGGACAACTGCACGTTCCACCGGGGATACATCCAGGACCTGCGCACCGACATGGATCGCGTCAACGCGTGGCTCGCGGAGAACCCCGTGGCCGACATGGCTGGGCTGGCCCGATTCGACGCCTGGAAGCAGGCGGAGTTCACCACCAACCCGATGATCGCCGACGACAGCGTCGACGTGGTGGTGAGCAACTGCGTGCTCAACCTCGTCGAGCCTGCAAAGCGCACCCAGATGCTCGACGAGATCTTCCGCGTGCTGAAGAGGGGCGGAAAGGCCGCCATCAGCGACATCGTCTGCGACGAGCCCGTGCCCCAGGAGATGCAGGACGACCCCACCCTCTGGAGCGGCTGCATCAGCGGGGCCTGGGAGGAGGCCGACTTCCTCCGGGCGTTCGAGCGCGCCGGATTCCACGGCATCCACATCGGCGGCTACCAAGAGGAGGCCTGGCAGACCGTCAATGGCATCGAGTTCCGTTCGATGACGGTCGTTGCCTACAAGGGCAAGCAGGGCCCCTGCTGGGACCACTTGCAGGCGGTGGTCTACAAGGGGCCCTTCAGCTCCGTGCTCGACGACGACGCCCACAGCTACCCCCGCGGCGAGCGCGTGGCCGTCTGCAAGAAGACCTTTGACCTGCTCAAGAGCGGCCCCTACGCGGACTCCTTCTTGTTCATCGAGCCCCGCGTGCCGGTGTCTGCGGCCGACGCGAAGCCCTT
>JAGSHC010000450.1 GCA_023954745.1 Deltaproteobacteria bacterium | reverse complement strand
GATCCAAGAGCTCGTCCGCCACGAAGCGGGCGAGCAACTGGTGCCGCCGCTCCTCGAAGCGATTCGCAGGTTCCAGGAGAACGGCGCCATCGGCCCCATGCCGCCCGGGGCCGTGCTGAGACTTCTGGTCGTCAACTTCGCTGGCATGCTCGTCAGCGGCTATTTCGCGCTGCCGGGCAACGAGGCCGACGACGAGGCAGAGCTCGAGCGGACCGTGCTCTTCGTGGTGCGCGGACTCGGCTCGAAGTGAGCCTGGAGGCGGCCCGCGCCGCGTTCCGCGATGCCGCGCGCGCCATCGACCCCGACACCTTCACCGGGCAGACGACGCCGGAGATTCTGCGCGCCTGGCTCTGTGTGCAGACCGTCCGCACCCCGCCAAAGTGGATTGGCGCTGCCAGCGCGGCCTGCCAGGCCCTGGACCTGACCCGCATCCCCGACGCGGAGGTGGCCCCCTGGGTGGAGGCCTTCTGCCTCGGCTGGGTGCAGCAAGCCAGCGGGCCGTTTCGCAACGCCGCCCGTGCGCTGATGCCCCGCTTGGCCAACCACTGGCGATCCGTCCCCGCGCTGCTCGGCTGGTGGCGCATCACGGGCGAGCCGGCCCCCCTGAAGCGCGCCCTCGAAGCGCTCGCCCTCGCGTCCGACGCCGTCGACCCCGAGCTGGCTGTTGCCCTCCGCCTCGGCTTCCTCGCGACCGCGGACCCCGTTCTCTTGGACCGAGCGCTCCGAGCCCTGGGAGACGCCCCCTCGACGCTCCCGCCGCGCGCCTGGCCCGCCGCCGTCGACCTGCTCGACCTCGGCCCCGACGACTTCGGAGACGCCCTCGCGGCCCTCCCCTCCCCGCCTCCGCCCGAGATGCTGCCCGCAGCGGGCGCCCTGGCCGCCCCACCGCTGCACCTCGACGTGCACTGGTGGCTGGTCGACGAGCTTCGTGAAGGCCCCATGGCGGAGGCCGCGACCTTCCCCTGGCCCGCTCTGCGGATCCGCTTCAAGCGGCTACCCGAGCGAGACCAGATCCACTTCTTCGCCAGCCTCGGAGACGCCCCCCGCGAGGAGTTGGAAGACGTGGGGGTCGCCGCGCCCTGGCTCGAGAGCCTCGTGGCGCGCGCAGACAAGAGCCCCCTGCTCGATGGGATGCCCGCCCGCGTACGACGCCGAGGTGGACTGAGGCGATAGGAACCGCCCCTCCGGCGAGCTCGCGGCGGGGGTCTGGACCCTCACCATCGTCGACGACGCGAACAACGACGGCGGCCCCCTCAACGCCTGGGGACTCGAGTTCAACGCCGTGAGTGGGCCTGGAGGGAGTGCAGGCTGCGCGGAGACCAGCTGCGCCGACCTCCTCGACCTCCTTCGCCATCGACGACGTCGTGATCTGGATTCGCTAGCCAAATCGTCCAGATAGGGAGACGTCATAGCGGCGTCATACCCACTTGCGCCCATCGGCTTCTACGTTGCCCCCCGTCGCCCCCGTCGGGGTGCTGAGGAATCCCATGATGCGCCACCTAGTTCTCCTGCTCTGTCTGTTTGCCCTCGCGACGCCACTCGCGGGCTGCCCCGCCGAAGTCGATGACGACGACACGTCCTCCAACGACGACGACGCCACCGGCGATGACGACGACGCCACCGGCGACGACGACGACGCTACAGGCGACGACGACGACGCTACGGGCGACGACGACGACTCGAGCACCGGCGACGACGATGACGCCACCGGTGACGACGACGACTCGGGCGACGACGACGACTCAGCCGGCGACGACGACGACTCGGCCGGCGACGACGACGACTCCACCAGCGCCGTGGACGCCGACGGCGACGGCTCCCCCGCCGACGAGGACTGCAACGACAACGACCCCAACAACTTCCCCGGCAACACCGAGGTCTGCGACGGCCAGGACAACGACTGCAACCTGGGCAGCATGTTCCCGGGCGAGAACCTCGATGACGACGCCGACGGCTCCATCGCGTGCGCCGACTGCGACGACGCAGACGCCGCCAACTTCCCCGGCAACACGGAGCAGTGCGACGAGCAGGACAATGACTGCGACGCCGCCACCTTCGCCACCGGCGAGGACACGGACATCGACAACGACGGCGCCGTGACCTGCCTCGACTGCGACGACGCCGACTCGGGCAACTTCCCCGGCAACACCGAGACCTGCGACGGCGCGGACAACGACTGCGACTCCCCCTCCTTCGCCACTGGGGAGGACACAGATGTGGACGGCGACGGAACGGTCACCTGCCTCGACTGCGACGACAGCGACGCCTCCAACTACCCCGGCAACGCCGAGGTCTGCGACGGCGCCAACAACGACTGCATTCCCTCCACCTGGGCCGCGGACGAGGACACGGACGGCGACAGCGACGGCTCGGTCACCTGCCTCGACTGCGATGACAGCGACGCCTCCAACTACCCCGGAAACACCGAGGTCTGCGATCAGCAGGACAACGACTGCGACGCCGCCACCTTCGCCACTGGTGAGGACACGGACGTGGACGCCGACGGCTCCATCACCTGCCTC
>JAGSHC010000307.1 GCA_023954745.1 Deltaproteobacteria bacterium | reverse complement strand
TCGTACGCGCGGGGGCCGGTGCCGCCCTCGCGGACGTCTGGGTCGCACGCTCCTCCTGGTTCGTGGCGACGGGCCGGCTTCCCGAGGCTGCGGCGCTCCTCGACCGCGCCATCGAAGCTCAGGAGGCAGTCCAGGTGCCGGTAGCCCTCGCCTCGTCGCGGCTCGCGCGTGCCCAGTTGCTCGCCGAAGAAGGCGACGTCAAGGGCGCGCTCTCGCTCGCGGAGCGCTCCCTCGAGGTCTTCAAGGAGGCTGGCTTGCGGGAGGGGGAGCAGGGCGCGTGGCTGGTGCTCGCTGAGCTCCAAGGACGGGGCGGCGCGCAAGCCGAGGCCCGGGAGTCCGCGCTGAGAGCGGTCGACCTCGCCCGGCAGTTGGGCAACCCCCGCCTTGCGGCTGGCGCGCGCGCGGAACTCGCCGTCATCCTCGCTCGCCTCGGGGCAGTCGACGAGGCGTTGGCTGAGTACGAGAAGGCGACGGTGAACACGGACGCGTCGAACAGCCTGCTGGCCCCGCGTACCCGCGTGCGACTCGAAGTGGAGCTCGCCGCGTTGCTGGCCCGTTCGCGGAGGGGGGAGGAGGGCCTCGCCTTTGCGCAGCGGGCCCTGGACTCTGCGTCGGGACCCGGGGCCCCAGCTGATCTGCTTCCCCTCGGAGAGGAGGCGGTCGTCGCCGTGCTGCTCGAGTCCGGTCGGCCCGATGACGCCCTGGCCTTCCTCGACGAGCGCGGGATGACCGAGGGAAGGTTGCGCGCGGCAGTCCTCGACCGACGTGGAACCGAACTCTTCAACCAAGGTGTCGACGCCTACGACGCGGGGGACCTTGGGCTCGCCGCGAGACGATTCCGCGAGCTCCTCACTGAGCCCGATGCCCCGCCGGAGCGGATCGCCTCGGCCCGTCGTGCGCTCCAGGACGTGCTCGCGGCTCATGGCGCCGAGTCGGTCGAGGCTGGGAAGACCACGAGGGCGGAGACTCTGTGGTCCGAAGCTACGGAGATCGCGCTTGAGCGGGAGGACATGAACGGCGCTGGGACGCTGCTCCTCCTGCGAGCGCAGCTGGCGGTGGATGGCGGGGAGCCGGGCCGCGCCATCAAGCTCGCCTCACAGTGCGGCGAAGCCATGGCCGCTCTTGAGGACCGGATGCCGGCCGCTCAGTGTTGGGAACTCGCCGGGCACGCCTCCTTTGAGACAGACCCCGACACGTCGCGTGGCGCGTTCGAGAACGCCCTGGCTGCCTGGGCCTCCGTGCCCGAGTCGGTTGCGCACCGGGCTCAGCTCGCTTACAACCTCGCGGTTCTCGACCAGGGAGCCGCTCCGGCGGTTCTGCGCAGCCGCCTCGAGGCCGCACGCGCCCTGGCCGAGGAAGCAAAGGACCAGGCGCTCGGCGACGAACTCACGACCTGGATCGAGCAGCTGGAGACCCCCGATGCCCCCTGAAGAATCCACCACCCCCGACGAGGACCGACACCTCATCCCCCTCGGGAGCAAGCTGGCCAAGGCCATGAAGCTGCGCGCGGACGGCAAGACCGACAGCGCGAGGACTCTCCTGCGCGAGATTCTCCTGGCGGACCCCCGCCTGGCAGAGCCACGACTCGAGTTGGCGCACATCGCGGCGGACGGCGAGGAGTGGGAGGAGGCTGAGGAACAGGCGCGCGCCGCGCTCGAGCTCCTGCTCAAGGGCGGGCAGTGGACCGCGGACGTCTCGCAGGAGTCGCTCCGCTCCTTCGCCACGAACCTCCTCGCGGAGGTGATCTATCGCGCCATTCAGGCTGGCGATCTGATCTTTCGGGACGAGAAGGCCTTCAAGGCCCGATGGAACGAAGCGGCTGAACTCTTCGAGCAAGCGCTGAAGCTCGACCCCCAGAACGAGGACGCCCGCTACTGGGTGAACCACGTCAAGGCGACCTGAACGGCCGGGTCAGGCCTCGTCGTCGTCCACGACACTGAAGCTGGCGTCGATTGTGCGCGGTCCTTGCACTCGCGTCTGCGCGTGGGCGCCCAGGTCGATGCGGCCGACCTTGTCGGGGGCGGGAGCTCGCTTGGGTTCGAGCCGGGGGCTCGCTCCGGGCATCGGCCCCACGCCTGCGCTGCGGTGGATTCGCCCGCCGGACCGCATCTCGAAGCGCGCGGACTGGAAGCCTGACGCGGCGGCAACCTTCACCCGCCCCGCGAAGTACTTCTTGAGGCCTGCTGCGATGAGCTTGCGGGTTGGTGGGAGCAAGCAGGCGAAGCCCACCGCATCCGTGATGAACCCCGGCGTCAGCAGCAGCGCACCACCGAACAGGACGATGCCGCCTTCCACGAGCTCGTTGGTGGGCATCGCGCCCGAGGCCAGCTGCTCTTGGATCTCGCGAATGACGCGCACGCCTTGCGCTCGCGCCAGGGCCGCGCCGGCCACTCCCGTGAAGAGGACGACGAGGAGCTTGGCTCCCAGCGACATCGGAATCTGGAAGAAGACCCAGATCTCCAGCGCGGGGAGGATTGTGAAGAGCAGAACCATCCAGCCAAACATCAGCGTTCGGGGCTACGCCCCGCCTCCAGTGGTGGCGAGCGCGCGCTTGGCGGCCTGCCAGCGTTCTTGAAGATCGGCGGGGTCGAGAGCGGGCAGGGTGTGCCCCTGTGCGTGGGCCGTCCGTTCGAGCTCCCGGAACCGGCTCTCGAAACGAGTGAGGGCACCCATCAGGGCAGCCTCGGGGTCGACGCCGAGGTGCCGAGCGAGGTTGCAGGTCGCCAGGAGCACATCGCCCAGCTCGTGCTCAATCTCTTGGGACGAGCCTGCATCCCACGCCTCTCGGAGCTCGTCCACCTCTTCACGCACTGCATCGAAGACCGGTTCCGTGCTCCTCCAATCGAAGCTCACCGCCGCGGCGGCCGCCGTGAGGTCGGTCGCTTGCTCGAAGGCGGTTCCCCCGGTCTTGACGACGTCGAGGGCGGAGGGCTTGGCAGAAGAGCGGGGCACGAAGGCTCCGAATATAAACACGGCTCGCGAAGGCACAAGGCGGGGAGTGCGACGACCCTCCGGGACGCCGCCACGGAGCAGCGAGAAGGGCTTGCTGTGGTACATTCGAGCCCGGATGAACCCTTCGAGCGACGCCCCTGCTGGAGACCAGCCCCGAGTTGTTCTGTTCGTCGACGGCGACCCCGCTGTTCGCGCGGAATACCTCGAGCACGCCTCGCTGGGTGGCTACGAGGCCGTCACGGCGGTCAACGCGACCGAGGGCCTCCGCCTCTTCGAAGAGCGCTCCCCCGACTGCGTGGTCACGGACCTCAGCCTTCCCGGGGCGATGAGCGGCGCGGACTTTGTGGCCGTCCTCCGCAGGAAGCCCCTCGGCGCCGCGATTCCGATCCTCGCCGCGTCGCCTGGCGCGAAGTCCCTTCGGGGCGTAACCGATGCGGTCATTGGCTTCGACGTCGACGACTACGTCGAGAAGCCCTTGCACGGCGAGCGGCTCATGTGGCGCATCGGCGAGCTCATCCGTGGGCGGCCCATCGGCCTCGTGGCGCGGAACGGCGGTGTCCTTCACGACCCCTTGCGGCCGGTGATGCTCGCGCGGGGAGTGGACTTCCTCCAGGGCTCGCTCTCCGAGACCGATCCCGCGACCCTCTTCTTCTCATTCTTCGCCACCACCCGCTCCGGGAAGCTCGTGGTCATGCACGAGAAGAGAGTGCGGGTGGTGTGGTTCCGTCGGGGCTATCCGGTCTTCGCGGAGAGCAACGAGGCCTCGGAGGAGATCGGAGCTCGCCTGCAGTCTCGGGGGCTGGTCGACCCGACCGAGCTCGAGGAGACGCGCACCGAGTGGAATGACGTCGAACGGTCCCTCGGAGTGATGCTCATGGCCAGGGGCGCGGTCTCAGCCAGGACTTGGTTCAAGGAGCTGCGCGAGTCCGTCGTCGAGGCGACCCACGAGATCTTCGGCTGGACCGAGGGCCACTACTACCTGGAATATCACCCCGACGCGTCCTCCTACGACGCGCCCGAGACAGTCTCCACCTGGCGCTCCCCCGCGTGGTTCGTCGTAGAGGGGATTCGTAGGCACTACAGCCCCGCCCGCTGTCGGGCGCTGTTCAAGTCGAGCGATGGGCCCCTCAAGGTGTCCGACTCCGCTCACTTCATCCTCCGCGAACTCGAAGACCCCTACTACTTCGAGAACCTGTTCGTGAAGATCGACGGGCGCATTCCCGCGCGGGACCTGATGCAGCGCTCGCCCTTCTCGTCGGACGCGAAGTCGCTGGCCGCTCTCGCGGCGCTCTGGGTCGTGGGGGCCCTGGTGGAGGAGGTGAGCGATGCCACCCGGCGGGAGGCTCTTGCCAACCCGGAAGCTCAGGCCATCCGGAAGGCTGTCGCCAGTGTGAGCAAGGAGCATCCGTCGAGGCGCGCCGCGCGCTCGGCACGGGTGGAAGAGCGGGTTCGGGCCGCCCGGAAGCAGCCTCCCAAACCCGTGGGGGTCGACGCGATCCTCGGCACTCTCGACGCTGTGTCCTCCGAGGTGCACTTTGAGCAGGGGCTTCGCTTCTTCGGAGATCGACAGCTTCGCGACGCTCTGCGCTCGTTCCGGCGCGCGGCGGAGCTCGCCCCGGAGGTTCCCGAACACCACATCATGGTGGGGCAGACCGCATTGATGTTCGATGACAGCGGGCCCGAAGAGCTGAGCCTGGCTGTGAACTCACTGCAGAGGGCCGTCGCCATGGCTCCCTCCAATGGAGCAGCCCATCACTGGCTGGGCACAGCGCTCTATCGCCTGGGCTACCGCGACCGCGCCTACGGCATCCTGCGCCGGGCCGCCGAGCTGGGCTCAGAGCACCAGCAGGAGACCGCAACTCTCTTGGAGCTGTTCCCGGGGGCATGAGCCGCGTGAGCCGCGTGTGCCGGGCCTGACTGTGCGTCCCGCTCGGTCCTACTGCGTGAGCTCGAACGGGTAGCTGAAGCTCACGGACGCGTTCTGTGCCGGGGGCATCGCCATCGTCGAGAGCTGCCGTCTCACGCACTTGAACAGCGCGTCGTCGCGCACGGTGGAGCGCGACTCGAGACTCGCTTGCCGGATCCGCCCGTCAGTGCCCAGCGTCAGCGACAGCCACATGACGCCGCTCAGGCTGGGGTTCGACTCGCGCGCGCTGGTGTAGCAATAGCGGAGCTTCTTCCGGTCGCGGTAGATGACGTCCTCGACATCCTTCATCTCCACGTACCCCTTCTGGGGGGAGGGCGCTCCGCGTGCTTCTGCGGCCTCTTCCTGGGCGCGTCGAGCCGCTGCCTTCTCCGCCGCGAACTCCGCGGCATCGAGGGCGTCGGCTTCGGCGGCGCTGTCAATCTGCTCGGCGGTTGCTCGCTGAGCGGACCCCGGCGTGTCGCCGTGGCTCCCATAGGTGCGGCTGGGGACCGTCGGGTCCCAGTCATTGGCCGGGTCGATGTAGCCGCTCGCTCCGCCATAGCCGCCCGAGGAGCCGGCCCCGAGGTACTCCACCGGCTGTCCGCCACCACCCGCGCCGCTCGCCCGTCGGGGGTTCCCAACGACCATGGTGCCTCCACCGGCGGTATCCACCTGGAGCCCGGTGTCGGGAGCTTGTCCGCCGGCCACCCGGGGCCCCCGAGACGCGGCGGGGGTGCCCTCTTGGCGATAGGCCCAGAACTGGAAGCCGATGACCGCGAGGAGCGCAGCGATCACGGCAGGCACTGCCGCGCGTTGCCACAGTGGCTTGCGGTAGTCGATCTCGAAGTCATCGGTGTAGTCCACCGGCGGGGAAGGTGCTGTCGCCACCGCTCGGGTGGGCACCTTCGCTCGGGGGGTCGACTTCTTGCGCCGCACCAGGGCGGGGGCTGGAGCGGGCGGCTTCGCCAGCGTGATGGCGGGGTCAGGTGGGGGGGGCGCTGAGAGTTGGGGCGCGGTCACCGGGAGGTCGGGAGCAGGGTCGGGAACCGCCGGCATCGACGACGAGCCCGTGGGCCCGCGCTCGAACGGGAACGGAGAGCCGAAGGGCGGCGCGACACCCACCTCCGAGTCGTCCTCGTAGCTCGGTCGCGAGGTGACGTGTTCAAGCTGCTCGGGAGATGGGCCCGGGGGAGGCGCTGCTGGCGGGGGGGCCCGTAGGGCGCGCGCGAGCTCGTCGAGGGGCACGGCGGCCAGCGCCAACGACACAGTACCGATCGTGAGGCTGTCCCCCGGCTGGACCCGCGAATAGCTGAGCGGTGCTCCGTTGTGGGTCGTGGCCGCGGACTCACCTGCGAGGTGTCGCACGTAGACCGCGCCGTCGGGCATGACCATCAGCGCCGCGTGTCGCGGGGCCACTCCGGCGTGGTTGAGCCGGAGAGCACAGGGCTCCGAACCCACCTCGAAGGTCCCCACCGGCAGAGGCACCGCGCGCCTCATTCCCGGGCCCGGGGTAATCGTCAGCAATGGCACGGGGTCGAGCACGAGGGCCTGTAGCTCAGGCTCGGTCTGCAACGGGGACCGCACGACGGGGAGAACTCCAGCCTCACGCTTTGCCGGGGTGGACGCGACGGGCCGCGGGTGGACGGGCGTGGGGGCCGGACGCGCAGTGGCAGGCGCAGGCTCTGGTGGCCGCTGCATGGAAGGCATCGCCTGGGTCGGAGCCTCTTCCTTCTGGCCCTCCCGCGGCATCGCCCGCATGGTCTGAGTGGGCGCTTCGGTCAGGGGCCCCGCGTGAGTGGGCTGATCCTCGTCCTGGAAGGGGGCCCGCGCCGGCTGCCCAGACCGGAAGGGAGCGGCGACATCCGCGTCGGTGGGGCCCTCCTCATCGGCCAGAGCCTGGGGGACCGCACGCGCGGCCTGAGGGACCGGCCGAGGCGAGGGGCTGGCATCGTCACCGCGCTGGTAGGTGAGCCTGAGCTGCACTGGACCGAGGTCGAGCAGATCTCCCTCACGAAGGCGCTTCACGTCGATGGGCGTGCCAGCGAGGGTGAGTCGCCCCTCTC
>JAGSHC010000301.1 GCA_023954745.1 Deltaproteobacteria bacterium | reverse complement strand
GGGTCGACCGCTTGCCGGGGTGGGACGAGGGCACGTACTGGGTTCAGGACGAGGCTGCTCAGGTGGCCGCGGAGCTTGTGGGGGCCAGCCCGGGGCAGCGGGTCCTCGACGCGTGCGCCGCACCGGGAGGGAAGTCGGTCTACCTGGCCCATCAAGTGGGGGGCGACGGAGAGATCGTCGCGACCGACTCCGATCCGCGCCGCCTGACGATGGTCGACGGCGCCACCGGGCGACTGGGGCTGGCCCAGGTTCGTACTGTCGCCCGGAACTGGGTCGAGCAGCCCTTTGGGGCGCTGGAGGACGACGCGTCGTTCGACGCGGTTCTCATCGATGCTCCGTGCTCGGGGCTGGGCGTCATTCGCCGGCACCCGGACATCCGGTTCGCGCGCCGTCGGGGGGACCTTGCTCGCTACGCCGACCGGCAGCTCGCGCTGCTCAAGGCCCTGGCTCCGGCGGTCCGCCCCGGGGGGCGCCTCGTGTATGCCGTGTGCACCTTCTCGGAGGCTGAGACGACGGGAGTGTTGGAGCGAGCGCGCGCCGAAGGCGTCCTGGACGACTACGAGACCCAATCCGTCCATCTACTTCGCCCCGACCTCCCGGAGGGGGCGGTTTGGGACGGCGCGCTCCGTACACTGCCCCACAGAGACCAGAGCGACGCATTCTTCGCGGTCGCGCTCGGTCGGAGACTCCGATGATGATTCCTCTTCGCGCCGGTGACGAAGCCCTTGTGATCTCCTGGGACCTCGAGGAGATCGCGGCGACCCTCGGGAACCTGAATGTCGAGATGGAGCGCGTGTGGGCCAGCCTGCTGACGGTGGTGCGGGACAGCTGGCCAGAGATGCCCATCGAGGTGTGGACCACTGTGGAGGAGGTCGAGCTGATCCCCGAGGTGGACGCCGACCCCGAGCCCCAACCCATCAGTCCGTATCGCCTGAAGTTCGCGGTCTTCTTCGGCGGTGGGGACCGGATGAGCAAGACGGTAGCTGCCATGGCGAGCTTCGTGCTCTCTGGCATCAGCCGTGCGATGCCCTTGGAGCCCGAGGCGAGCTGGGGGACCATCGCCCCCGACTGGAAGCCTCTCTGGGCCGTCGACGACGCCAACGTGCTGCGGCTGTTCGCGCCTGAGCGGACCCTCGATCGGTCGCTCTACTTGCTGGGCAGCTACGCCGGTCGCCCCATGTGGTTTGCCGCCTCGGAGGAGGCCTGGCCGCTCCAGAAGGCGCAGGAGGCCATCGGGATCAGCCTCGCCGACGCCGACGTCACCTGGGCGTTCGACCTCTAGAGGGCGGACCTACTGGGCGGCGAGTCGGCGCTCCAGCTGGGCCTCGAACAGCGACTGGGGCTCCAGCGTGTTCGCCGCCCCCAGCCCTTCGCGCCAGTCTTCGGGCGCGGTGGCCGACGCCTCGGCGAAGAGGCCGCCCTGGTCGAGACCGGTCACGACGTCGAGGTCCGAGCCGGTGCCAATCACATAGCCGAGCCCGTACTGGAAGCTCGTGACGGTCCCGGTGCCCCGCAGGTTCCAAAAGACGCTCCCCGTGGCGGTGTGGCCGGCTCCCGAGCTCCAAGTGCGCCGGTTCACTGCCTTCCATGCGTCGTCGGTGACCGAGTCGTCGATGAGGTTCCCCATGGCGAGGCTGTGGTGGAACTCGGACGCCCCCACTGTGCCGAAGCCACCGCGTCCCGTAAGGGCGCGCCCCTCGGTGCTTGTGGTCCGCAGCCACACCACGCCGCTGGTTCCGAAGTCCCAGTTCTGGATGAAGTTGTGGCGGCCGCCGGTGCCGACCGAGTCGGCGAAGAGGATGTCGCTGGAGCGAGAGACTTCGTAGAGGTAGCCGTTTCCTCCCCCTCCTCGGTTCTGAGGCCGCGCGAGGTTGCATCCCTGCACGGTGACGCGCTTGCTGTCGAGGAGCTTGATTCCACCGCTGGCCAGATGGTCCCCGTCCGTAGCGGGGGAGGGCGCTTCGAAGGAGGTGAGCTCGCTCACCCAGGCGTCCGCGACGCTCTGCATCAAGACGGCGTGGCTGCGATCGATGGACCAGGCGTCGGCGGGCTCTCCGGCAGTGGCCACCGCGAGGGACTGAATCCCCACCTCGGTGAGGTAGCCCGTGACCTCGCGCAGGGAGGCACCGTCTCGGGTGAGGGCGTCGTAGCGCAGCGGGACATCGAGGGTGACCGAGTGGGGCGTGCTGGAGACATCGACGGTCACGACCTCGCGGCGGAAGAAGGCGCGCCACTGGCCGTTGCTCACCTCCCAGAACGCGTCCATTTCGTGCTCGGTCACGAACTCCGGGGTGATGGTCCACCCCAGGTCCACCTGGTCGCCCGCCTCCAAGCTGCTCGCGTCGGAGACGCGTACGACGTGGCTCCGGTTCGCACCGTCGGCCACCAACGGCAGGTCGGCGCCCGCCGAGAGGGCGCCGGAGAAGGTGATGTGCCCTCGGCCGGTCATCCCCTCCAGCCGTGTGAACTGGATTCGCGAGGCCTCACCGACGCCCACCAGCACGACGCCGCTGGCCGTGACGGTGAGGAGGTCGTCGACCCGGAACGTGCCCGCGGGGAAGTCCACACGTCCGCCCGCGACTCCGGCGAGGTCGATGGCGGCCTGAATCGCGGTGGTGCTGTCGGTGGCGCCCGTGGGGTCGGCCCCCTGCGCCACGACGTCGAAGGATGTCCACCCTGACACATCGGGGAGGGCCCGCTCCGAGCGGCCGTAGCCCGCGTAGCTGAAGTCGTGGAGGAAGGCGCCGTCGGACCCGCTGAACGTGGGCTCCCAGTCTTCGGGGAACAACTCGCTGCGCCAGGAGGACGGCGTGGTGTCGTCGTCATCGGCCGCGTCGTCGTCGTTGGCCGCGTCGTCGTCATCGCCGCTGTCGTCGTCGTCGACGGCGACGTCGTCGTCGTTGGCGCCGCTGTCGTCATCGTTGGCGGGGGCACCGCAGCCCGACAGGAGGGCGGCGAGAGCGAGGCGGACCAGGGCGCGGGAGATCATGGCGACACCCTACAGCCCTGGTGAAGCTCCTCGAGGAGCAGGGTCAGGCGCGAAAGCTGCGGGTGAGCCGATTCCAGTCCTCGTCGTGCAGAGGGCGACCGGGCGTCACGAAGCGTCCGCCCTCGGCCAGCACCATGGACTCGTGTCCCTCGGTCGGCGGGCGGCATGCCCGCCACAGCGTCGCGAGCAGGTTCGTCCGCTCCGACCAGGTCAGCTCGAGGGGCTCCGCGAAGAGAAGCGACAGCCCGTGCGCCGGAAACTCGGTGAGGTCACCCTCGGGCGGCGACGGGTCTCCGTGCTCCAGCTCCTGCACCGCCAGGGTGTTTCCGTCCCAGGTGCAGTAGCGGACGCCGGGTTCGTAGGATGCGCTCCACAGCCTGCGCCCCGTGGAGAAGATGGAGTACGCCCCCATCAATACGTCGTCCTCGACGCTGGTGAGCGTGGCGACAGGGCCCGAGGACCTGCTCAAGGCGAGCGCCACCGCGTCCATGGGGGTGTGCCCGAAGGCCTCGTAGCCCGCGGCGGCGTCCTCGCTGGGGAAGCCCAGCTTGCCCGGCAGCACGAGGTGGCTCAGATCCGTCAGGAGTCCCTCGCAGTCCGTGGGCACCGCCAGGTGGAGGCACCGCACGGTTCCGGCGAGGGGATCCGCGGTCCCGCGCGCGTTGCGATCCACACGCACGGGCGCCGAGGCGTGGGCGACGAGCTCGGCGTCGGGTCGCAGGTGGCCGCCGAGGACCTGCCGCGCCGCTTCGTGCACATCCGAAAGCGAGAGTTCCTTGCCCCGATAGACGATGAGGGTGCTGGCCGTGCTCATGGAGTCCTGTCCGCGCGGGTGTGCCCGGATCATACGTCTCCTTGATAGAGTCCGCGCCCGATGGCAGGTGCAGCAAAGCGAAGCGAGCCGGGGCCGCAGGTGGGCAGCTGGCGAGACCTCCTGGACGGGCGTCGCCTCACGCCCATGTTCCGCCAATACCTCGAGCTCAAGGCCACCGTGCCCGACGCCGTCATGCTCATTCGCATGGGGGACTTCTACGAGGTGTTCTTCGAGGATGCGAAGCTCTGCGCTCGCGCCCTGGACCTCACGCTCACCGCCCGTGACAAGCTCGGCACGAACCCGATCCCCATGGCGGGCGTGCCCCACCACGCGCTCGGCGGATACAAGAAGAAGCTGATCGAGCTCGGTCACAAGGTCGCCATCGCCGAGCAGGTGGAGGACCCGAAGCTCGCCAAGGGCCTCGTGAAGCGCGCCATCATCGAGGTCGTCACGCCCGGCACCATCATGGAGCCCGAGCACCTCGATGCGCGGGCGGCGAACTACCTCGTCGCCCTCGCGCCGGACGGCAACGGCCGGGTGGGGCTGGCCTGCATCGACATCTCCACCGGTGAGTTCAGCTGCACCGAGCTGGACGAGGGCGCGCAGCTCTCCGCGGAGCTCGTGCGCCTCGACCCGCGGGAGCTGCTCGTCCCCGAAGAGGAGGAGTCCGAGCCCTGGGTGCGCGACCTTCCTCCGAGCGATGGCCGACGCCTCTCCGTCGTCTCCGCCAGCGCGTACTTGCTCGATGCGGCGCGCGACGACCTGAGCACCCTCCTGGGAGTGCGCGACCTCTCCGGCTTCGGGATCGTGGAGCAGGTGCTTCCGGTGCAGGCCGCCGGAGCGATCCTCGTCTACCTGCGCTCCAACCACGTCTCCACCCTGGGTCACGTGCGGCGCTTGCGGCTCTACGAGCTGTCGCAATTCATGGTGCTGGACGAGGCGACGCGCCGGAACCTCGAGCTGTTCCGCACGATGCAAGCGGGCAAGCGGAAGGGCTCCCTCCTCGGGCTCATGGACCGCACCGTCACCGGCATGGGGAGTCGCCGGCTGCGTCGTTGGCTCGGCGCGCCCTTGCTCGAGCCTGGTGCCATCCAAGCCCGGCACGACGCTGTCGAGCTGTTGGTGACGAGCCGGGAGCTCCGCGGCCATCTCCGGGACCGGCTCGACCGGGTCTACGACATCGAGCGTCTCAACGCCAAGGTGCAGACGGGGCGCGCGACCCCAAAGGACCTCGTCGCGCTGCGCCGCTCGCTGGAGCAGGCGCCGGCCATCGATCTCCTGCTGGACCGCACCGACACCCGTGCCCTTCCGCTCTTCGCGCCGCTGCCCGACACCACGCAGCTCTGCAGGACCATCGAAGAGGCCCTGGTGGACGAGCCGCCTACCTCGACCAAGGACGGCGGAGTGATTCGCGCGGGCTACCACGAGGAGCTCGATGAGCTCGTGGGGTTGAGCCGAGAAGGGAAGGGCGCCTTGGCGCGCCTCGAGTCCGAAGAGCGAGCCCGGACGGGCATCGGCAGCCTCAAGGTCCGCTACAACCGGGTGTTTGGCTACTTCATCGAGGTGACGAAGGCGAACCTGGGGTCGGTGCCCGACCACTACGTGCGCAAGCAGACCCTCGCCAACGCCGAGCGCTACTTCACTCCCGAGCTCAAGGAATACGAGAACAAGGTGCTGGGCGCCGAGGAGCGGCGCATTGCGTTGGAGGCCGAGCTGTTCGCTGCCATGCGGGAGCACGTCGCAAGCCATGCCGGGCCCTTGGGAGAGCTCGCCGACCGCATCGGCGCCATCGATGTGCTCGTCGCCCTCGCCGAGCTGGCGGTGGCCAACGACTACGTGCGCCCCGTCATGGACGACTCGACGCAGCTGCACATCGAGGGTGGCCGCCACCCGGTCATCGAGCGCATGGATCTGGGCGAACGGTTCGTGCCGAACGATGTGGTGCTCGAGCCCGACGGCGAACGCCTGCTCATCATCTCTGGCCCGAACATGGCGGGGAAGAGCACCGTGATGCGCCAGGTGGCGCTCATCGCCCTCATGGCGCAGGCGGGCTCGTTCGTGCCGGCGCGAAACGCGACCATCGGCGTGGTGGACCGCATCTTCACGCGGGTGGGTGCGTCGGACGACATCGCGCGGGGCCAGTCGACGTTCATGGTCGAGATGAGCGAGACCGCAGCGATCCTGCATCACGCCACGGACCGCTCCCTCGCGATCCTCGATGAGATTGGCCGGGGGACCAGCACCTACGATGGCCTCGCCATTGCCTGGGCGGTGGCGGAGCATCTGGCCGACGTCGTGCAATGCCGAGCGCTGTTTGCCACGCACTATCACGAGCTCGCCGAGCTTTCGGGCACCCGTCCCCACGTCGCCAACTACAACATCGCGGTCAGCGAGATGGGCGACACCGTCATCTTCCTCCGACGGCTCCGGCGCGGCGGGGCATCGCGCTCCTACGGCATCCAGGTGGCGAAGCTCGCGGGGTTGCCCGAGGCGGTGCTGGCGCGGGCGCGGGAGGTCCTGGGCAACCTCGAGCTCGCCAGCCGCGACGAGGTGGGCTCTCCCAAGCTCGCCCGGAGCAGGGCGAAGCCGCCCCCGAGCACGGGGCAGCTCGGGCTCTTCGTCGATCGCTCGTCCGTGCTCAAGGATGAGCTGCTCAAGATCAACATCGGCAACCTCACTCCGCTGGAAGCCCTGAACCTGCTGGCGGAGCTCAAGACCAAGGCCGAAGGCCTGTGATTCGCTGGGCCCTGGCCCTCGCGGCGATGCTGGTGATGGGCTGCGCGTCCGGGCCGGAGACGCCCCCTGCACCGTCCGCCGCGCCCCCCCACGCGACTCCGGTCGCCGGCAGCCAACGGACGGCCTCTGCTGTCTCGACGACTCCGCCCATGGAGCGTTCGCTGCGCACCGTCGTGGTGGATGCGGGGCATGGAGGCGAGGATCTTGGCGCCCGCGGGGTCTCCGGCTCCTTCGAGAAGGACGTGACCCTCGCGACAGCCACCAAGGTGGCGCGCAGCCTGCGGCAGCGCGGCTTCACTGTCATCGAGACGCGCACCAATGACACCACCGTGGAGTTGAAGCGCCGCACGGAGCTGGCGAACGCGTCCGGGGCGGGCCTGTTCGTGTCGATCCACGCGAACTCCGCGCCGAGTCCAGGGGCCCACGGCATCGAGACCTACAGCATGGATCTGGCGTCGGACGAGTCAGCCCTGCGGCTCGCGGAGCGGGAGAACCGGGCGACGGAGATCTTGTC
>JAGSHC010000024.1 GCA_023954745.1 Deltaproteobacteria bacterium | reverse complement strand
CCGTTGGCGTAGGCCTTCACGACGATGGCCGCGAGGTCCTCTTCGGTGGCGCCGTACGCCTCCTTGTAGATCTTGTTCCGCCTGGCGAACATCGCCGGGAAGGTGAAGTCGTCGATGCCGCGCTCGGACTCCCAGTGGGAGGCGCGAGCGAGGAAGCCGGCGCCATCGCGCGCGCTCACCGACGTCTGCATCTCTGCACCGGCCGCCATCGTGACGTCGAGGCCGGCCTGGATGGCGTCCACCATCGCGGTGACGGCGAGACCGCCAGACGCGCAGGCGGCTTCCGTGCGCACGAAGGGCGTGCCGTGCAGACCCTCGTGGGCGCGCACCGCCATCGAGCCGAGGTGCGCCTGGTTGTTGAACAGTCCGCCCACGAAGTTGCCGACGGCGCCGCGCTGAATGGCGCTGGCGTCGACGCCCGTGTCCTCGAGCACCCCGCGGATGGCCGCAGTGAGGTGGTTCTCGAGGGTGGGGTTCTCGCGCTTGCCGAAGTCGGGGTGGCGCTTCCAGATGAAGTCGGGGTGGTTCTTTCCGATGAACGGAGTGACGTGGCCTCCGACGACGAAGACGCGACGATTGAGCTTCATGGGACCTCCGGGGTCATGCGATCGCTGGCGTCAGGCCAGCCGGATCGGGCCGCAAAGGTAGGGGCAAGTGCCCAGGGACGCGACCCCCAGGATGGGGGGGGCGGCGACGAGCTCAGGGAGTCAGCTCGAAGCTGACTTCACCGGACCCATTGTCCATGTCGACGGGAAGCCTCCCGCCACCACGGCGGGCGACCAGGACATCCAACCGAGGATGGAGTCGCTGCTGTAGAGCGAGGGGAGGTCGTCTCTACGCGCCCGACGGTACGCGGCGCACCATCCGTCCCACCAGCACGAAGACGAACCAGCCGATCCACAGCCCGTTGGCGACCACGAACCAGGGGAACGTGTCGCTGGGGTAGGTGCTCTTCGTCAGATAGAAGACAGGGATCATGAGCAGCAGGAGTGCGCCCACGACGCCCTTCCACGGGCCGTCGCGCCCTCGCGCTCCCATGACGAAGAACAGTCCCGCGACCCCCCAGTAGTACCGGGACAGCACGATCACGGCGAACACCACGGCCATCGAGAGGAGCATCGCGTCCAGCGGCTCCTCGTCGTCGCCAGCGCTCTTGAGCATCGCGCCGAGCCACAGCAGGGACATCAGCAGGGCGCCCGCGCGCCAGAGGTTCTGCTGGTCCTCCCAGTTCTGACGGCGGTCCCCGCGCTTGCTGAGCGGGTTGCTCATCTTGTGGGTGAAGAAGTGCTGAAGGCCGATGCGGCGCCCGCCGAAGCGGTGGTCCTCACTGTGGGTGCTGATGTTGCCCAGGAACTCGGTCCAGGCGCCGACCCCACGACCGTTGAGCAGGCCGTACCCGGCGAAGAGGGCACAAGACAGCACGAACACTGGCGCGAACCGCATCGTGTAGCGGGGGATGGCGCCCGTACGGCGCCATCGCAGGAACGTCCACACGACGAGTCCAAAGAGCAGGAAGCCGGGGAAGATGCGCACCATCGCGCCGTAAGCAAGGGCCACCGCGGCCCAGCCCGGCTTGCGCTTGATGGTCATCGCCACGAACACGGCCATCGCGGCCGCGTAGTCGTGCAGGAACGGCCGCCCGATGACGTGGGATTGATTGCCGTAGAACACGAGCAGGTACGCGATGGCCATCAAGCCCCACAAGGGCCCCACCGCCCAGACGAGCAGCGCGAAGGCGGCGGCGAGCAGCAGCACGTCGATGGCGGAGATGACGGCAAAGCCCACCTTGCTCGCCGGGATCTGGGCAAGCAGCCAGCCCGAGGTGTTCCACGTGGGCGTGGCGTTGTAGCCGCGGTCGCAGAGCACGTCCTCCCACCGCTTCCGCAGCGGTCGGTAGAAGGGCTTCAGGTCTGCCCTGAACTCCTCCCAGCGCTCCTCGGTCCAGCCTGGCAGACGGTCGCGCGTCTCCGGCGCGGGTTCCTCGAACTCGTAGGTGTCGAGATTGCGGATGAACCGCACCCCGGCCTTGTAGAAGTACTCCTCCTCCTCCGAGTCCGCGAGCACCGCTTGGGTGTACAGGCCGTGGTACCCCATCTCCTTGAAGTACTTCGCGCCGAGGTAGTAGTGGAAGAAGGACCACTCGCTGACGGCCTGCTTCGTGACCAGGCGCTCCGCGGGGCGCCCCGCCATCGCTCCGATCACCAGACCGGCCCAGGCGACCAGCGCCAGGCTCAATCCCAGACGGCGCGGACCCGCGACGAACCCACGGATCGCGAGGAGGATCGCGCCGAGGGAGCAGACCACGATGCGCCAGGTGCGGTGGTCGCCGGGGGAGTCCCGCAGCCAGACGTAGCCAGCGATCGCTGCGACGAGCGCGAGGACGAGGGTCCACCGGGGATACTCGTCCCAGGGGGAGGAGTCGCTGGTCGCGTTCTCCGCGCTCACGTGATGACCCGGTGGTTCACGAGCCAGGCGATGACTGCCTCGACGGACTCCTCGACGCTGAGGGCACCGGTGTCCACGTCGATCTCAGGGGACAGCGGTGCTTCGTAGGGCGCCGAGATGCCGGTGAACTGAGCGATCTCTCCGCTGCGGGCGCGGGCGTAGAGCCCTTTGGGGTCGCGTTCTTCGCAGACATCCAGGCCCGGGTTGACGAAGACTTCGATGAAGCGAGGCGTGGCCCCCACACCGAGGAGCTCGCGCACCCGGTCCCGGTCCGCGCGGTACGGGCTGATGAACGCCGTGAGGACCAGAGCCCCCGAGTCGGCGAACAGCCTCGCCACCTCGCCGATGCGACGGATGTTCTCGGCGCGGTCGGCAGGGGCAAAGCCCAGATCTCCGTTGAGCCCCATGCGCACGTTGTCGCCGTCGAGCACGTAAGCATTCACCCCTCGCTCCACGAGGGCGGCTTCGAGCGCGCGGGTGAGGGTCGACTTGCCGGACCCGCTGAGCCCCGTAAACCAGAGGCAAGCGGCCTCGTGACCGAGCAGGGATGCGCGCTGGTCCGTCGTGACGGTGCCGGCGTGCCAGGTCAGATTCTCGGACTTGGGCTTCACCACAGTCGTCTCCCAAGCCGCAACTCGAAGCCGAGACCGGCCAGGTCCTTGATCACCTGCTGGATGCGGCGACGGTTCACCACCTTGCTCTCCCCGGCTCGACGAGGCCGGATCCGCATGGTGCTGGCCCCGGGCTTGAGGCCACTTCGGATGGCCTTGATGGGCAGCTCGAGGTTGAAGAAGAAGGTATCGGAGTGGGTGGTGATGGACTCGTAGTCCGCCCGCCGAATGAGCCACACCCCATCCATGGTGCGGCTGACTCCAGTAGCGCCCCACATCACGACGCGCAGTCCGCGGCTGAGCACCTTGCGGACGAGGTTGTCTGCCTCCTCGAACCGATGGGGGAAGGAGCAGGTGACGACGCCGATCTCGTCGTCAGCCTCTGCCACGTCAAAGAGGCCCTGCAGGCCCGAGGGCGGGATCTGACCGTCGGCGGGCAGGCCGCAGATCCACTCGTGCTTCGCGACGCCGTAGCCAGCCTTGAGGGCACCACCGATGCCCCGGTTGGGGTGGTACTCCACCACCTGGACGTGCTCCGGATCCCGCTCCTGTACGCTCCGCGCCGCGGCGGCGCTGCCATCGGTGGAGCCGTCAGACACCAGGATGAGCTCGTGATCGCTCGTGCTCTCGCGGAGGAAGGCGAGGGCCTCCTCCATGCACGGGATCACGTTCTCCTCCTCGTTGTATGCGTACATGACGCAGGAGACCGCCAACATGGCGCGGAAGATAACAACCCGGGGGCGACGGTGGGCTCGATGAGGAATCCCGTCCGAAACATGCCCTGGCCGCTGCGGGCGGCGTTCGGTGTCTTCGTGTCCGCGGTCTTTGGCTTCGTGGGTGCCGGCTTCCTCGAGAGCAACCGCATCATCGCCTACATCCTGATCGGGATGGCCGCGCTCCGGTTCTGGGCCGTCGTGCGCATGGTGGCCTGGTACCTGCGCGGTGAGGACGAGGAGCCCATCAGCGAGGAGCTCAGGGCGCTCGATCGAGAGATGGATGCCGCCACCGTCTCCGAGGACGGCCCGAGGCCGGACGGCGCCGAGGTAGAGCCAGGTGCCAACGAGCCCATGGAGCCCGTCGAGTAGAGCTCAGGGCTCCTCGGATCCAGGGCACGGCGGAATCACTGAGCAGCCCGTGAGGCCCTCTTCGCTCACCTGGCGAGGGGAGCCGAGGCGGAAGTCGCCGGTGATGACATTCGAGGTGGCGTCGCATCGGTCTCGGACTCGTACCGCGAAGGAGATGACCGCGCCGGCGAAGCAGTCCTCCCGCTCCAGCGTGCCGTCCTCATCCCAGTCTGTGCAGCCGGAGTAGTCGGGCGGCCACTCGTTGGGGTTGCCCTGGTCGAGGTCGTCTTCGTGGGGGTAGTTCTGGACCAACTGGTCGCTGGGCCCCCAGTCATCGGAGCAGATGGGAGTCTCCACCGTGCCGTCGGTCTGGCCCTGAATCGCGTAGTCCTCGTTGAGCCAGACCCCCGGGACGCTGGCCGCAGTGAACTCGGCGCTGAACAGTCCACCGAACATGTTCGGCGCGTCGGTGCCCTGGTTCCCCGCCGCGTCGAGGCCGGGATCCACCCAGTTGACGGAGACGCAGCCCTCAAACAGCTGGGTCTCGGTGTTCCACTGGGACGCCACCGCGATCTGCCCCACTGCGGGTGGGGTGTTGGTGCCGCATTCAGCAGGGTCGATCCAGTCAGCGGTCGTCGGTGCGACGCAGCCGCTGAGGACGACGAATGCGGCCGCCGCTATTCGCCGCCGCAAATCTGGAGCCCTTCCGGGAAGGGGCAGCCGTTGGCGCCAGCTTCGGGGTTCTCGACCTGGTGCGGCTCGCCCGCGCCGCCACCGAGAACGTAGGTCCCGGTCTTGCTGTTGGACGCCGCGTTGCAGCGATCCCGCAAGCGGAGGGCGAACTCGACCTGCTCATCCTCCTTGGCATCTTCGAGGCAGACGTAGACGTTCACCTCGCCCTCGGTGGCTCCCTCGGGGGCCGAGGCCTCATCGAGCCAGATACCAGGTGTGGAGTAGCCCTCGACCTCGAGGGACACGAGCGCTCCGAACATGTTCGGAGCGTCTGAGCCGCGGTTGCCAGCCTCGTCGAGACCCGGGTCCTGCCAGTCCACGTGCAGGCACATCGCCCAGCTGTCCGTGTCCGCGATCGCGGAGGAGTTCACCTCCAGGTTGCCGATCACCGGCGGGGTGTTGCCCACGCACTCCTCGGGAACCAACTGGGGGTTCGTCACCGGGCAGCCCGAGCTGAGCAGCGGTAGGAAGGCGAGACAGATTCCGAGCAGGCGAAGTCGCATGAGAGGCTCCCGAGGACCGTGACTCTACCATCGCCGGGGGGCGTTCTCAGGGGCACAAAGAGGGGACACTGCGCCTCGAATGGACAGTCAGCGGACGGTGAGTTCGCCCAGGCCGTTCTGGCGCCCTGGTCCCATGCCGACCCATGCCGCCGCGCGAAGCAGGGGAACCAGACCCTTGAAGCTGCCTGCGAAGGTGGCGCTGCCGACCAGCCCGGCGACCGGCTCGGGTGGGGGCGGAGGGGCTCCCCGCCGCGCCGGTTTTCCACCGAACTGCTCGGCGCCGACCATGCCGGGAGGGAGCTGCACGCTGCGGGTGTGGTTGGCCACGAGGCGTGCTTGTGCTGCGGCGCGGAGGAGATCCGCGTCCGGCAGGAGCGGGCCTCGATGCTTGCTGCGCTTGAGCCAGGTCGACAGGGTGCGCCCCATGCGATCGACGATGACGGGCAGCTCCGGCCAGGGCTCGCCGACCTCGCCTCGCTGGGCGATCGCTGCGGGGCTCAGGAAGGTCATCAGCAGTCGGCTCTGACGGACCGATGGCTCTTCGATGCGATCCATCGGGAGGAACGGGGCGCGCTGCCCTGGGGTGCTCTTGCGCCAGCGGAGGTCCCCGTCGTCGTCGCACGTGAGGTGCTGCACGGTGGTCCACTCAATGGTTCCCGGCTCCGCAAAGCGGGAGTGATTGGGCTCGAGCAGCGCCCGAACCATGTAGCCAGCTTCTTCGGCCGCGCGTCCATGCAGCACGATCTCCGCGCGCACATCGGTTCCCTGCGAGAGACGGCCGTCGGCGAGCATCGAGCTGCGCACGGCGATCGGGGCCCAGGCGCCGCCCGAAATGCGGGTCCCGGGGTCGTGGGGGCCGAGGAGGGTGCGGCTGATGTCGGGGTGCACGGTTGCGTCGACGGCGAGTCCCACCTGCCCGCGCAGCCAACGACCCTTCCAGGAGCCGGGCGCAACCTTCTCGGTCGTCTTCCCGACCACCCGCAGGACCACCACGGGCCATCCTGCGAGCGAAGCGCGGACCCGGTTTGCGAGGTCGTCGGGATCGGGTGCATCACCGGGCGGCACGTCGACGCGGATGCGTTGAGACGGTGCCTCGGGCGTCCTGGGAGGGTTGTCCCCCCGGCGCCAGGTGCGAGTCTTCGGGGGGTCATCGGAACCGGGGCCAGCCATGGCGGCGGAAGGTACCACGCAGCCTCGAATCTCTCGCGCTATCGCTCGGCAAGGGCGAAGAGTGGCTCGAGCACGTCTTCGCGCTCCAGGAACGAGGTAGCGCCCTGGAGGTTCTCCTCAGAGGTCGACGGAGAGCCGGCGACCACCACGTAGAGATGGGTCCCGTCTCTCGGAATCCAGGTGTACTCGTTGCGCGCGGGACCCTTCCGCACCGCCGGCGGGGGGGCGCCTTCTTCCGGTGACTCTCGTGAGAGCCAGGGCTGGAAACCCACCCCCGGTGGCTCTCCGAGAACAAAGGACATGGTCAAGAGGAGTCCTCGGTGATCGACAATGCCGACACGCCCGAGAGACCGGCACGGCGCAGCGTTCGTGCGCCCGACGCGCGGCCACAGCACGACGAGTTCGGAGATTCGCTTCGGGACTGCGGCGAGGAGGGCGTCGGCCGAGGGGCCACCACGGCAGGTGGAGCCCAGGGTCAAATCCGGATCATCGGGGGCCGACGCTGGCAGCGGACCTGCGGTGGCGACTCCGGCGAAGAGCCAGAGGAAGAGGAGGGCGGCGTGGCGCACCTCCAGAGACTACCCTCCGGCGATGCCACGCCTCGTCCTCAGCCTCGTAGCCGTGCTCCTGGTCGGTTGTCCCGCCGACGGGTCGGATGACGACGACACCACCGCGTCCAGCGAGGACCGCCCCTGCTCCTCCTGGAGTCCGGCCGTCTCCCTCGCCACCGTGGACGATGGGGAGCTCGACGAAATCTCGGGCCTCGTGGCGTCCCGACGGACGTCGGGGGTCTTCTGGGTGCACGAGGACTCGGGCTCGTCGCCGGTCCTCACTGCGCTGGATCGTGCGGGCCGCACGTTGGGAACCCTCACCCTCGAAGGGGTGGGCGCCCTCGACTCCGAGGACCTGGCCCTCGGTTCGTGCGCGGACGGAACCGACGACTGGTGCCTCGTGCTCGGCGACTTCGGAGACAACACGCTGACCCGGACCGACTACAGCCTGTTTCGGGTGCGAGAGCCCGACCTGGCCGACGAGGACCGCCCGTTCGACCTGAGTCTCACCCCGGAGCAGCTCGTCTACACCTACCCCGAAGGTTCCCAGAACGCCGAGGCGCTCGTCCTCGAACCCGACGGAGTGCCGGTGGTGATCACCAAGCGGGAGGACGGAGATGCGTGGCTGTATCGACTCCCGGCTGTGTGGTCGGGCCCGGTGGCTGCCGATCGGGTGGCGACTCTGGCCATGGGCCCAACGGGCGGGCTCGTGGACACCGTGACGGGCTCTGACCTCTCTCCGGATGGAGACCGCCTGCTCCTGCGCACGTACACGTACGCGCGACACTACGACGTATCCGACGACGGCCTGGACGGGGTCTCCCAGGCGGCCACACGCGAGCTGCTCGTGGGTGCAGAGCTCCAGGGCGAGACCATCGCGTGGGACGACGATGAGCGCTCGGTCCTGCACGTGGGTGAGGCCGAGAACGCCACCCTCTGGCATTTGGAGTGCACCTCCTCGCCCTAGAAACCGGTCCTCCCACCCGTTCGACTTTGTGTAAGTATTCGCGCCCGCCGGGCCCGAACCCAACGGAGGAAACCCATGCGTTCGTTGACTCTTCTCGCTCTCGCTGCCTCTCTCGCTCTCTCCCCGGTCGCCTTCGCCGGTGATGAGGACGACAAGCATGAGAACTACTTCAAGACGGACGACAACCTCGACCTGGGTGACCTCGTCGTGGAGGCCGGCAACGTCAACGCCCAGGAGGACGTGGTGGTCTTCAAGGCGAAGATGAAGAACGCGACGAGCGACTGGATCTTCGTGAAGAAGCACGAGATCGAGTTCGACGTCGGCGGGCAGACCATGAAGCCCTTCGACGGCAAGGAGAAGCCCTCCATCGTCATCGACCCCGAGGGCAAGAAGTCCCTGAGCCTCAAGCTCAAGGGATCGGGCCTGCACGTCGACGAGATCACCGTCGACTTCAAGGGCGTCTACAAGGCGTCGAGCTCCGGCGAGACCCTTGCGGGTCCCGAGTTCGTGCTGCCTCCGGCCAAGAACAAGGCCGAGCTGGGGCCCTTCAAGTGCTCCGTCACCGCCCATGACCAGGCAACCAAGGTCACGAAGACCAGCTGGGAGTGCCAGTACACCGGGGATGGCATCGGATACATCGACGCCTCGGGCATCAGCGTGAAGATCCAGACCGGCGACGAGTTCGCGAGCACGTTCCGCAAGAACAAGCCGGCGATGCTGAAGCACAACGAGAAGGCCAAGTTCACGACCACCTTCGAGATCGAGAAGCGCATCGTCGACATGCAGTTCGCCACCCTCGAGCTGCATTGGGGAGACACCTTCTCCGAGGCGAAGCTCGAGAGCGTCGACTCCGACACCTGGGACTTCGAGCTCGACGAAGAGCTGACCGCTGAAAAGAACGACTAACCGAATGGCCCCCCGCGCTGGGGAGGCCCCGGAGACCTGATGAGCCACGGATTCCTCGACTCTCTCGGACTGGTCGGTGACCAGGACGGCGCATGGGCTGGCAATGGCCCCATCCCCACCACCGGAGAGGTGGTGGATGTGCACACGCCCATCGACGGCAGCCGCATCGGTGGGGTGCGCCTCGCCAGCCTCGCCGACTACGAGACGGTGATGGGCGCCGCGCAGGAGGCTTTCGTCTCCTGGCGCACGGTGCCGGCTCCCCAGCGCGGCGAGATCATCCGTCAGCTCGGCAACGAGCTGCGCAAGCACAAGCGTGAGCTGGGCGCCCTCATCTCCCTGGAGATGGGAAAGATCCGGAGCGAGGGTGAGGGCGAGGTCCAGGAGGCCATCGACATCTGTGACTTCGCAGTGGGCCTCTCCCGCCAGCTGTACGGCCTGACCATGCACAGCGAGCGCGCCAGCCATCGCATGTACGAGCAGTGGCACCCCATGGGCGTCATCGGGATCATCACCGCCTTCAACTTCCCGATGGCGGTGTGGGCCTGGAACGCGGCGCTCGCCGCCGTCTGCGGCGACACGATGATCTGGAAGCCTTCGCTGAAGACGCCGCTGTGCGCCATCGCGCTCCAGAAGATCGTGGACCGCGTCCTTGGTGAGCATGGGCACGCGGGCGTGATGAACACGATCATCGGAGGCGACGCCGACGTGGGCAACGCGATGATCCACGACAAGCGCCTGCCCCTCATCTCGGCGACGGGCTCCTGCCGCATGGGCCGCATCGTCGGTCAGGCTGTAGCGGCGCGGCTCGGCCGGTCGCTCCTGGAGCTCGGTGGCAACAACGCCATCATCGTCGACGAGACCGCAGATCTGGACCTCGTCCTTCGGGGCGTGGCCTTCGGCGCCGTCGGCACCGCGGGACAGCGCTGCACCACGACCCGGCGCCTGCTGGTCCAGCGTCCCATCGCCCGCGATGTGGCCGAGAAGCTCGCCCGCGCCTACGAGACGGTCACCATCGGCGACCCGCTCGAGGATGGTGTCCTGATGGGCCCGCTCATCGACGAAGGCTCCGTCCAGATGTTCGAGGCGGCCATCGCTGCCGCGGTCGAGCAGGGCGGCGAGGTCCTGACCGGTGGCACGGCCATCCGCGACCGCGCCGGTCACTACGTCAAGCCCGCCATCGTGTGGAGCGAGAAGCGCCTGCCCATCAGCCACGAAGAGACCTTCGCGCCGATTCTCTACATCACCCCGTGGGACACCATCGGCGACGCGATCAACGACCAGAACAACGCCGATCAGGGCCTCAGTTCGTCGATCTTCACGAACAACCTGATGCGCGCCGAGCGGTTCCTCTCTGCGGCGGGCAGCGATTGCGGCATCGCCAACGTGAACATCGGGACGTCAGGCGCCGAGATCGGCGGAGCATTCGGCGGCGAGAAGGACACCGGCGGCGGTCGGGAGAGCGGCTCGGATGCCTGGAAGGCCTACATGCGCCGTCAGACGTGCACGATCAACTACGGCGGCGAGCTTCCATTGGCGCAGGGCGTCGAGTTCCTCTAGCAGGCGAGGTCGGTAGACTCTGGCCGTGACTGACTTCCGCCCGCCCCGCTTGCTCTTCGTCTGCACCGCGAACATGAATCGGTCGGTGACCGCGGCGGCGTGGTCAGAGCACTGGCTCGCCCAGCGATTTGTGAACGCTGAGATCAGGTCGGCCGGCACCCACGCCTACGACGACGCCAACGCGGCTGCCTCCACCATCGAGGTGATGCACCCGCACGGCTTCGACTTGCGGTCGCATCGCACGACGAGGCTGACGTCCGTGCACATCGCCTGGGCGGACCACGTCGTGGTGATGGAGCCCATGCACCGCGACGTCGTGCTCGGGCTCTCGCCAGACGCGCAGGAGAAGGTCGTTCCCATGTGGCCCTTCGTGGAGGAGAGCGACGAAGACCACGTCGTGGACCCTCACGGCGGCCCCGTCGAGGGCTACCGGCTCATGGCTCTCTCCCTCCAGGAAGCGAGCAAGAAGCTCGTGGCGCACATCCTGGCCGAGCGGCGCAAGGCCAGGCAGAAGCGATGAGCGGCGTCCGAGCCGACGGTGCCACCCGGGGGGACCTCACCGAAGCCACCTCGCTCGTGGTGGCGGGGGGCGTCCTTCTGTTCCTGCCCGTCCTCGCGATGCTCGACCGCCTCGGCTCGACGTGGGTCTGGCTCTCCGCCTGCGGCGCGCTCGGGGGCGCGATCATCGCGGGCCTGGGTGTGCGCTGGTTCCTGGTGGAGGGGCCAGCGTTGGTGGCTCTCGGGCCCGACGGGGAGCCACGGGTCCACCGCGCGGAGCCCATCGCGCTGCCGGCAGGAGTGCGGCTCGTGGAGATGCGGGCCCGGCTGTTTGCCCATGGCCTGCGGTTCACGGCCCTCGCCGCAGGCGCGCTTCTGGTCTTCGTGGACGTCGGCCCCCTGAAGTGGGCGGTGCTGCTTCTGTTCTTCGTCAGCTTCGTGGCGGACCAGCTGCTCTTGCGTCCCACCCGATGGGTCCTCGACGAGGCGGGTCTCACGAGCAAGTCGTTCCTCGGGCGACGCTCGGTGGCGTGGACGGACGTGCAGTCGGTGTTTTGGCGCCACTATCCCGATGCAGCCCAGCCCCCGTTCCCGAGCGGTGAGCGCGTGATCATCGAACAGGAGGGGGATACGCCGGACCTCGAGTTCGTGTTCCACAAGCGCGGGGTGGGGACGGCGGGAGTTACCTTCGTGCAGGCGCTGGCCCCTCTCGTCGGCGACCGCCTGCGCGTGCTCCGGCCCCGCGGAGTCGGTCGGGTGGACGTCGATGCTCCTGCCTTGAGCGAGCTCCTCGAAGCGAGCGCTCCCCAGTGACCAAGCCCGGTCGCATCGTGGGCCTCGCCGCGGGGCTGTACAGCGCCATGCTCGGTGTGGGGCTCGTGTGGGGATTGCTTCGAGGGCTGCTGCCCGAGTGGTGGGACTACCCCGGCCCCTTCGACGACGCGGGCCCGACCCCCTGGACGGCCATCGCGCTCGGTGCCGGGCTCGGCTTGCTCGGTGTCGCGCTGAGCTATGCGCTGGAGCGCACGGTGGAAGGGGTTCGACGTCTCGGAGACCGCTTCGGCATGGTGCTCGCCGGAGTTGGGTGGCGCGAGGCGCTGGCCCTGGCGCTGTTCTCCTCGGTGGGAGAGGAGGTGCTCTTTCGGGGCTGCCTCCAGTCCGAGATTGGGCTGGTCCCGGCGACGCTGCTGTTCGCCCTGGTGCACGTGGGGCCCGAGCGGGTCTACCTGTGGTGGACGGCGTCGGCCTTCGTGTTCGGGCTCGGCCTCGGTGTGCTCTACGAGAGCCAAGGCGGCCTGCTGGGGCCCATCGTGATGCACTTCGTGATCAACGCGATCAACATCACGCTGTTGGGCCGGAAGGCGGCCGCCAAGAACGCGGACGCGCGTCCCCTCGGGACGATGCCTCCCGTCTAAGCGGCTTCTCATGCAACTGAGGCACTCGGGCTGGCCGAGGGACCGCCTCCCTGCCTTGCTCCTCGGTCACGGGCCACGGCCCGCTCCGCTCGTCCCTCGTTGCGATCCAGCCCCTCGTCTCACCCCGAGTTGCGCCTCATCTTCATGAGGAGCCGTCTAGGCGGAGAGGGCCTGCACCACCGCGTCGGCGTCTCCGGCCAACAACGTCCGCACGTCGATGAGCACGCGGTCGTCTTCGATGCGAGCGACGATGGGGGCTTCGGCTTCCCGCAGGGCGGCGGCGGTGCTGGTGGCGGACAGTCCCTCGACGGTGACGGCGACGCCCCACGACGGCAGGGTCATTCCCGGCAGCGAGCCACCACCAGGGGTGCTGGCTGTGGGCACGACCTCGGCTGTGACGCCGTGAAGACGCGCCAGTCGCGCGCCGAGGGACTCTGCGTCCGCGCGGAGGGCGTCCTCGTCGCGGGAGAGCATCCGCGCGGCGGGGAGGAGGGCTCCCGTGGGGTCCATCTCCCAGGCCCGCATCGTCGCCTCGAGGGCGAGGAGGCAGAGCTTTCCTGGTCGGACGAGGCGCATGACCGGGTGCTTCCGGATCTTGGTGAGCACGTCGCTGGAGCCGGCGATGATCCCCGCCTGCGGGCCGCCGAGCATCTTGTCGCCGCTGAAGAGCACCGCCTGCGCTCCAGCGTCCAGGCTCCGCCGCACGGACTCCGACGCGCCGTCCGCTCCTCGCGTAGAGCCGGGGGCTTTGTCGAGCACGCCCATGCCGAGGTCGTGGAGGAGCAGCGCGCCCCGCTCGCTACAGAGGGCGCCGAGCTCCTCGATGGAGACTTCCTTGGTGAAGCCGACCTGGGCGAAGTTGCTGCGATGCACCTTCATGACGATGCGGGCGCCGGCGTCGAGGGCTGCCTCGTAGTCGCGCAGGTGCGTGCGGTTCGTGGCCCCCACCTCGTGCAGCTTCGCGCCCGAGGCCTCCATGATGGCGGGCATGCGGAACGAGCCGCCAATCTCCACGAGCTCGCCACGAGAGACCACGACCTGAGCGCCGCCGCCCGCGAGGGCGCTCAGGGCCAGGAATACGGCGGCAGCGCAGTTGTTGGCCACGACGACCTCCTCGCACCCGATGACTCGGGAGAAGGTGTCGGTGAGTCGGCCGTGACGGGAGTCGCGCTTGCCCGACCAGAGGTCCATCTCCAGGTTGGTGTACCCCCCGGCGATGGTCCTGATGGCGTCGAGGGCACCCGCGGCGAGAGGAGCGCGACCGAGGTTGGTGTGCAGGATCACTCCGGTCGCATTCACCACGCGGACGAGCTTTGGACCTGCCGTCCGCTGCGCGCTGGTACGAGCTCGCCGCACGAGCTCATCGAGCGGGGGCACCTCGCTGAGGGAGCCGCTCAGAACCGCGGTGCGCACAGCGTCCACGACCGCTCGGCTCGCTTCTCGGCGGACGGAGTGGGGGAGGTGCGCGTCGTCCCCCCAATCGGGGTGGTCGAGGAGCTTGTCGATGGCGGGCAGTCCACGAAGCACGGGCGAACTGTAGTCTCTCTCCGTGGAGACCGTCGCGCCTCTGTTCACTGCGCTCATCGCCCTGTCCATGGCGGTGTCCACGGTCATTCGCAATCCCCGGGACCCCCTGAATCAGGTGTACGCCTTGATGGCAGGCGTCATCTCGGTGGTCTTTCTCAGCCTCTTCGCGCTGATTCTCACCAAGGACGAAGCCTGGCGATACGCCCTGCTCGCGTCCGCGCTGTTCGTCGCGCCGTCGTCGTTCCGGGTCTACGAGCAGCTCCTGTCCCGGGTCCGGCCGCGCTTCAGGCTTCTCACGGTCGTTCTGGTGGCCGCCGCGATGGTGCAGCTGGGAATCATCGTGTGGTTTGGCTCCCGGAGTCGCGTCACCATCACGGTGAACAGCATCCTCGTGTTCGGCGGCCTTGCGGTGCAGTGGTTCTGGGTGCAGCGGCTCGTGCAGAAGCTGGAGCTGGAGAACGAGCGGCGACGCATGCGCTACCTGAGCTGGGGGGGGCTCGCCGCCATCCTGCTCATCGCCCTCGAGATGGCGCTGTTCGACTGGAATCTCTGGGCCGGACAGACGGGCAGCCCGTTCCTTTTGCCGCCCTTCGGGTCCCTCGCGACGGCCGCCTACGTGTACTTGCTCGGCATCATCATCACGAGCAACCGGCTGCTGGACCGGGCGGAGATTGCGACCCGGTTCGTGGTCTTCATCGGCATGACGACGGCGCTGGGGACGCTCTACGCGGTCGTCGCACGCCTCGTGTCTCCGCGCACTGGCCCCTTCGCCGAGGGCGTGAACATCCTGCTCGCCACGGTCCTTCTCCTCATTCTGTACGAGCCCCTGAAGCAGCTCATCGAAGACCGCGTAAACCGGCTCTTCTCCCGAGAGCGGGTCCACTGGTTGCTGGCTCTCGGAGGGCTGAAGCGGCGGTTGCCGGGGCTCATCGAGGAGGGTCCGCTGCTCGAGGCCCTACTCGACAGCAGCTACATGGAGGGGCGGGTGGACCTCGCCACGGTCTACCTCTACGACGAGGACCGCGGGTACTACCGCCTTCGCGGCGTGGAGGGCCATCCTGAGCAGGACCCGCTGGCCGCCATTCCGCACCGGCCGTTCATCGATGGGTACCTCGAGGGGCGCGCCTCGTACGAGCTGGAGGCGCTGGAGTCGGAGGCGGTCAAGCGGCCTGGGGCGGCGCGGCCGGACTGGATCGAGTCGGTGATGGCGACCATGCAGAGCATGCAGGCCGAGCTGTGTGTCCCGCTCCAGATTGGAACCACGGTCGTGGGGCTGTGGGGACTTCGCACGCAGCCGGGCGCCCCGCGCTTCTCCATCGCGGAGCTCCGCGCTCTCCAGGAGCTCGCGGACCAGCTCGCCGTCGCCTTGGACAACTCGCAGGCCTTCGAGCAGGCCAAGGAGCGGGACCGCCTGGCGGCGCTGGGTGAGATGTCGGCCGGTCTGGCCCACGAGATCCGGAACCCGTTGGGTGCCATCAAGGGTGCAGTGCAGGTGTTGAATCGCCGCGACATGGCTGACCTGGAACGGGAGTTTCTCGGAATCATCGTGGAGGAGGTCGACCGGCTGAACGGGGTCGTCAGCCAGTTCCTCGACTACGCCCGCCCCATGCAGGTCCATGGCATGGACCTGCAGCCCGACACCCTGATGCAGGGAGTCATGGCGCTCGTGGTGGCGGAGGGACTGCCGCGGGGCGTGCACGTGAACTACGAGGCGGGGGTGGACCTGCCGCCGGTGCCCATGGACATCGAGAAGCTGAAGCAGGTCGTTCTCAACGTGGTACGCAACGGCGTCGAAGCGATGCAGCAAGAGGGCGGCACCCTGACGGTGCGGACGCGGGTCGGCACACGAGGGACTCAGGCACCGGGTGTCGACTCCCTGCGCACGATGGCGCCCGGAGCGATGGTGAGGGTGCGCCGCGGGGGTCTGCACTCGCTTCGCTATGTGGAGTTCACCTTCGCTGACGAGGGGCGCGGCATCACCGAGGAGGATGCGCGCAAGCTCTTCATCCCGTTCTTCACGACGAAGGCGAGCGGGACGGGGCTGGGGCTGCCCATCTGCGAACGCATCATGCGCGCCCACGGAGGGGAGATTGAGATTCAGAGTCGGCCGGGCCGCGGCACCAGCTTCGCGCTTCGACTTCCCCTTCCGGATCCGGATCCGGATCCGGATCCGGATCTCGACGAACCGGACGCCCTCACGACCGTCGAGGACATGCTCGCACCGGCTCCGGATCCCGAGGAAAGGCGCACCACCTCTCCTTCGGCGCGTTTTCCCACAAACCAGGACTGATCGAGTTATCCACAGGTGTGGAAAAACTCTCCACAGGCTCTGGTAGATCGGCCAAGAACCTTTTGATTCACAGGGTTTGGAAAACGTGTGCGCGATGCAAGATGGTTCTTGCGCGCGATGATCCCCCGCGCTTAGGATGCCCCCGATCGCCTCGCCGATGATCCCTTTGGCTCCTGGGTTCTCAAGCGGTCGAGGCGCAATGGGAATTTTTCGTGGGTCGACTTCGCGCACCCGTCATCGCTCCCGGAGACCGTGCACCGGTCCCCAAGCTCCGCCGCATTCGCGGCGGTGCGATGGGTGCCCGTGCGCCAAGGACCTGGGCATTCGCTTCCGGATCCGGAGGGGTCGGTCGGTCGACCCTCGCGGTGACGCTGGCGGCGCGTCTGGTCCGTCGAGGCAAGTCGGCATGCCTGGTCGACGGTGACTGGACGGGGCCGACGCTCGGAACGCTCCTCGACGTCAGTACTCCGCGGGCCCAGTGGTCCGGCGGCAAGGGGCTCGAGCCCATTGCGACCACGCTGCACCACGAGCTGAGCCTGGTTCCGGGTCCTGGACCCACCTCGGCCGACCCCACCCGCCGCGACGCGGCGCGGCTTTGGACCAACGCGGCTCGTCTCACCCAGGACGAGGTCTTGCTCGACCTCCCGGGAGGCGCGCACGACGCAGCTCTCGACGTGTGGCTCGCCGCGGACTTCCCGCTCCTGGTGGCGGTGCCCGAACGGCTGCCCCTGGAGGCTACGGCTCGCTTGCTGGGCCGTGTCTTTGCACGACTCGCGCGCCCCTGGTTGGCTCGTCGTCTCGGGGCGGCACGGGCAGACCGGGTCCTCGGGGACGCCTGGACAGAGTGCGGCGGACGCACGGGGACCTGGATGCGCACCACCGCGCGGCTCGCGGGTGTCAGCGCGGACGACCTCGCGGCTCACGTCGGTGGCCGGCCTGTCTTCCTGGTGATGAACCGAGTGCGCCGAGGCGACGACATCGACGTCGGGCATGCCCTGGTGACGGCTGCGGGCCATGGACTGGGTATCGAGCTGCGCTTCCGGGCTGCACTGCCGTGGGACGAGGACGCGTGGATTCGCGCGCGCCGGCGTCGGGCGCGGCCCGGGGCCGACGCCGGAGACCTTCTGGGAACGGAATTGGATGAGGCGCTCACGCGCATGGACGAAGGGGTGGACCTTCCCACCCGTGGCGGTTGGCGGGCTGATCTCTCAGCCCTCGCCGAGCTCGCCCAGGAATCGGCGGGGCAGGAGGCCCCAATCGGAGGAGAACGACCCTGGCGTTGAGCCTCGGTGAGCAGAAGCAGACAGCGGTACGAAGCAGCAGCAGCACAGCAGTATGTGGCCCGACGGGGCCACGAGCGGATGGCAGATCGACGATGAAGTTCGTCACACAGGACTACTACGAGATTCTCAGTGTCTCCCCCGGGGCCACCAATGAAGAGGTGAAGCGGGCGTACAGGCTCGTGCGTCAGAGTTTCCGACCGGACTCGATGGCGATTCACAGCCTCTACGCACCTGAGGAGACCGAGGCGATCAGCGCAAAGATCGACGAGGCCTTCCGGATCCTCTCGGATCCGGAGCTCGCTCGGCGGTACGCGAAGTACCACCGGTCGGCCCGGCCGGGAGCGGTGGTGCCGCGCGATCCGGACGTCTTCTTCGACCTGGTGCACGACCTCGATGGGCCCAGCCCCATCGAGCAGCTCGCGCGTCAGGTGGGTCGACTCAGCGAGGTGCGTCGCAGGGCGGACCGCGTCGCCGAGGAGCCAGTGTCGGCCTCCTTGCGCTCGATCCCGCCGGAGCCGCGCTACAACCCTTCTCCCGTGTCGAGCGTGCAGATGCCGGCGGTGGCGTCACCGCCGCCTCGGCAGCCGACGGTGGTGGGAGACCCGGTCGACACCGAGCCCGCCCGGGCCCTGGTGCCCCGGCCCACGCAGCACCAGGCTCCCCCCATGTCGCTCTTCGACGAGCCGGTGGTCGCCCGGGCATCGGTCCTCATCGACATCGACAGCCACGACGAGGAGGAGATTCAGTCCATCTCGGTCCTGTCGCCGGTGAGCCTCGAGGGGGATGACGACGAAGCGTTCATCTCCCTCGACGACGACGACCTGAGCGAGCCCATCGAGTCTCTGCCGAGCTCGGCCTTCCTCGCTCCTCTGCCGCCGGTGACGAGTTCTCTGGTAGCGCCTGCTCCGGTGCAGATGCCTCCGGTCACTCCGGCGCGCCGTCCCCAGACGTTGCGGCCGGCGGCCAAGGCCCCCTTCGACCCGAGCCTGATGCCGCTTCCCGGCGCGCGCGTCCAGCCGGCCCAGTCGTCGGCGCCATCGATCACGACGGTCGAGCCCGCCCCGCAGGCGGCGGCGCCCCCCCCCCAGGCAGTCGCGCAGGTGGAAGCGCCCCTTGGCGTGGCGTCACCGGTCATCACCCGTCCGTTCCCGGGCCATCCCGTCCAGGTGTCGCTGCCTCATGCGGCCCCGGTGGTGGTGGCTCCCGCTCCAGTCGTGGCGGCGGCGCCGGTGGTGGTGGCTCCCGCTCCAGTCGTGGCGGCGGCTCCAGTCGCGGCGACTCCAGCTCCAGTCGCAGACGTCTCCAACGTCTCGGACCTGCCCACGGCCGCACCCACGCCCATCACCCCGGAGACGAAGCCCACGGCTGGCTCCCTGGCTCTTGCTCGTCGTGCCGCGACGTCTCGTCGCTGGGACCGCACCAGCATCCGGACTTGTGCCGCGGGGCCGCTCCACGTGACCCCGCTCTCGCGCGAGGTCATCGAGTCCATGGAGATGGACTGCGGTGGTCTGAACGGCGAGTTCCTCAAGACGGCCCGGCGTGAGCTGGGGGTGGCCATCAAGGACATCTCCGAGCGCACCAAGATCAGCGTCATGATGCTTCGCTACATGGAGGCAGACGACATCGCCGAGCTGCCCGCGAAGGTCTACCTGAAGGGCTACCTCACCCAGGTGGCCCGCCTGCTGAAGCTCCCAGTGAAGGAGTTCGTGGCGGGGTACTTCAAGGCCAACGGCATCCCGTAGCCCAGGGGGCCCAGCGACTCGATCTTAGCGTCGGCTCCGCGACGACGTCCGTCGGTGCGACGTGCTTCAGCACGCCTCCCTCCGTTCCTTCCTCGCCTCCTTGACCTCGAGCCCCTGGAGCCCTGGGGGCTTAGGCGCGGGGAATCCACTACCCTGCCGCGATGTCTCGCACCACCGGTCCCGTTGAGCTCGATGTCCCTCTGTCCGCCATGGGACAGCGTGTCGACCAGTACCTCGCAGGCAAGTTCCCCGAGCTGAGCCGCGCGTACCTGCAGACCCTCATCGACGAGGGTGAGGTGCGCGTCGACGGCGCCGTCTGCCGTCGGTCGCAGCGTCTGAAGCCCGGCGAGCTCATCGAGTTGGTGATTCCCCCCCCGAGACCCTCCGAGGTCCTGGCCCAGGACATCCCGCTGCACATCGTCTACGAGGACGAGGACCTCGCCCTGGTGAACAAGCCGACGGGCATGGTGGTCCACCCCACCACCCACGACCTCGACGGCACCCTCGTCAACGCCCTGTTGTTCCACTTCGGCTCGCTCAGCGCCATCAACGGCATCGAGCGACCGGGGATGGTGCACCGCATCGACAAGGACACGAGTGGTCTCCTGGTCATCGCGAAGAACGACGTGGCCCACCACCACCTCTCGGAGCAGTTCAGGGCCCATTCCATCGAGCGCACCTACGTGATGCTCTGCTGGGGCTGCCCGGTCCCCGCCAGCGGCACGGTGGAGGGGCTCATCGGCCGAGACCCGCGGGACCGCCGCAAGCAGAGCGGCCGAGTGACCCGTGGCAAGCACGCCGTCACCCACTACTCGACCCTCGAGGAGCTCGGCCGGGTCGCGTTGATGCAGTGCCAGCTGGAGACGGGGCGCACCCATCAGATCCGAGTGCACCTCTCCGAGATGCACCACCCGCTCATTGGCGACTACGTGTACGGCGGGACCAAGAAGCACTGGCTGCCCTCGGAGCCCAAGCTCCGTGCCCTGCTCGCCCCCATCAAGGGGCAGCTGTTGCACGCCACCAGCCTCGGGTTCATCCACCCCCGCACCGACGAGTTCGTGCAGTTCCGAGTGGACCCCGAGCCGGAGTTCATGACGGTGCTCAGCGCACTGCGCGAGCGGGTAGGCATCGCTCCGGACGCCCCTGGGCCCTGGACCGCGCCCGCCTGAGCAAGCCACGGGCGCCGCCGCCCCCGGTGTAGCCCGGCGCCGTTCGCCAGCACCGGCATGAGCTTGTGTCGAGGGGGGCCGGGGGCAAGAAGCCGCGAAGGACGCGTATCTCCCATACGCCACTGAGCGAGCGCCGCCGCCCCCGGTGTCCCTCGACACAAGCTCCCCAAGAGAAGAAGGGCCGCCGGGTATCCCCGACGGCCCTCCGTCAATCATTCACCCTGGGGACGTTAGTCCGCGACGGGCGCTTCCCAGTCGGGGCAGAGCAGCGGGTCGATGTCGCCGTTGTCCTCGCCGTCGAGGGTGTAGGAACCGTTGCCGCAGGTGGCGTCGTCGATGATGTCGACGCAGCTGCGGAGGGTCAGGCCACCGGGGATGTTGTCCAGGTAGTTGCCGCTCACGTTCTCGGCGACCACGCCGAGGCAGAAGTTCTCACCGCCGCCGCAGTCCTCGCACTCGATGCCCACGGTCTCGGTGACGAGGTCGCAGATGGCGTTCGGGTCCTCGCTGTCGAGCAGGCCCACGAGCGCGCGGGTGTCGATCTTGCCAGCGAAGGTGCCGCCCACGAAGCCAGTCAGCTCGGGGTGGAACTTGGCGCTGATCAGGAGGTCCTGAATCTCGGCCTCGACACCCTGCACCGAGAGGGCCAGGGAGTCAGCCTCGAGCTCCATGTCGGGGTTCTGCCAGTCGGCAGGCGCGTCATCGGCGGTGCCAACCTCGCCATCCTCACCAGCGGTGAAGGGGAGGGTCTCGTTGCATTCGTCCTGCACGATGTCGCCGCCGTCGAGCTCGCCGACCGCGCCCACGATGTGCATGTTGCCGTTGGCGAGGTCGCTGTCGGCGGTGGGGTTGAAGATGACGTACACGTCGACCAGGAAGCCCTGGAGGAGCGCGCCGACGCCCGCAGGCTCGACGAAGTCGGCCGATGCGAGGTCGAGGTTGAAGGCACGACCGATGAGGTCGCTCTCCGTGCCAACGGCGTCACCGTAGGGGCCCGTGGTGAAGTCGTAGGCGACGTCCGCCTCGCAGTCCCAGCTGATGGTGACCGAGAAGGTCGTGCTCGCCGTGAACGTGCTGTCCGCGGTGAAGATGAGCGTGCGACCGTTGTCGTCGTCCGTGGTGGAGCCGGCGACGGCAGCACCCGCTTCGTCCGTCACGGCGAGCGCGCCGCCCGTGGGGACCGCGTCCCAGGTGACCGCGACCTTGTCGCCGAAGACGTCCGTCTCGTCCTGCTCGGGGCTGACGCTCAGGATGCCGGCGCACGCCGCATCGTCGTCGTTGCCGACGGTGTCGTCGTCGTTGGCCGCATCGTCGTCGTCACCCGTCGCGGGGCAACCGGCAAGGGCGAGGCCGAGCGAGAGCAGAAGAAGGTTCCACCACTGAGTCCGCATATTCATCTCCGTTCGGTGGGATCTCCACCTGGTTCCTTCCGGGGTGCCGCGAGTCATTTGCGAGAGGCCCGGTACCTCATCAGCGCCGGAAACTACGGCCGTGCACGGTTCCCTGTCAAATGCCTTTATCTGCACGGTGAACAGGGATTCAGTGCATCCCGGCTAGGCTCTTTCGCGATGCCGCGCACGTCGCACGAGAGTCCGACCTGGTCGAACCCCCAACTATCCCTTTGTGGCTTTGCTTTGCGCGGGGTCGAGCCGCCGCGCGCCGTCGTGTGTGACACCCAGGTGCACGGCGCCGAAAGTCACCGCGTCTATCGGAGCCCGGGCGCGAGATGGCCCGAGAATCCCGAGGCCGGGGACGCCCTGTGGACCTCGGATCCGGATCTGCCCGTCGCGGTGCGGGTCGCGGACTGTGTGCCCATCCTCCTCTGGAGCCCGGAGCCGAGGGCCGTGGGTGCGGTGCACGCCGGTTGGCGGGGAACGGCTGCGGACATCGTCGGCGCCTCCCTGGCATTCGCCCGCCGGGAACTCGGAGTCGAGCCGTCGCGCGTCTTTGCCGCCATCGGGCCCTGCATCTCCCGTGACCGCTTCGAGGTAGGGCCGGAGGTCGTCCAAGGACTCAAGGCGACGGGTCTCACCGACGAAGACCTCCGGGTCGTGCTCGGTCCTCGCGGACGACCCCACGTGGACCTGCGTTCCGCGAATCGCGCGCTCCTTCGCCAGGCCGGTGTCCCCGACGCCCAAATCGAGGACGTCGGGGGATGCACCTTCTCGGAGCCCACCAGGTATGACTCGTATCGGCGGGATGGGGAGCGGTCCGGGCGCATGCGGGCGACCATCGCCCTGGCCGCGCGACCGTGAGATCACTGCTCTGGCTCCTCGTCGCGGCTCTGATCGGGTGTGGCCCGGGGCAGGAGGCAGAGGACGCAGGCCGCGCCGTCATCGAGACGGCCCAGAGCGCCATCGCCGCCGGGGCGCCGGCTGATGCCATCGCCCCCCTCCTGAGGCGCTTGGACGCCGCGCCGGACGACGCGCTGGCTCGCGCCACCCTGTCCCACGCCTTCCTGCTCGTCGAAGATGTCGAGCGCTCCCTGGTCCACGGCAAGCTCGCCGTCGGGGTCGATCCGGGCCTGGCGACCGCTGCTTGGAACCTCGCGTGTGCGCACGCGCGCCTGGGAGACCGCGACGCCGCCATCGCCTGGCTCCAGAGGGCCGTGATGTCGGGCGGCTACGGAGCCGACGACGTGCGCGATGACGCAGACCTCTCCGCGCTGCTCGAGGACCACCGCGTCGCGGTCTTTCTCGCCGCAGGAGTGTTGTCTCGCGCTGAAGAAGACGTCGTCGTGCAGCTGGATAGCGGGCGCGTGAGGGTCGGGGAGCCCTTGACCCTGAGCATCGCGGTCATGCAGCTCAACCGCGCGCCCCTCTCCGTCTCGGCGGCGCAGCTCTCCCTCGGGCGGGATCGTGGTCTCCAGCACTTCGTCATCCAGTCGCGACGGGAGACCTTCTCTCGGGGAGAAGCCGGGGGGCGTGAGTACGTGCAGCGCACCGTGCACTTCGAGCTGATGCCCCAGGTCCCCGGTGCGTTTCCCCTCGGCCCGTTCCGGGTCGACGGCTCGGACGGGGTGCACTGGACGAGTCCCGTGGGCGTCGTCGTCGACGGAGAGCCCGCAGACGATGCGCTCATCGGCGCGAGTCGCTTCTTTGCCTTCCCCTCCGAGGCGGACCCCTCCACCATCGAAGGAGTCGGTGGCGACCGCCTTCCGCTGTGGGAGCCAGGCTCTGAGGACGGAGGGCAGCCAGCGCTCCCGAGCGCCACGCGCTTCCGGGTGGCGAACCTCGAGGGGGAGATTGCGCTGCCGCCGCGGCCCGAAGGAGCGATGCGCTCGACGATGCTCCGCCGCTCCACCGAAGGAGTCAGCTGGGTGGTGGACTACCCCTCCCGCTGAGCAGGCGCGTCCCTACTTGCCTCGGGCCTTCGCCTTGACCTTCTTTGCGGTGTCGACCATCTGATCGAAGAGGCGCTTGTCCGGGGCGACCCGGAAGGCGTCCTCGTAGGACACCTCATGCCTGAGGAAGAGATTGGCGAGGTACCGCTCGAACATCCACATGCCCTCGGTCGAGGACGTCGACAAGACCTGCCTGAGCTGGTGCATCTTGCCCTCGCGGATTGTGGCCGCGACGGCGTGGTTGTTCTTGAGCATCTCGACCACCGGGACCAGCCCGCGGCCTGAGGAGTGAGTCAGGAGACGCATGTTCACGACCCCGGTCAACACGTCGGAGATCATCGCGCGGGCGCCGTCCTTGAGGGAGTCGGGGAACACGTCGATCAGACGGGAGATGGCGTTGTTTGTCGTCGCGGCGTGCATGGTGGCGAGGATCAGGTGCCCGGTCTCGGATGCCGACATCGCCATCTGCACCGTCTCATAGTCCCTTAGCTCGCCCACCATGATGACGTCGGGGTTCTCACGAAGCGCGTCCTTGAGGCCCTGCTCGAAGGACTTCGTGTGGGTCCCGACCTCCCGCTGTTGGATGAGGCACTTCTGGTTCGAGAACAGATACTCGATGGGGGCTTCGAGGGTCAGGACGTGGAGCTGGCGTGTCCGGTTCATCTGCTCGATGAGGGCAGCCATCGTGGTCGACTTTCCTGAGCCGGTGGGCCCAGTGAACAGCACGAGGCCGGTGTCCTGGCTCGTGATCCACAGCAGCTCTGGGGGCAGGTGCAGCTCATCCAGCGAGCCGATGGAGCCGCTGATGAGTCGAATCGCCGCCGACATTCCATACATCTGGCGAAACACGTTGATTCGGAACCGACCCAGATTCTCGACCTGGTACGACAGGTCGACGGAGCTCTCCTCCTCGAAGTGGGCGCGCTCTCGGGGACTGAGGATGGAGTAGAGGAGCCTCTCCACCTCCTCTGGGCTGAGCTGGCGGGCCTGGGAAGGCTGGAAGACGTTGTCCACTCGCAGCGTCGGTGGGAAGCGCGGCGTGATGTGCATGTCGGTGGCTTGTTGCTCCACCATCCACCGCAGCAGCGTGTGAAACGCCTCCTGGCTGAGCTGATCACCGAACGTCGGTGGCGCGGTGGCCTCCTCGCGCGTGTAGTGGATCGAAACTGCCGGGCGAGTGCTCCCCCGCGTGGGCGTGGAGCCCATGCTCGGCGCCCCGACGTCCTTCAGCCCGCCGTCTTGGGGGTCCAGGGGCCGGAACGGAGGGGGCTTTGCCGCAGGGCCATCGAGCGGACCCATGGCGGGCCCCCGGGCTCCAGCGCCGCCGTAGTCCACCGGATCGACGATGGCGATGTCCCCGAAGTGGTCGGCCTGCACCACCTCTTGCTGGTACTGGCTGTCGGTGTAGTCGTCGGGGCTCCGCACCTCGAAGTCGACCCGGAACCCACCGCCCTCCCCGGCCTCGATGGTGCAGGAGTAAAGCTGGTCGAGGTACTCGTAGTGGAGTTCGATCGACCCATCCTGGTGCAGCTCCGCCAGGTCCGCGGGGGTCGTCAGCTCCCGGACGAACTCCATCATCTGCCGGTCCGTGAACGGAGGCAGCTTCATCGGACCCGCGGAGGTGCCGAAGATCATGACGGGAGGGGAGCCGGAGGCGAGCCGGAGCCCGTCGGCGTTCTCGGCCGCAACGGCCCTCAGGATGGTGTCGAGACGTGCCACCTGTTCATCCTACGGGAGGTGGGGAGCGGGGGCTCGGCCCGAGGCATCGACTACTGAATCGTGCAGAACCCACATCCGTCGAGGTCGCCCAGGGCGTTGTTGGATGCGCTGATGCTGCAGGTCGTCGACGTCACCGCCGGGCCACAGGACATTCCGTATCCGGCGTTGTCCATGACGCCTGGGCCGTCCATGTTCAGGGCGGAGGCGCCCGTCACCAGGACCCCGTCGCCACCACAGTTCTGGATGGTTCCGTTCGTCATGGAGAGGGTGCCTGCGACCTGCTCGACGCCTGGGCCCGCCGTGGTGTCGATGGTGCAGCCCAGCAGGGTGACCGCTGCTGCGCCGCCGATGCTCACGCCGACATCAGCACCATTGACGAGCACGTTGACGGCGGAGACCGTGCCGCTGAGGGCATGGACTCCGGCGAGGCCGGAGGACGAGATGGTGGTCGCGTCCAGGGTGGCGTCGCCCGTCTGCACCTCGACGCCGTCGCCGAGAGAGCCGGTGATGGACCCGCCGAGGATCGTCACGTCACCCGTCGACACGCCGGAGCTGAGCACCCGGACGCCGTCGTTCGTGGAGTTGGAGATGGTCACGCCGTCCGCGACGAGCACACCGCCTTGGCTGACGATGCCGTCCGCGGCCCCGTCGATGGAGCCGCCAATCATGTCGATGCTCCCTGCGCCGAGCTCCACGCCCGCGTCTCCGGGGCTGTCGATGATGACGCTTTCGAGGGTGACGACTCCTTCGTCGTACATGCTCACCGCGCTGCCACCGCAGCCTGCGAAGGTCACACCGTCCGCTTCGACAGTCGTGCCCTCGCCTTGAACGACGACGCAGTCGCCCCCCACGTTGAGGAAGCTCGTGCCTTCCTCGATCACCATCGAGCCGGCCTGCTGCTCGGGGGTCGAGCTGCTCCAGATCCAGTCGTCGACGACCATGCCGTTGCCGGCCATCCCGTCGAACACGTTGGGGTTGTCGCCCAAGGCGCCGCTGCTCAGGACCACCTGGGCGCCGTCGAGGTCGAGCCCGGCTCCGAGGTTTGTGAACGTGTTGCCCTCGAGCGTCAGGGACGGCACCGGAATCACTCCGTCGTGGTCGGCCCAGCGTGACGGCTGTTCGGTCCCGTTGGGGCTGGCCCACAAGGCACAGTCGTCGTCCTTGAAGTTGCCGACGATCTCGATGGCACCGGGGTTCACGGCGGGGTCGACGTCGTCGCAGTCGCCGTCGGCGATGGAGTAGCCGTCGCCGTCCCCGTCCGACGTGTCGAGGCCGTCGTCCGCGATGCCATCGCAGTCGTTGTCGAGGCCGTCTCCAGCGACCTCGGGGGCGCCCATCTGCGTCGAGCGGTTCCACCAGACCAGCGGGTCGTCGTCGTTGCAGTCGCCCTGGTATTCCGCCGCGCCGTCGCCGTCGTTGTCTCCGGTGAGACCCGACGGGAGCGTGGCCGCGGCCCGGATGCCGGCGATGGTGCCACCGTCCACGACGTTGTCAGCAAAGAGGAAGTCGCCGAGCGCGCTCATGAAGAAGCCGTAGCTCGCGGCGGCGTTGCCGAGCTGGTTGTCGGACACCTCGATGGTCTCCAGCGCCGTCTCGGCGTCGTTGCCCGAGAGGTAGACCTGGTAGGTCCACTCGAGGTCATCGCACGAGGTCATGTCACCGGCCGGGCTGGTCCCGATCCAGTTGTTGCTGATGAGACCGCCGCTGTTCCCAGAGAAGAACAGGCCCGCCGAGTCGCCGCCACAGACCGTGTTGCCGATGAACTGCGCGCCGATGGCGCCGTTGATGTTCACCGCCCAGGCGCCCTCGTTGCCGTCGATGATGTTGTTCTGGATGAGGGGGCCGTTGACCGCCTGGGGGTCGCCGCGGAACACCTGGAGGGCAGACGTCGGTCCGAGGACGATCCCGCTGCCGTCGTCGTACTCGTAGCCGTTGTTCGTCAGGGTGTTGCCGGTGAAGACCAGCTGGCTGTCCTGGCTGACGAGGGCGCTGTCGACGTTGTCCGTGAAGACGCTGTCGGTGATGCTCAGGAACGCCGCCGAACCCTGGCTGAAGTTCTCGATGGCGTCGCCGCCGAACAGGTACTGGATGTCCTCGGGGAGGGGGTCTTCGTTGCCATCGAAGTCTCGGAAGGTGGTGCCGCGCAGCTGGCCGGTGAAGCTGCTGGTCTCGATCTCCACCGTCGAGTCGATGAAGGTCACGCCCACACCCTGGCTGTCGGCGACGGTGAGGTTCGTGAAGCTGCCCTGGCTCTGCTCTACCTGGGCCGCGCGCCAGGTGGCGCCGTTCAGGGTGTCGTCGACGGACGTGAAGAACGAGTTGACGATGACGAGGTTTGCGAACTCGGCGCCGCTGATCTCGTTGTTCGAGGTGGCGCAGTCGTCGACCTGGAAGCAGGCGAGGCCGAAGCCGTTGACGATGAGGCCGTTGTTCCCTGGGTTGTCGTTGTCGATGTGGTAGGCGTGGTCTACACCGCTGACGATGTTGTCCTCGATGATGGCCTGGTCGGCCTGGACCACCTGGATGCCGTTGGCGGCGACCACGTTCTCCACGGTGTTGGCCGAGATGGTCGCCAGCGAGACGTTGCCGTCGTTCGTGTTCCCGAGGACGCGGATGGAGTCGACGCTCCCGGTGCCGGAGATGATGTTGCCCGAGATGTCCGCGGTGCCTCCCGGTGCCACGACCCGCAGCGCGCCGTAGGGCCGGTTCAGGGCGAGGTCCGTGGCGCCCGTGGCGAGGACGAAGGTGTTCCCGGTGATCACGGCGGAGGCGACGGAGAGCACGCCCAGCTGCACGAGGTCGGTAAAGGTCGCTCCCGTGACGGTCATGTTGCGGCCCGACGCCGAGGCGGGGTCGCCGGGGAGGTACACGCCGTAGGCGAAGCTACCGAAGGAGCCACCGTTGACGGTCAGGGAGGGGACATCCATCCAGGCAGCGACGAAGCTGCCGTTCATGACGGTGACGTTGTCGAGGGTGACGCCCTCGCTGAAGTCCTCGGCGTAGATGCCAGAACCATCGGCCTCGAACTGCTGGGCGCCGGTGCTTCGGTTGGTGGCGAGGACCTCGGTGTCCTTCATGTAGAGCGAGCCGCCCACGGCGTGCACGCCGAAGGAGCCGCCGCCTTCCAGGGTGCTGCCCTCGATGGAGATGTCCGAGTCGGTCTGGGCCTGGACGCAGGCGCCGCCCACCTCGCTGCCGAAGCCGACGCGCTGAATGGTGGTGTCGGCGATGACGACCGTGGAGCGCGAGACGTCCACCCCCACGTTGCCGTTGTCGATGTTCGTCGCCGGGTCGGGCTCGAAGCCGATGTACAGGTCGTTCAGCGTGACGTTGGTGGAGTCCGTGACGCGCACCCCGCGGATGGTGCCGACCTCATCGGTGGGGCCGTAGACCTGGAACCCGGCCAGGAGCACGGGGCCGTCCACCTGGTCGATGTCGACGATGGTGCCGCCGCCCCCGCCGGTGATTCGGACCTGATCCTGGCCCGCCCCGACGATGGTGATGCACTTGTCGATCTGCAGCCGCTCGTCGTAGATGCCGGGCGCGATGGAGATGTTCGCGCAGTCCGGGGCCGCATCGATGGCGTCCTGGATGTTGTCAAAGGAGCCGACCCCGGAAACCACGACAGCGCCTTCTTCCGCGGCGCTGTCGTCGTCGTCCCCCTCCGGGCACCCAGAAAGGGGCATGGCGAGGACGAGTAGGGCGATCAAGTGGCTCTTGGCCAGGACGGACGAGTACATGGGCGGCTCCGATTTGGCGGCAGTATATCCACGCTGCCGTGCGCCGAGCCCTCGCGCGGGCGACGCGCACACGTCATGTAGGATGCGCTGCCTCCCCCGGAGGATGCACATCGTGTGCCGCCGGGGACAAGGCGATCCCCTGCCCGATCCCGGATCGCCGTCCTCCCCGTCCCAGACAGGAGTCGACGTGACCGACGGTGCCGACCTGCAGCAGAAGCTGGATATCCTCGAGCAGAAGTGGGACTCCGCCCGCGCCGGAGGCGGTCCTGCACGCATCAAGAAGCAGCACGCCGCGGGCAAGATGACCGCGCGGGAGCGCGTGGCCGAGTTCCTCGATCCCGACACCTTCGTGGAGCTCGACGCCTTCGTCGTGCATGGGTGCACGGACTTCGGAATGGCCGACCAGAAGGTGCTCGGCGACGGCGTCGTGACGGGGTACGGCACCGTGGATGGCCGCACCGTGTTCGTCTTCGCCCAGGACTTCACCGTCTTTGGGGGCAGCCTCAGTGGGGCGTACGCGAAGAAGATCTGCAAGGTCATGGATCTCGCGATGCAGAACGGTGCCCCGGTCATCGGACTCAACGACAGCGGCGGCGCGCGCATTCAGGAGGGGGTCAACAGCCTCGGTGGCTATGCCGACATCTTCTTGCGCAACACCCTCGCCAGCGGGGTGGTGCCGCAGATCAGCGCCATCCTCGGGCCCTGCGCCGGGGGAGCCGTCTACAGCCCCGCGATCACCGACTTTGTCGTGATGGTGGAAGACACCTCCTACATGTTCGTGACCGGCCCGGACGTCATCAAGACGGTGACCCACGAGGAGGTCGACAAGGAGAGCCTCGGCGGCGCCAAGGCCCACCACCGCAAGTCCGGCGTCTGCGACGCGAGCGTCCCCAGCGAGCATGCGTGTCTCGCCTTCGTCCGCGAGCTGCTCGGGTTCCTGCCCAGCAACAACGTCGAGGACCCCCCGGTGCGGCCCACCGCCGACGCCTGGAACCGTGTCTGCCCGGAGCTCAAGGACGCCGTCCCTGCGAACCCGAACCGGCCCTACGACATTCGGACCATCGTTCGATCGGTGGCCGATGACGGGCACTTCCTGGAGATGCAGCCGGAGTACGCGATGAACATCGTCATCGGCTTCGTGCGCCTCGACGGACGCCCGGTGGGCATCGTGGCGAACCAGCCTCAGCATCTTGCTGGCTGCCTCGACATCGAGGCGTCGGTGAAGGCCGCGCGCTTCGTGCGCTTCTGCGATGCCTTCAACGTTCCTCTGCTCACCCTCGTGGACGTGCCTGGCTTCCTCCCCGGAACGGCGCAGGAGTGGGGCGGCATCATCAAGCACGGCGCCAAGCTGCTCTACGCCTTCGCCGAAGCCACTGTGCCCATGGTGACGCTCATCACGCGCAAGGCCTACGGAGGCGCCTACGACGTGATGGCCAGCAAGCACATCCGGGCGGACGTGAACCTCGCCTACCCCACGGCGGAGATCGCGGTGATGGGAGCGGAGGGCGCGGTGAACATCATCTTCCGACGGGAGCTCGCCGCTGCCGAGGACCCTGACGCCAAGCGCGCAGAGCTCGTCGCCGACTACCGCGAGACCTTCGCCAATCCCTACAAGGCGGCGGAGCTGGGCTACGTCGACCGGGTCATTCGACCTTCAGACACTCGTCAGGAATTGATTCAGAGTTTTCGTATGCTGCGTGGAAAGTCCCAGAGTCTGCCCGCGAAGAAGCACGGCAACATTCCCCTTTGAGACCTGGGGGCCCAGGATGGCCGAGAGACCCGAGCAGGACGAAACAGAGGAGCTCAACCGGCGCCTCATCGAAGCCATGCCTGCGGGTCTGGTGCACGTACGGATCGACGGCACCATCCTCGTGGCGAACGACGAGGCGCTTCGCGTTCTGGGCCTCTCCTTCGACGAGCTCAGCGGCAAGTACACCCAGGACTTTGCCCCCATCACGATCTGGGAGGACGGCAGTCCCTGCGACGTGAAGGACTACCCCGTCACGCGGGCCCTCATGACGGGGGAGACGCAGCCGCCGGCCACCATTGGGGTCCGCCGTCCGGACGGTGGAGTCAGCTGGTCGCTCTACACCGCGGTCCCGGTCAAGGATTCCGGCGGAGCCACGACGGGGGCGGTGGCCACCATCGTCGACATCACCAGGCGCAAGCAGCTCGAGCTGGAGCGCAAGCGGATGGAGGGCAAGCTGCTGTTCGCAGAGCGCCTCGCTGCGGTGGGCACCCTGGCGGCGGGCGTGGCTCACGAAGTCAACAACCCCCTGACCACCATCCTCGCGAACCTCGACTTTGCCCTCGAGGCGGTGGGGACCACGGATCCTTCGCTGCGGGAACTCCTCCTCCAGACGCGCGACGGCTCCAACCGGATTCAGCGGGTGATGCAGGCTCTGGGTTCGTTCTCGAGGCAGAACACCAACGCAGTCACGTCGCTCGACGAGGTGTTGGGCTCCACGCTGGGGCTCGCTCAGAACGAGCTGCGCCATCGAGCTCGGGTGGAGACCGCGATCGAAAGGGGCCTTCGTGTCCGGGGCGAGCGGAGCAAGCTGGGGCAGCTGTTCCTCAACCTCGTCATCAACGCAGCTCACGCCATCAAGCCAGGAGATGCCGCGGCAAACCAGATTTGTGTGCGGGCGAAGCAGCTACCCGACCGTCCGCTCGTGCGCATCGCCATCGAGGACAGTGGGCACGGGATCCCCCCGGAGATCCTCGGCCGGATCTTCGACCCGTTCGTGACCACCAAGGCTCAGGGCGTCGGGACGGGCTTGGGTCTGTACGTCTGCCACCAGATCGTGGCGGGGCTCGACGGGCGCATGTGGGTCGAGAGCGAGCTCGGGCAGGGGACGACGTTCTTCGTCGAGCTACCGCTGGCGACCTCGGGGGACTCCGGGGTCTCCACGGCGCCGGTCCGCCTCCGAGACATCGAGGAGCCGAGCCGGCGGCTTCGGCTTCTCATCGTCGACGACGAGCCGTTTCTTCGGGTCGTCCTGCGCCGGGTCTTCAGTGACTGGGACGTGGTCGATGTCGATGGAGGCCGAGCCGCGCTCCAGGCTCTCGAGGGCAATACCTTCGACGCGGTCTTGTGTGACCTGATGATGCCGGACATGACCGGCATGGAGTTCTTCGCGGTGGTCCAGCAGCAGCGGCCCGAGCTGGCCGCACGATTCGTCTTCGTGACGGGCGCTGCGTTCACCATGGATGCCGCCGGCTTCGTCGATGAGGTGGAGGTCCCGGTGCTCAACAAGCCCTTCAGGCGCGAAGATCTCGTCGCTGCGGTGACCCGGGCGGCTCACGGTGCGACAAGCCGCCGCGAGCCGTAGCCAGCCCTCCCGCGATTCCCCATCTGGGCCCTGACTGCCCCGTGGCAATGTGAGCCACGCGTGGCAGGGAGGAGACCGGATGCCCATCGCCGAGCTCATCGGCCAGGGCAAGGTCGATGCGAACGCCCCCCTCATCGAGGAGCGGCTCTATCGAGCCGCCGACGGCGCGCGCTACCTGGGGCAGGCTCCACGATCGACGGACTGAGTCCCGAGGGCGTCGCGGGCCTGGACGTAACTCAAAGCTGAGTTACTATCTGCCCGTGTCACTCCTGGAACGACTCCAAGACCCCGCCGAAGACGGCCCCTTGGCTGGCCTCGTCGCCCTCATTGTCGACGACGCGCTCTCGCGGCCCATGGCGGACGTGGTGGACCTTCAGCGCTGGCCTGCCCTGACGGCCGAGGTGTTGATTGCCTGGGCAGGGTCGGACGCAGCCGAAGAGCGTCTGGTGCGGGGCGTGCTCGACGGGGTCGAGTATCTCGAAGCGCTCGACGGAGTCGTCGAAGACCGGGTTCCGTCCGCGGTGTTGGAGGGTCTCCGTACCCTCGCCGCGCGTCCGTACTCGCCCAGCCGCGACCTTGTCTTGCGTCTCCTCGACCAGCCGCCGGTGCGCACCCTCCTCAAGGAGATCCTCGTCGATGCGGTGGTGGGCTTTGCCCGCAAGGCGCGCTCGGCGGGGGAGACGTCGGCGGTCGGTGGTCTCGCGTCGGGCCTCGGTCGCTTCGCGAAGCGCCGCGCAGGCACTCTCGGCGCCCTGGCTGGTGACATGGTCGGGGCGGTGGGATCCGAGGTAGAGAAGCAGCTGGAGCGTCGGGCGGAGGAGTTCACCGACGGTGCCCTGACCGGGGTCCTGGGTCGCATCGCCGACCAGATCTCCGACCCCGCCCGGGCCGCCGAGCAGGCAGCCCTGCGCACTGCGCTCCTCAACGGTGCTCTGCGGTTCACGGGCCCCGAGCTTGCCCGGGAGCTTCGCGGAGCAGACCCCCGGGGCCTCGGTCGCCTCGCGCGTGACTCCATCGCCGGATGGATCACGGGGGACGGCTTCGAGGATCAGCTCCGCAGTTGGCTCACCGACCTCGTCACCGCGGAGGGCACGCGCACTCTGGGGGAGACCCTGGATGAGCTCGGTCTGCGGGACACCCTCACTCTTCCGGCCCACGAGCTGCTGCTCGTGCAAGCCCGGCACATCGTCTCTACCGACGCGTTCACGCGCTGGCTCTCGACCTTGGAGCAATCCTGATGCCCTTCTCGTCCCTCATTCCCGACGCGCTGCCGGGTCTGAACCGCCTGCTCTCCAACTTCTGGTGGACCTGGAACCCCGGTCCTCGCGACTTCGTCCGGTCCCTCGACCCCAACGCCTTCGACGTGGCCCGGGGCTCTTCGAGCAAGCTCGTGTCGGCGATCTCGGCGCGTCGGTGGCGTGAGCTCTCGCGGGATGCGTCGGTTCAGACCCAGCTGGCCGAGGTGGTCGGCGCCTTCGACGCGTACATGGCGGGGCAGGGGACCTGGTGGCAGCAGAACCACGCCGACGACGCCCCGGGAGGGGTCGCGTACTTCTCCGCGGAGTTCGGCGTGCACGAGAGCTTGCCCATCTACAGCGGTGGCCTCGGCGTGCTCGCCGGCGACCACGTGAAGTCCGCCTCGGACCTCGGCGTGCCCTTCACCGCGGTGGGTCTGTTCTATCGGGATGGCTACTTCCGACAGACCATCCGTGACGGTGCCCAGTGGGAGGACTACATCCCCTCGAGCCACGCGGACCTGGGACTCGGGCGCGCGCTCGGGCCTGGGGGCCAGCCTCTCGAGGTGTACGTCCCGATGTACGACCGGTACCTGCGGGCCGAGGTCTTCGAGGCCCGGGTTGGCCGGGTCCGCCTGCTGCTGCTCGATACGGACGTCTCCAACAACATCGAGGAGGACCGCTGGCTGACGCGGCGGCTCTACGGTGGGGATCGGCGCACGCGCATCTGTCAGGAGGTCGTTCTCGGTATCGGTGGTCTGCGGGCCATTCGTGGCCTCGGCATGAATCCGAACGTGCTCCATCTCAACGAGGGCCACACCGCCTTCGTGCTGCTCGAGCGGTACCGCGAAGAGATCCACACCGGCTGTCACCCGGAGGAGGCCTGGGAGCGGGTGCGCACCCAGTGCGTGTTCACGACTCACACCCCGGTGCCGGCGGGACACGACCGCTTCGATGAGAAGCTGCTCGACCAGGTGTTGGGGAACTACCGAGCGCAGCTGGGGCTGTCGCCCGATGAGCTCATGGACCTGGGTCGGGAGCAGAAGCACGGGGACGACCCGTTCTGCATGACGGTCATCGCCCTCGAACAGAGTCGCGCCACCAACGGAGTGAGCGCCAAGCACGGTGAGGTGAGCCGGCAGATGTGGCGCGGGCTGTACAGCCACGCCTCCGAGGATGCCGAGGTCCCCATTGGGCACATCACCAACGGCGTGCACGCGCCGTCGTGGCTCGGAGCGCCCGTGCGCGGTGTGCTGGAGGAGCACCTCGGGAAGGACGTGCTCTCCCAGATCGTCTCGGGAGAGGAGCTCGATCTCGCAGCGGTGCCGGACCAGGCCTTGTGGGATGCGCATCAGCGCCAGAAGCAGAGCCTCGTGGACACCATCGAGGACCGTCTCGGTCAGCGCATCGACGAAGACGCGTTGTTGCTCGGCTTCGCGCGGCGCTTCGCCCCCTACAAGCGCGGCGACCTGCTGCTCTCCGACTTCGCCCGGGCGTGCGCGCTCATGACGAACAAGGACCGGCCCGTCTATCTCCTCTATGCGGGCAAGTCGCACCCCCGCGACAAGCCCGGCAAGGAGATCATCGAGCGCGTGGTCCGCGCGGCGGGGCACCCCGAGATGCAGGGGCACGTGATCTTCCTCCCCAACTACGAGATCGACCTCGGGCGGTCCATGACCCAGGGGGTGGACGTGTGGATCAACAATCCGCGCCGTCCTCTGGAAGCGAGCGGAACCTCCGGCCAGAAGGTGTCCATGAACGGCGGCCTCAACTGCAGCACCCTCGACGGGTGGTGGCTCGAGGGATACGAGTCCGAGCCTCTGTCCGGCTGGGGCGTCGGAGACGTCGAGCCAGACGCGGACCTCGCGCGGGGGGACGCCGCGGACGCCGAAGCGCTGTATTCGACGCTGGAGGACCAGGTGGTTCCGCTGTTCTACGACCGCGTGGATGGCCTCCCAGCGGACTGGATTCGGCGCATGAAGCGAGCCATCGCGACCTGCTTGCCGGCGTTCAACACCGATCGCATGGTCGCTGATTATGTGCGGCAGGTGTATCTGGCGAAGTAGCGCCGGAGAGCTCCGGCCGCGAGGAGGAGGCGCCACAGGATGCCGTCTTTGGCGGGCAACCGGAGACTGTGGTCTTCGCCCTCTTCGGAGCCGCTATCGCTGGGACAGCGAGCGTCGGGCAAGGATCGAGACGCCCGGGTCGCTCAGATCGTTGAGGGCGAGACGCTTGTCCGCGCTCCACTGGCCCTCACTCGCCACGGCGACGACGATCTCTTCGTTGCCGGACGACGGGAGAGAGTTCGTGTCGAGCTGGTCCACGTTGACCCGGCCCACGACGCGATACGGACCGCCGCGCGGTCCGGTCAGGAGCCAGGTGTCGCCCGCCATGAGGCCCTGAAGACCCGCCTGCCGCAGGCCGACGGTGTGCATCTTGTGCACGTCTTGGCCATGGAAGGTGGCCAGGGCCGTGACTCCAGCCGGCGCGGTGGTCACCACGGGAGCTGGGGGCACGCTCATCCGCCCGGCGAAGAAGCCGGAGCCAAGAGCGACGAAGAGGATGGCGGCAGCAGCCAGCATCCAGGACGGGGTCGCCCTGGGGGCCTGATGGCCGCCGTGGTGGTGGTGCACCTCGGTGGTGATCGAGGCAGGGGGAAGGAACGCCTCCTGCTCCTGCACCATGGCCTCACCGACGCCCATGAGCACAGCGCGGTCGGTGCGCTGAGGAGGTGCCTCGTCGAGCGCAAACCGCAGGGCCCGGAGATCGCGAGCGACATCGCGGCGCGCGCGCAGCTCTCCCTGGCACGGCGTGCACCCGTCGATGTGGTCGGAGATTGGTTGGGGAGGGAGCTCGTCGACGCTCTCCACTTCCCAGATCCAGGTCTGGCTGGACTCGCAGTCGCTCATACGGCAGCTCCTTCGGCTTCCTCCGAGGGGCGACGCCCCGGGCGGAGGTGGGCCAGCTTCAAGGCCAGGGTGCGGCGCCCTTCGCGGAGGCGGCGCTTCACGGTGGCCTCACTACAGGCGAGCGCGGCAGCGGCTTCCTTGTAGGTGAGACCTTGGCAGTCAACCAGGTAGACCGCAGTGCTCTCGTTCTTGGGTAGTTCGTCGAGGGCCTGGGAGACCTCGTCCCGGAGGGCACGCTTCATCAAGGACTGTTCGGGAGTGGGGGAGTCGGAGCGCAAGGAGACCTTGAGCTCGACGGCCTTACGAGCGTTTCGCTCGTTGCGACGCTCGAGGACGTGAAGTCCTCGGTGGTGGACCGCGGTGAGGGAGTAGCCGATGAAGCTTCCCTTGATGGCGCCTCGTTTTGCTTGGACGGACACGGCCGCCATCGCTTCTACGAGGATGTCCTCGGCCTGCTGGGTGTCCCAGGCCATCTTCTTGGCGAGTCCCCACAGCCGGCGCCGGTAGCGCTTGTAGAGGGTCTCAAAGGCGGACTCGTCCCCGTTGGCGTAGGCGGCGAGCAGTTCTTGGTCGGGTGCAATTCGAGCGAGCATGTACGTCTCCCCAATCATGGCAAGACCGGACGGCCCTCGTGTCCGGGTCAATATGCACTCGGTTGCGCCCCATTTGCCCCGGGGCGGTCCTCGCGCATTCACAACCTCTGACGGGTCAGCGGGTCAGACATTCGACGTATTGATCGAAAAACCCGCACTTGGCTTCGGAAGGGAGGTCGGTTAGGGTGCGCCGCCCTGCGCCCGAAAGGCTTTCGGTAGCGCATTTATCGAGGGACGAGGCTGTCGCCTTCCCTCATTGGAGATTCAGACCATGTCTGAGGACCGTCGCCGCCGGAACCCGAACCCCGGCCTCGAAATTGACTACAAGGATGTCAAGACCCTCAAGCGCTTCGTGAGCGAGGACGGGAAGATCCTTCCCCGCCGTCGCAGCGGACTGAGCGCGAAGAACCAGCGTGCGGTGACCACCGCCATCAAGCGCGCTCGGCATCTCTCGCTCCTCCCCTACGCCAACCGCGACTGAGGGTCCCCGGGAGTCCGATCTCGGCGTCGCTCGTTCGGTTGCGTATTGAAGTACGCGCCCGTCTCGGCTCCTTGAGCTCGGATCCACGGAAACCCTCAGGGGGTTGGTGGCTGAGTCCGCTGTTTGGCGGTGCTCGGCGTTGAGGGGGTCAGCGCGCTGCGCTGAGCTGCTCGGTTGATTCTTGGACCGCCCCGGCTGGCTTTGCCAGACCGGGGCGGACCTGCTTGGGATCGCCCGGCCGACTGAGCCGCCGCCGGGTCCGCTGGCTCGCGCGCCTACTCCGACGCGGGGGCTTCGGCCGGGTCCTCGAGGACCTGGACCCAGCCTTCGGTGCCGTTCAGGCGCACGCGCTGGCCGGTCTTGATGGCGGCGGTCGCATCGGGGACGCACACCACCGCGGGGATCCCGTACTCGCGCGCCACGACGGAGCCGTGGGTCATCAGCCCGCCCACCTCCATCACCAGCCCCGCCGCGTTGATGAAGAGCGGGGTCCAGCCCGGGTCCGTGAAGGGCGCGATCAGGATCTCTCCCTTGTGCAGCACCTCGGTGCGGGGGTCGCGCACGACGCGGGCGATCCCCTCCACGACGCCAGCCGAGGCGGCAGTCCCTGCCAGGGCGCCGTCCGGGACGTCGGCGTCGTGGCTCACCTGAGGAACCTCTCCCTCGCCGGTCATGACCCGCGGGGGATAGAGCGCCTGATCGCGCGCGTGCTCGGCCTTTCGCTGTCCCACCACCACGCGGTAGTCGTCGAACCCGTGCACCGCCTCCTCGAGCTCGTCCCACTGCAGGAACCACACGTCCTCCGCAGCGAGCAAGCGGTCGTCGGCAGCGAGGGTGACCCCGACCTCCTCCACCAACTCGCGCACGGCGGCGCCGATGCGAATGATCGCGAACTTCGGATGCTCCCTCATGGGAGCGAGCGCGCGCACTGCTCTCGTGAGCCGTCGGACGACTCGACCCCGTAGCCAGCCGAAGATGCCCTTGCTGCCTGCGTCGATGAGGGTGCGCTGGGCAGCCTCGCCGCGCCGGGCGAGCTCTGCGTGGTGCGCCCGAGCCCCGCCGGGTTTGCCGGTCGCCAGATTCCCGGCGACAGCGCTGAGGATCGCGGTGGGATCTTCGCTCCATCGGGGGCGCGAGAAGTCGATCTCCGAGGTGGCGCGGCTCCCCCAGGTGTCCAGGAAGGTGTCGAGAGCAGCGCGGAACGCGGTGGCCCCCTCCTGGTCCTGCCAGGGCCGTCCGTCGAGCAGCGCCGACTTCACCTCTGGGAGGCCGTGGGCGGTGTCGGCGAGGTCGCCTACGTCCAGATCCATCTCCACCGTGACGTTTCCGTGAAGGCCCCGACCCAACGCGTCGATGTGCTGTCCGTGCTCGGGCATGAGCTTCCGGAGCAGTCCAGAGGCGAGGAACCCCGGCAGCACCGCCGGGATGATGTTCAGAAGCTCCCCGAACAGGTTGGACAGCTCGATGTGGGTCCCGAGCACACGGCGCTTCAGGTCTCCCGCCTGCACCGTCCCCCGGACTCGGTGGACCAGCCCGTCGAGCCAGGCGTTCTTCTGGTTCTGCACCGTGTCGAGGTTCACCAACCAGAGGTGCTTCTGCAGGGTCGCCAGCTTCGGCCCGAAGAATCGAGCCACGCCGAGCCCCGACACGCTGGGGCCCGTCCCGAACTCCGGCCGCTGGGTGACCATCGCCAACGCGCCTTGGGCCAGCGCCTCCACCTTCCCAAAGGCGAAGAGCATCATCTTGCGCGTAGGGCCGAAGCGCGCGGCTGGCCCCATGTCGACCCAGAGCCGCCCTCCGGCCGCGAGGACCCAGGGAGCGGGGCGGGGGTCTCCAATCAACTCCCGCCCGAAGGGCATCAACAACCGCCATATGTCGCACACCAGGGGTGGCATGGCGTCCGTCATCACCTGGAAGTGGTTGAAGCAGAACCACAGTCGCTCGGGCTCGAGTCCCTCGGTGGGGAGCGGAAAGAGGGAGGTGATCGGCCGTGCCTGCACGATGTGCAGTCCCTGCTCGTCGAAGCACCACTCGATGTCCTGAGGGCAGCCCTGCGCCACCTCAATCGCCTCGCCGGCCGCCACGAGCGCCGCGATCTCCGGCGGGGTCAGGGAGGCCTTGGTGGACTCCGCCGCGCTCAGGGCGACGTTCTCCGTGCCGCCAGCCGGTAGGGAGCGGATCGCGTGGGTCTTCGTGGCGAGGACCTCTTCGATGACTCGCCCAGAGCGGCGGTCGATGCGGAACAGGTCGGCGCTCACCGTCCCCGACACGAAGGCCTCTCCCAGGCCGAAGCCCGCGTCGATGGCCATCACCCCGCGGTGACCGCTCACGGGGTCTGCAGTGAACAGAATCCCTGAGGACCGCGGCTGCACCATCCTCTGCACGACCGCGCTAAGAGCGACTCCGCGGTGTGGGATGCCTTGCTGCATGCGATAGAGGATCGCCCGGTCGGTGTAGAGCGAGGCGAAACAGCGGCGCACGTGCTCGAGCACCGAGTCCGCGCCGATGATGTTGAGGTAGGTGTCCTGTTGGCCCGCGAACGAAGCACCTGGCAGGTCCTCGGCCGTCGCACTCGACCGCACCGCCCAAGCCTGCGTGGGGTCTGAGCCTGCGAGTGCCTCCCGCACGGCGTCCGCGACGGGGTGCGGGAGAGGGCGGCTCGTCAGGTGAGCGCGCAGGGCCTCGCCAGCCGTCCGAGCTCCCTCGATGTCTTCAGCCTGGAGCTTCTCGAGCCCCGCGATCTGCTCGTCGAAGACAACGTCCTCGGCGACGAACGCTCGAAAGCCGTGGGTCGTGACGCAGAACCCGCTGGGCACCGAGAGGCCCATGGCCGTCAGAGCGCCGAGGTTTGCGCCCTTGCCGCCCACCGCCGCGAAGTCAGAGGGGCTGATGCGGGTGAGGTCGAGGACCAGTGCGTCGCTCATGACGACACAGTAGGGGAGGCGTCTGGGGTGGCGCATGCGCCACCCTCGACGGAGCAGCTACTTCAGATACTTGCTGCCGACTCGCTTGTAGGCCTCGCGGAACGGGACGCCCTCGCGCACCAGCCGATAGGCCTCCTCGGTGGCGAAGAGTTCCTCGCTCATGGCGGCTCGGCAGCGGTCCTCGCGGACCGTCAGCCCGCTCATCACCCGGTCGGCGACAGCGAGCATCGCCATGGTCGTGTCGGTCCCGTGGAAGAGGGG
>JAGSHC010000181.1 GCA_023954745.1 Deltaproteobacteria bacterium | reverse complement strand
GGTTGCCGCAGATGCCGTCGCCGTCCGTGTCGCCGGTGGCGTCGTCCCCCAGACACAGGTCCACTCCATCGCAGACCCCGTCGCCGTCCGTGTCGTCGGGGTTGTCCAGCGGGCAGGGGTCCACGCTGTCGCACCCACCGTCGCCGTCCGTGTCGTCGGGGTTGTCCAGCGGGCACACGTCGCAGAGGTCGCCCGCTCCGTCTCCGTCCCCGTCGAGCTGGCCCGGGTTCGGGGTGTTGAGGCAGTTGTCCGCGAGGTCACCCACGCCGTCCGCGTCCGAGTCCATGTCGCAGACCGACGGGTCGCCGGCGCAGATCCAACCGGGCTCCACGGTGCAGATACTGCTGCAGCCATCACTCGCGTCCAGACCGCCGTCGTCACAGCCCTCGTCGCTGGCGAGGGCGCCGTCGCCGCAGCTGCTCGAGCAGATGGAGCCGATGGCGGAGGTCCACACGTAGTTCACGTTGGACTGGCTGAAGTTGTAGATGGCGATGCCGCCGTCGCTGAACTCGCCGGTGATGCTGAGCTCCAGCACTCCGTCCACGGAGACCTCGAGGCTCGTGGTCGTGAAGTCGAGCTGGATGGAGTAGGTCTGGTTGTCGTTCCACCCCGTACCGCTGAGGGTCGCGCCGCGCTGGAGCTGGCTGACGACTCCGGTGTGCCCCCAGTAGGCGGCGTTGTCACCCGCGCCGGTCACCCGCGAGACGGCGAGTCCGGCGTTGGCCCCGGCGCCATAGGCGACCTGGTTGCCCTGCTTCCAGTCCACCAGGAGGAAGTCTGCGGTGGCGCTCTCGGCTTCCATGGGGTCGATGCCCACGGCGACCCCGAAGAAGTCGTCGTCCCCGGTGGTGTTCACCGTGATGTCGAACGTGAACGTGCCGATGACCGAGGCCTGCACCGGCACCACGAACAGCGACGGGAAGCCGTTGATCGACTGGGTGGCCGAGAGGCCGTCGGCCGCTACGGACCAGGTCGCGGAGTTGCCGATGTTGCTCTGCGTCCCGAGGTTGAAGTCCACGGGGCCGGTGCAGTCGAAGCCCGTCTCGACCGCACACAGGGCATCGCAGCCATCACCGGGAGCGAGCCCCCCGTCATCGCACGCTTCGGTGACGTCGAGAATGCTGTCCCCGCACACCTGCGCGAAGGCAGATCCGGGGATGACGATGAGGGACAGGGCGGAAAGGAAGCCGAAGAGACGGGTCACGAGCACCTCCGCTCGCAACCCTACCGAGGGCAGCGGGGCGCAATGACCCCAGATGTCTCAGGGGCCGCGGTTCGACGCCCTACCGGTAGAAGACCAGGTACGAGCTCATCCAGATGTTGCCGGCGTTGGCGGGCTCCTGGCCGTAGAGGGAGGCGCGATAGCTGATCGTGTTGGGACCGTCGAAGTCCAGGTCGGCGCTGACGTCTCCCCGGAAGGGGGGCACGTCGAGGCCGGGGCACCAACCGCCCCGCCCGAGGTACCAGGTGCCGTACTGGTTGGGCAGCGCGCCGTCATCGATCTGGGGGATGCAGCCCATCCAGTCATCCGCTTCGTCGTAGGCCTGGGTGACCTCCTCGCCGCCGTTGAGGGAGAAGTGATGGTGGTGGGGGCAGAACTCGGCGCAGTTGGCGTCGTCGCTGTTGAAGCCGTGGCCGGTGATGAACGCCACCACCTCCGCGCCCGTGGCCCCGGGGGGCACGTCGAAGGTGATGGGCTCGTGGTTGACGTTGTAGTTGGCGCCGAAGCCGCCGCCGGTCCACAGCGGGATGGCGCTGATGGGGCGCTTGTCCTTGCCACGGTTCGTGAAACGAAGCTCCCCCGCCATCTCGTAGTTGTACGACGTCTGGAACTTGATGCGGGCAGGGCCGCCTCCCTGGAGGAACGCCAGCGAGGGCGTGATGTCCGTCAACCAGCGCCCGTGGCGGTGGTAGCTCGTGATCCAGCGGGCGATCTCCGCGCCGCACTGGCACGGGCAGTTGCTCCACTGCCCGGAGGTCTCCCCCGTGGTCTCGTCGGTCACCGCGTTGCAGGTGCGGACCCGCTCGACGACCCCGTCGTAGGGCGACGCGCACGTGCACGCCTGGGTGTCCGCCTCGATGTTGATGCCCGCCAGGCGGTCCTCGAAGGCGTAGGTGCAGTCGGTCGGCGGCTCCTGGACATCCACCTCGATCTCGCACACCTGCATGTGAGCCTTGTAGTCCCACTCAAAGCAATTCTTGTCGGCGCCGCCCTCGATGCAGCCCATGGTGATGTCCACCTCGAGGGTGTCGTAGCCGGCCATCTCCTCGGCCGACGGCAAGACCACCTCCGCGAAGCGCCCCCCTCCCCCGACCACCTCGCCGTTCCACAGCGGCACCGTGGCGCCGGCGGGGTTCTCCGCCAGGAACTGCTCGCGCCGGAACTCGGCGTTGAAGTGCCGGGGCAGGTTGTTGGCGAACCACATCTCGTTCTCGAAGCCGTCCCCCACGTACCGGGTGAGGCCCACCTCGCGGAGTCGCTGGAATCGGTCGATGGCGAAGCCCTGCCAGCTCCAGCCCCCGGAGCTGGAGCCCTCGGACGGCCAGCCCACGAGCACGCCCTCCACGAGGCCGCCGAGCTCTTCGCGGGGCTGGGTCGCCACGTGCAGGCGCGACGCCCAGTGGTCCGACCCGAACTCGGCGTCGTCTTCATCGAGCAGGTCGAGGGCGTCCTCGATGCGCGCGGAGATGGCGTCGTAGTCGGACTGGTAGTCGCCCCGGGCGCTGACGAAGAAGTAGTGCACATTCGGGACCGAGGGCGGCGAGCACGCGCCGAAGCGGCACTGCCCCGCGAGCAGCGCGTGCACGCTGGAGTTCCAGAAGCCCTGGGTGTTGGCGCTGATGTTCTGCAGGACGACGTAGGAGTCCTCCCCCGTCCAGGAGTCGCGCAGGTCGAAGGCGTAGGCCTCGTCGCGGTCGACGCCAGGGTCGATGACCTCGATGGAGAAGTTGCGCGCAGTGCTGCGCACGTCCTCGCCGAAGGGGCCGTCGTTGTTCCAGGGGTTGAGCGGCGGCGGCTCCGGCGTCGGGTCCGGGGGAGTCACGTCCTCGGACGGACAGCCCGGAAGCAGCAGGAGGACGAGGGCGGCGAGCAGGAGGAGGCGGGGGTTCGACACGCAGCCACGTTACCCCTGGTCGGGTCGCGCGCGGGCCCTCTCCATGGCGAAGGGGCCGACCTCCGGGTTGCGAAGTCGCTTCCTTCTGCCTAGGACTGTCAGGCCCACTCGCAGACTCAGACCTCTCTCCCGGTACCCCACTGAACGCTCCCCGTGTCATCGGTCGCAGCCCCGGACTCCTGCCCGCCGACCTGCGCCGCCGCCTGACTCGGGAGGCGACGGTGCGCCCGGGCGTCTACTGGGGCGACTTCCTGGGTTCTGCCGCCATTGGCTGGGGGACCTTCGCCCTCGCCTTCGCGCTCCCCCCGACGACGCTGGCCTACTGGGCCTTCAGCCTCGCATCGGCGGTGGCGTTCTTGCGGGCCGCCTACTTCGTGCATGAGCTGAGTCACCGGACGAGCAAGGAGTTGCCGGGCTTCCACGCCGCCTGGAACGTGCTCATCGGCATCCCGATCCTGGTGCCGTCCTTCATGATGTGGCCCCATCGGGAGCACCACCGGCCTGCAACCTACGGGACGACCGAAGACCCGGAGTACGCGCCCGTGCCCGCCTGGAGTCTGGGCCGCATCGCCGGGGCCATCGCCATCTACGCCGTCGTCCCCGGAATGCTCGCCGCACGCTTCGCGTTCGCCCCCATCGGCCTGCTGGTTCCCGCGGCGCGGCGCCACGCCATCAGCAAGGTGTCCACCGCCGACATCGACCATCACTACGTACGGCCCCCCATCCCCGCCGAAGACCGACCCAGGTTCCTTCTGCTGGAGGTCGCGTGCTTCCTCTTCGCCTGGGCGGCCATCGGAGCCACCCTGATGGGGTGGATTCCCCTGTGGCTGCACGGCCATCGCTGGCTGGTGATGGCCATCGCCCTGATGCTGAACCACGCGCGCCTGCTCGCCATTCACCGGTACGAAGGCGACTGGTCGGCCCGGAGCCTGGAGCAGCAGACGCTGGACACCTGGACCATGGGTCCCGAGAGCCCGCTGACGGAGCTGGTGGCCCCGGTGGGGAGCCGCTTTCACGCGCTGCACCACGAGCTTCCCGGGCTGCCGTACCACGCACTGCCCGCCGCCCACCGCACGCTCATGGAGGAGCTGCCTGCGGACCACCCCTATCGAGAGACGGTCATCGACGGGTTCGTGGATGGTTGGAGGCGTGTCCTCGCCAGGGCCCGCGCCGAGCGGCGGGGCGAAGAGCGGCCAGGGGAGAGCGAGTCCCCGCCTGGGGCTCAGCTCTGAAGAGCTACCTGAACTCCGCCATCAAGCTCTGAAGCCGGTCGTTGCCGGGGCAGAGCAGGTCCCAGTCGGGGGCCACCAGGTCGCCCGGCGCGGTGCGGTTCATGCTGTGCATGTCCGAGTCGGACTCCTCGACGTACAGCAAGCCCGTCGCCACCTCCCCGCGCTCCTTGAGCTCGCTCAGGTGCTTGAAGGCCGCGCCGCGGTCCGTGGCGTCGTAGTCGCCCTCGGGGCAGCGCAGGGTCACCACGCTGCCGTCGTGCAGCTTCACCGTGGTCGCCTCGTGGGCCACCTGCTTGGCGATGATCTCCCGGCGCAGCGGCACGAGGTCCGCCTCGGTCACCTGGGTGTAGTTCTCGCGGGTGTACATGTAGGACTTCGTGCTGCCCTTGTGGTCGTTGAAGGCCACGCACGGCGAGATGACGTCCACGAACGCGAAGCCCTTGTGACGCAGCGCCGCCTCCAGGATCGGCACCAGCTGGCCCTTGTCGCCGCTGAATCCGCGGGCGACGAAGGTCGCGCCCAGGGTGATGGCCAGCATCACCGGATCGATGGGGCGGGCCTCGTTGGTCTCGCCCTTCTTGCTCTTGCTGCCCACATCCGCCGACGCCGAGAACTGCCCCTTGGTGAGGCCGTACACGCCGTTGTTCTCGCAGATGTAGGCGAGGTTCACGTTGCGGCGGATGGCGTGGCAGAACTGGCCCAGGCCGATGGACAGGCTGTCACCGTCGCCGGAGATGCCGATGTACGTCAGGTCCTGGTTGGCGGCGTTGGCGCCGGTGGCGACGGACGGCATGCGCCCGTGCACGGAGTTGAAGCCGTGGGCCTCGCCGAGGAAGTACGTGGGCGTCTTGCTGCTGCAGCCGATGCCGCTCAGCTTCACCGCGGTGTGCGGCTCGATGCCCAGACTCCAGAACGCCTGCACGATGGCCGCGGTGGTGCTGTCGTGGCCACAGCCGGCGCACAGGGTCGAGAGGCTGCCCTCGTAGTCGCGCACCGTGAGGCCGATGGCGTTCTTTGGGAGCGCGGGGTGCCGGGCGACCGGCTTCTTGATGTAGCTCATGCCCGCTTCCTCTCGATGCCGGACCGCACGTGGTGTGCGCTCAGGGGCAGCCCGTTGTAGCTCGTGACGCTGGTGATGGGCTTCTTCTCGATGTCCGTCTCGAGGAGCAGCATCCGGTGCAGCTGCCCGTCCCGGTTCTGCTCGACGATGTAGTTGTCGTCGTGCTCTCTGAGGAACTCCTCGACAGCGGGCGAGAACGGGAACGCCCGCACCCGCATGAAGTCCACCGCCACGCCCTCCTCGTTCCAGTGGGCGATGGCCTCGCGCACCGCGCGGTCGCAGCCGCCGATGGTCACGATGGAGAACTGGGCGCCCTCCTGCCGCTCGATGATGGGCTGCGGCGAGGTGGTGCCCGACGAGTTCACCTTGCGCTTCAGGCGGTCGACGACCTCCTGGTAGAGCACGCTGTCCTCGGTGTATCGGCCGTACTTGTCGTGGCCGGAGCCGCGGGTGAAGTAGGCGCCCTTGGGGTGCACGCCCGGCAGGGTGCGGTAGGGGATCTCGTCCCCGTCCACGTCGAGGTAGCGGTAGAACGCCTCCATGGTCTCGAGCTCGTCGGCGCTGAGCACCTTGCCCCGGTCCGGCACGTAGTCGTCGTCCCACGAAAAGCGCGGCACCATCCAGTCGTTCATGCCGATGTCGAGATCGCTGACCACGAACACCGGCGTCTGGTAGCGCTCGGCGAGGTCGAAGGCGTCCGCTGACATCGTGAAGCACTCGCCGGGATCGGCGGGGTAGATGCAGATGTGCGCGGTGTCGCCGTGGGAGGCGTAGGCCGTGCTGAAGATGTCGCCCTGCTGCGTGCGCGTGGGCATGCCGGTGCTGGGGCCGGTGCGCATGATGTTGAAGAACACCGAGGGGATCTCGGCGTAGTAGGCCAACCCCAGGAACTCGTTCATCAGCGAGATGCCGGCGCCGCTGGTGCTGGTGAAGGAGCGCGCCCCGGCCCAGCCCGCGCCGATGGTCATGCCCGCCGCCGACAGCTCATCCTCGGCCTGCATGATGATGACGTTGCGGGTGCCGTCCTCGTTGGTGCGGTAGCGCTCAGCGAACTTCGTGAAGCCATCCACCAGCGAGGTCGAGGGCGTGATGGGGTACCAGGCCGCCACCGTCGCTCCCGCGAACACGCAGCCGAGGCCCGCCGCGGTGTTGCCGTCGATCATGATGTGGTCGGACGTCTTGTCGAGGGACTCCACCCGGATGGGCAAGGGGCACGCGAAGTGCTCGCGGGCGTAGTCCCCGCCGAGCTTCAGAGCTACACGGTTGGCCTCGAGCAGGTGCGCCTTCTTGGCGAACTTCTCGTTGAGCATGCCCTCGACGACCTCCATGTCGAGGTCGAGCAGCGCCACGAGGGCGCCCACGTAGGCGATGTTCTTCAGCAGGATGCGGGTGCGGCTGCCCTTGAAGTTCTCCTGGCACAGCTTCGCCAGGGGAATGCCCAGGGGCGTGACGTCCGGCCGACCCGAGAGCAGCTCGGGGTCGAAGGGCCAGGTGCTGTCGTAGAGGAACCACCCGTTCTCGGCGACGGTCTCCAGATCCTTCGCGTAGGTCTGGGGGTTCATCGCGATGAAGATGTCGAAGATGGGCGTGCGCGCCGTGTGGCCGTCGCCGTTGACCCGAATCTCGTACCAGGTGGGCAGTCCCTGGATGTTCGACGGGAAGACGTTCTTGCCGCTGATGGGCACGCCCATGCGGAAGATGGCCTGCATCAGCATGCCGTTGGCGCTCGCGGAGCCGGTGCCGTTGACAGTGGCGATCTTGATCGCGAAGTCGTTGACTCGGCTGGTGCGGCGATCGGCGGCCCGTGCGCCGGCGGCGGCGGTGGGGGGAGCATTCATCGTTGGCTTACCTCGCCTGGGGAATATGAAGGTCCATGAGCGCCATGTCCCACGCGGCGGTGGGGCAGCGCTCCGCGCAGAGGCCGCAATGGACGCACAGATCCTCGTCCTTGACCATGACCCTTCCCGTCTGGGGAAGCGCCGCGCTGACGTACAGGTCCTGGGTGATGTTGAGGGCCGGCACCGTCAGCTTCTGACGAAGCTCGTCCTCCGCCGCGTTCCCCGTCATCGTCAGGCAGTTGACCGGACAGATGTCGACGCAGGCGTCGCACTCGGTGCAGAGGGGGGCATCGAACTCCGTGTGCACGTCGCAGTTGAGGCAGCGCTGCACTTCGCGCGCGGTCTGCTCGATGTCGAAGCCGAGCTCCACCTCGAGGCTCAGCTCCTTGAACCGCGCCGTGAGCTCGGCGTGGTTCATCTTCGTGCGACCCTTGCTGCTGTAGTCGTTGGAGTAGGCCCACTCGTGCAGGCCCATCTTCGCGCTGTTCAGCTTCACCGTGTCCGGCGTGCGGTCCAGCAGCGAGACGCCCTGGCAGTAGTTGTTGATGGAGATGGCGGCCTGATGGCCATGCGCCACGGCCCAGATGATGTTCTCCGGGCCCCAGGCGGCGTCGCCACCCACGAACACGCCGTCTCGCGTGGTCATGAAGGTCGTCTTGTCGACCACCGGCATGTCCCACTTGCCGAACTCGATGCCGATGTCCCGCTCCACGAAGGGGAAGGCGTTGTCCTGCCCGATGGCGAGGATGACGTCGGTGCAGGGGATGAGCTTCTCGTCCAGCTTGGTGCTCTTGAGGCGGCCCGACTCGGGGTCCTCGTGCCACTCGACGATGTCGAACATCATCCCCACCAGCTTGCCGTCTTCGACGACGAACGAGGCAGGGCTGTGGTTCTCGAGGATGTCCACGAGCTCTTCCTCGGCGTCCTCGAGCTCCCAGGGCGACGCCTTGAAGTAGCGGCGGTCCTTGCGGGCCATCACCTTGACGTTGGTGCCGCCCAGCCGCTTGCTCGTGCGGCAGCAGTCCATGGCGGTGTTGCCCACGCCGATGACGAGCACGTCCTTGCCGATGCTGTCGATGTGCTCGAAGTGCACGCTCTCCAGCCACTCGATGCCGATGTGGATGTTGGCGTCCGCCTCTGCGCGGCCGGGCAGGTTGAGCTCCTTGCCCTTCGGCGCGCCCGTGCCGATGAAGACGGCGTCGAAGCCCTCGTCATCGAGCAGGGCCTTGAGGCTCTCCACCCGGTGGTTGTAGTGGATGGTGACGTGGCCCATGTCGAGGATGGCGTTCGTCTCGAACTCCAACACGTCCACGGGCAGCCGGAAGCTGGGGATGTTCGTGCGCATCAGCCCGCCGGGCTTCGGCAGCGCCTCGAAGATCGTCACTTCGTAGCCGAGGGGGGCGAGGTCGTTGGCCACCGTGAGCGAGGCAGGGCCGGCGCCGATGAGGGCCACCTTCTTGCCGTTGCTGGTGGGCGGCGCCTTCGGGAGGAGGTCGGTGACGTCCCCCTTCAGGTCCGACGCGACGCGCTTGAGCCGGCAGATGGCGACGGGCTTCTCTTCGACCCTGCCGCGCCGACAGGCGGGCTCGCAGGGCCGGTCGCAGGTGCGACCGAGGATCCCCGGGAACACGTTGCTGTGCCGGTTGAGCATGTAGGACTCGGTGTACCGGCCCTGTGCGATGAGGCGGATGTACTCGGGCACGTTCGTGTGTGCCGGGCACGCCCACTGGCAGTCGACCACCTTGTGGAAGTAGTCGGGATTCGAGGTATCAGTCGGCTCCATGACTGCGGAGTCTTGCTGAGTCACGCGCACGAGGAAAGCGAGCCCGTCAGGTTCCTGGGGTGAAGCGCGAGGACGGCGCTCGACGGGGGCTCACTGCCGCGAGGGGAAGCTGCCCTGGGTGCAGATGATGTAGTTCACGGTGCGAAACGGGGGCATGGTCTGCACCGGCTGGCCACCGCCGGTGTTGCTCGTGCTCACCTGAGTCGACGCCGTGGTCGGCAGCGCCTCGCTCTCGTCCCCAGTCCCCGGCGCCGCCTCGAACACGTCGGAGACGGGCTCGGGGTGTGCGTGCTGGGCCACCTGGTGGCTGTGGGACGGCAGCTGACTCTCGTTCAAGGTGACGCGCTCATCGCCCCCGGCCTCGCCGAGCTGGCGAGCCGAGAGCCCCGGACCATTCCCTGGGTGCATCGCGAACCGGCCCCGAAGGTCCGGCAGCCCGAACGTCACGCGCCCGTCCCCGCCATAGGTCGTGCCGAGGATCGCGAAGAGGGAGGTGTTGCTGCTGACCGCGAGGAGCTGGCCGTCGCAAAGGGCCCAGCCTCGGGGGGCGAAGTTGCCCGCGAACATCCTGATTTCACCGATGAATGGCACGTCGTCGTCTCCTCCGCCCCCTCCGCTGGAGGGGGTCGAGGTGGTCGGGGTTCCAGGGACCGGGGTCGGGTCCGGGGGCGGGGGATCGGTAGGGGCCGGCTCGGCTGGCTCTGGCTCCGTCGGCTCTGGCTCCACAGGGTCGGGCACCACAGGGGCGGGCTTCGACGGCGCCTCCAGCTCCGTGAGCACCCAGACCAGCGGACGCGTCTTTCCCCGAAGGGGACGCCGAATCCCCCGGGGCAGCTGCCGCCGAAGCGACGGCAGGCTCGCCGGTGCAATGACCACCTTCGCCTTGCGGGGCACGCGGTCGGTGCTGTCGAGATCCGACGGGTCGATGAGCATCCACGCCCTCGACGTCAGACCGCCCGGCAGCTCCGTCAACGGGCGGTCCATCAGATCGAGGAGCTGGAACGGCGCTCCGAAGCGAAGCTCGAGGCCCGGTGTGCCGCTGCGCATTCCGCCCACGGTGAAGCGCGTGTTCCGCTGGCCTTCCCGCCCCTCGGTGTTCGCCGCACCGGAGCGGCTGACGGCCAGGAGCCCGCCCCCGCCAAGGAGGAGCTGGATGACGCTGCCGTACCGCGTATTCGCCATGGGCAGACTCTACCGGAGGTCGGTCGCGGTCCCTCCTCCAGGCAGGGAGCTGATCTCGAACAGGTGCCCGTCGGGGTCCCGAAAGAACGCCCGGACCTCGTAGCCGTGGTCGACGGGAGGCGTCAGGAACTCTGCCCCCCGCGCCAGCAGCTGCTCATAGGAGGTCAGGCAGTCGTCCACCCGGAAGATCAGCTCGCTGCTAGCTCGATCGGGGTTCTCCGGCGCCACGAAGGACACCGTCGGCTTGTCAGCCGTCGGCTCGCCGCCCGTCACCACCAGCAGCCAGCATCCGATGATCTCGAACACGGCGGAGGTGCCCCCGTAGGAGCCCTCCAGCCGCGCCCCGAGGACGTCCCGGTACCACGCCACCGAACGCTCGAAGTCACTGACGACGAGCAGGTGGGTCAGGGCCGAGGCGCCCGCGGGAAAGCCGCTCACCGGACGTAGAGGATGACGTCGTCCACCGCGAAGGACTCGTCGTCCGCGGGCTGGTCGAGGTTGCTCCCCGCGATGTAGTTGATGGTGTTCGCCGAGTGGGAGACCGAGTTGTCGATGGCGTAGATGTTCTCGGTCCAGCCCGTGTTCGCGTTCCCGCAGATGTTGTTCGTCCCGCCCGTCACCGGGTTGGCGAACCACACGTTGCTCGTGCCGACGTCGACCCACGCGGTCTCGCCGTCCCAGCTGTCCACCGCCCAGTACTCCGTCTCCACCCGCACCTCGGTGTGCACGAAGTCGGTGACGTCCACGTCGAGGGTGATGGTGCCGCCCGCCTGCACGTTGAAGCCGCCCAGGATGGTGTCGCCGCCGCAGTCCGTCGTGACCTGCTGGCTCCACAGGGCGTCGGGGCCAACCACATCGAAGTCGTTGTTGAACACCTCGGTCCAGCCGCCGTTGGTCATGTCGCAGTAGTACTCGGCGGCGGTGCCCTGCACCCCGCTGGGGTTGAGGACGTAGTAGCCGTCACCGGAGTTGGGGCTCGAGCTCAGCTCGGCGAGGCAGCTCGCGCTGGTGCAGGCGCCACCATCCAGGGTGATGTCGAGCGTCCAGCTGTTCAGCGTGCCGTCATCGACGCTGGGGAAGTCGTCCGTGACGGTCAGGGTCCAGGTGCCAGCGCTCAGCTCGCCATCCAGCGTCGACAGCGGGGTCTCCGGGATGTAGGAGCCGGCGAACGGAGCGGAGCCCGCCGTGATCGGCGTGTCGGCCTCATCGTCGAACACGGTGTTGGTGAAGTTGTCCGCGCCGCCGCCGTTGTCGCTGGTGAGGTCGATGACCGTCCCCGTAGGCGACGTGAGACTCACATCGACGTCGGCATCCCAGATGTGCGTGATGTCGATCGTGACGTTCACGTCGGCCACGGAGGCGTTCTCGGCGACCTCGATCGTCGAGGTGACCGACGTCGGGCTCGCACCGAACCCGAGCCCGGGGGCCACCGTCGTCACCTGCTGGAAGACATCGATGGTGCCCGAGCAGTCGTTGTCCAGGTCGTCGCAGAGCTCGTCGTTGCCGGGGAACATCGTGGCCTCGCCGTCGTCGCAGTCTTCGCAGGCGAGGTAGAGGTCGGAGTCGAAGTCGCCCTCGTCGTCCGTAACGACCTGCGTGTCGTAGACGGAGGAGGTGATCGGGTCGGCGGTCAGGGTGGTCGGCTGGGTGGTGAACGTGGACTCGCTCTCGGCCATCCCACCCACCATCGTCCCGAAGGCGGTGGTGGTCGGGTTCGAGACGCTGTTGTTGATGTAGTACGTCACTGCGGTCGAATCGATGTGGAGCACGAGGGCGTAGAAGCTACCCGCCTCCATGAGCACGCCCAGGGCACCCGAGCTGATGTACTGACGGCTGCCGGCCAGCGCTGCCGGGACCGTCGTCGTGACGGACGCCACCAGCGAGTAGTCGCCCGTCTGGGTCGATCCTTCGTAGACGCCCCAGTTGAGGACGGCGCCTGCGGGCGCGGTGAGCGACATGGCAAAGGAGCTCAGCAGCGTGTCTCGGGTGGCCTGGAAGGCGTTGCCGCGAACGCGGTTCGCCCCCGTGAAAAACGAGTTTCCTGCCAGCGCCGTGAACGTGGCAGCGGCCTCAGCGTCACAGTTGTTGTCGAGTCCATCGCAGACCTCGACCCCGCCAGGGAAGGCGGTGGGCTCCAGATCCGCGCAGTCCTCGCAGTTGAGGAAGCCGTCCGTGTCGTCGTCGGTCTCGCCGTCGCCCGCCTCGGTGCTCGCGTCGCAGTCGTTGTCCTGCCCGTCGCACGCCTCGGAGTTGCCGGGGAAGTTGAACTCGTCGCCGTCGTCGCAGTCGTCGCAGGACAGCGAGAGGTCGAGGTCCACGTCCACCTCGCCCGCCCCATCGGCGTCCGCGAGGAGGTTGCAGTCGTTGTCGAAGCCGTCGCAGGCCTCGGTGTTGCCCGGGTAGTTGTTGATGTCCGAGTCGTCGCAGTCGTTGCAGGACAGGACGCCGTCACTGTCGCCGTCGGTCTCGTCGGCGCCGGTGATCACCATGTTCCACTCCCGCGAGGAGAACACGGAAGGGTTGCCACCGGTGCTGGAGATGATGACGCCGGAAGTGACCTGTCCGAATGGGGTCGTTCCGGGGAAGGACGGGCCAGAGGTGTAGTAGTACCGACCGTCGTTTCCTCCGAAGTCCAGGGTCAACATGTAGCTGCCCCCGGCGGCAAGAAGCTCACCAGAGAAGCTCGGGGACACGTAGACCCCACGACCCGAGTCGCTGATGACCTGGGCCCGGCTCGCCTGGAGGACCGGGGTGCCCGAGGTCGCGTCCCAGACCTGCCACACGGCGTTGGTGGTCCCCGAAGGGTCAATCTCGAGGGAGAAGGTGGCCAGCGCCACCGCTGTGGTGACGGAGAAGGCGTTGCCGACCCCGTCGATGCCCAGGTTGTCGGAGGTCCCGACCGGAGAGCTGTAGCCGAGGCCCAGGGCCGCGCCGTCGCAGTCGTTGTCCTGACCGTCGCAGATCTCGGTGTTGCCGGGGTAGTTGGCGGTGTCGTTGTCGTCGCAGTCTTCGCAGGAGAGGACGCCGTCGACGTCCACGTCGACCTCACCGGCGAGGTCGAAGTCCGCGCCGCCGACGCAGTCGTTGTCCTGCCCGTCGCAGATCTCGGTG
>JAGSHC010000244.1 GCA_023954745.1 Deltaproteobacteria bacterium | reverse complement strand
GGCTGCGCCGCACCCCCCGGCCCTTGACCCCTATCCGGCGTCAACAAGCCCAGGCTGCGCCGCACCCCCCGGCCCTTGACCCCTATCCGGCGTCAACAAGCCCAGGCTGCGCCGCACCCCCCGGCCCTTGACCCTCAGGCGGTGCAGCAGCCGGCTCCGGCGGGCTAGGAACCCCACCCCCGGCGGGCGCCTCCTCCGACCCGAGACTCCGAGTGGCGTACATCAGGGCCGCGGTCGCGGTGAGGAGCAGCGCGGCGCCGGCGAGCAGGGCGTAGTCCTCCATGCGGAGGATGGCGAACAAGACGGCGTAGAGCCCCGCCAGCAGGATGGCGACGAGGCCCCCCCGCTTCACGCTCCGCAGCGCCGCCATCGTGTAGGCGGAGACCATGCCCACGGCGACGAGGGCCGCGGCGAAGTAGGCCTTGATGAAGGTCGTGTGCTCCGCCAAGGCGAGCAGCGTCAGATAGAAGAGGCACAGGGCGAGGCCCACGAGCCCGTACTGCACGAAGCGCAGCCGCACGCCCGACACCAGCTCGAACAGCACGAAGATGAGGAACGTCAGGAAGATGAAGAGCAGGCCGTACTTCACCGCGCGGCCCACCTTGTCGTAGAGCGCCACGGGCTCGAAGAGGTCCACGCCAGCAAGGCCTTCGTGCAGGTTGTGGGTCTCGGCCTCCAGGGTCCATTGCTGGGGGTAGTTGCGGGTGAGGTGGGGGATGGTCCAGGCGGCGTCGAAGCCGCTCGCATCCACGGTGCGCTTGTCCGGGGAGCCCTGGAAGCTGGGGTGCTGCCACGGCGAGCGAATCCGCACGTCCGTCGTCTTCGCAGTGGGCGCGAACCTCACGCCGCCGCTCCCGCGCAGGGTCATGCCGATGGAGAAGGTGTGCGAGGCGTCGTCGGCGCTGAGGGCGGCGATGGGGGCGTGAAAGCCGCTGTGCAGCACGTCGGTGATGCGCACACCCGGAGCCAGCTCCGCCGCGCTCCCGTCCCAGGTCAGGGGGTCGACGTTGGCTATGGAGCCGGTGTCCGAGAGACCCATCACCCAGATGGCCTTGTCCCACTCCACCTTGTGCAGGCGGTCGCTGAGGGAGGCGACGTCGATGCGGCCGAACTCCCCGCTGAGAGACACATCGGCGGTGTAGACGAGCGACTCGTAGATGCCTCGGTACCGGCGCTCTTCCTGCAAGTCGATCTGCAGGTCGATGGAGTCGGGGAGGAAGACCCCGCGTCGGGCGTGGTAGGTCACCTCCGGTACCTGGTGGGGGACCCCGTCGTCGTCGACGACCGTCTTCACGCTGCGGTGCGCGTCGACATAGGGGACCACCAGGAGCGGCCCCTGCAGGACCTGATCGTCGCCCCAGGTGGCCGCGATGTCGTAGAGCACGCCCTCGTAGCGGGCGCCCCGGTCGCTGACGAGGCCGCCGACAAAGGCCAGGGGGATGAGCATGAGGAGCCCGAGGAAGCCGATGCCTCCGAGGCGCAGGACGAGGCGCGACTCAGCCGTGCGGGCCGGTCGGACGTTGGTGGACACGAGGGAGCCTTGCTGTGGGGCCGGTTCCGCCTGGCAGAACACGGCAGCGGGGCGTTTGTTCCGACTGGCCACCTGGCGGAGATCCTGACGACGCTCATTGCCGTCTCGTATCCTGGTCCTAGCTTTCTGTTGTGCGTACCGCCCTCGTCCTCCTGGTGCTCCTCCTTCAGGTCCCGGCGGCTCACGCCTCGGACCCGCTGGACTATGCCGGCCAGTTCGAGCTCATCGACCCCGAAGCTGCGTCGGCGCGGGTGCAGGAGGTCGTCGAACTCGGAGCACAACAGTTCCCGGCGGCCATCCGCCGCTTTGCTCGCTTCAAGCTGAAACGCGTCCTCGCCGCGTCGGCCTGGATGCTCTTCGAGACGGACGCCGAGAACATGACCGTGTTCTCACCCGAGACGCCAGACGGCTGGACGAGCGACCTCGAAGGCACGGAAAACCGGGTCCGCGACGCCCGCGGGGGGCGCTTCCGCATCAAGCGATGGCTCGAGAGGGGAGCCCTGGCTTCGGTCGTGTGTCGGGGAGACGGCTGCGCCGACTTCCGGTTCACACTGACGGGTCGGACCCTGACGATGACGGTGACGACGCGCTCGGACTGGCTGGACCAGCAGCTCCAGTACTCGCTCCAGTACCGCCGGAAGTAGCGGCCTCTCCTTCGACGGGGCCGCGGGCGCTCTTGAGGGTGATCCACCCCAGCAGCAACACCGCCACCAGGATGGCCACCCAGACGGCGACCTTCTCGGCCCCGGACCCGCGCAGGTCCACCTGGCGCTTGTTGGGGTTGGGCGTGAGCGCTCCAGGAGTGACGGGCTCCGGCCGCACCGTCATGACCGTGGCGCGGACCCGGGCCAGCTCGTAGGAGGGCGGCTGGCTCTCAGGATTGCCCACGAGCAGGTCGTAGTTGCCGGGTTGGAGGGCCGCGAGAATGTCGGTCGTGGCTGCGTGGGCGATGAAGTCGGTGAGCTCCAGGGCCGCGTCGTCGCCATCGGTGATCACGAGGACGAGCTTCTCGGCCCGCACGCTGCGCAGCGGAATCGCCACGGGCCTTGGGTCTCCGGCTTCCCGAACGAGACGGCCACGAGTGATCCGCTTCCCCTCGGCGTCCCGCAGCTCGAAGGCGCGGTCGAAGTAGCCGGCCGGGCCCTGAACCTCGACGCGGACGACATCGGCGGGGCCTGTGGGCAGGCGCAACGGGTAGCGGGTCGCCCCCTCCTGACTGGTCTCTCGGAGACCGAGGGTCAGGGAGATGGCCACCGTCGCGTCTTTGGTGTCGTCCCGCAGGTAGGGCCATTGCTGGCCCTGGCTGTCGACGATGCGTACGTCTCCCAGATCGGGACGCGCCGTGCCCAGGTCCTCGGGGGCGAGACGCAGCTGCACCAGATGGTCGCCGGTGGACGGAACGGCGAGGGGGCGCAGGTGGCTCCACAAGCTGATGTCGACGACCTTGCCCGGCCGGCTGGCGAAAGCGAGCTGAGGCTCGGCGGAGAAGGCGGGGCTCTCGGTGACTTCGCCCAGCGTGGCGGCCTGGAGGTCACGCGGGTCGAAGAGGGACGGCGCGTCGGCCTCACCCTGAACCCACTTGCCCGCGCCGAGCAGCCCGACGATGTCGTAGCGAGGCCGCCGCACGCGCTCCGCGCCGAAGCGCATGATCACTGGACCCGCGGGAGCGTCGAAGACGAGGGTTGGGCGGGCAAGCACCGCGATCACCTCGTCGATGGCGAGGGGAGGGCTGTCGCGGTCGTCGATCTCCAGCCGGAGGCGCTCCCCCACGGCCGGTGCCATGCGCACGTCGAGCTTCTGCACCTTGCGCTCGCCATCGAGCCTCCACAGGGTTCCGCGCCCCAAGCGTCCGTCGCGACGCCCCTGTCCCTCGTCCCACACGGTGGATGCGCGCTCAAACGTGCTGTTGGCCGTGGCGATGCGGAGGCTGCGGGGGACGATGGCCTCGGGCCGCTCGACCACGATGGAGGTCGTGCCGTCCTTCGACTCACTCGAGAGCACGGTCAGGGGGATGCGCGCCTCGGGGGTGGCGCCGAGGGCCCAGGTGGAGCGCAGCGTGATCGACGGCTCGAGATAGCCGGACTCGGCGCCTCGAAGCTGGATGCTGATGTGGCCCTTGGGCAGCGGTGGGAGCTGGATCGTGAGGCGCTCGCGCCCCGGCTCACGGAGGCGGAAGATCGTGCCCTTGGCGAGCAGCTTCCCGTTTGTGCCGGGCTTCCCCACGCGCACCTCGATCTCCCGGACGAAGCGGCGGTTGCTCGAGTCCACCTCCAGGGTCCACGAGTGCTCCGCCCCGTCAGGCGGGGTCTCGATGCTGAAGCTCTCGAGGTAGAGCCAAGGCGCCCAGCGCTTCGTGTCCACCTCCCGGTCGCGGGAGAGGTCGTCGATCTCGACGGAGTGCGTGCGCAGGGCAGTCAACTGCGGTCCGTCATCGATGGCGTAGGGAATCTCGTTGCCTTGGGCGTCGAACAGGCGGAGGTCCGCGAGGTCGGCGCCTGAGCGGGTGAGCACGCCTTCGTCCAGGGGCAGGCGCGCCAGGCCGGGACCCTCGGGGGTCACTGTGGCCTGCCAGCGGAAGACCGAGGTGGGGTCGGGCTCCTCGCCGTAGGCCGGGAGGATGGCGAGGGCGGCGAGGAACGCGGTCACGAAGAGGACCCTGCGAATCATTGGTCGGTCTCCTCGCCGTCGGCGGGCGGTGGTTCGGAGTCGGGCGTCGGCTCGGGCTCGGGCGTCGGCTCGGCGCCAGTGAAGACGAAGCGCTGGTACGCGAGCGAGACGAGGAACAGCGACACCGCCAGTCCGACCAGAGACGCGACGCGGTACAGGTCCTCGAGATGCCCGAGGTCGTAGAGGAACACCTTGCCGATGGTGATGATCAGCAAGCCCAGGCTGAGGTAGCGAAGCCCCTTGATGCGCTTGGCCATGCCCACCGCCAGCAGCAGCACCGCGTACACCGCCCAGGAGATGGAGAAGCTCAGGTCCCGGGCGGGCATGCGCTCCAGGGACACCGTCAGCGTGTAGCCCTCGGCGAACCAGTCGACGACTGCGAGGTTGATCCACGCGAAGCCCACCAGCACCGCCCAGAACCCGAGCAGGCCCGAGAAGCTGAACGGAGTCTTGTACAGACCCGCCTCCCAGCTCCGCGCCCGCGCCTTCTCCAGCTGCCCCACGAACCGCGCTCCCGCCACCAGCGCCGCCGCAGGAACGAGGTAGGTGTAGGCGAGCCAGTTGACGATGCGCCAGGACCCGCGGTCGTAATAGGTCAGGACCTCGGGGTTCAGCAGCAGCCGCGCAGACACGGCGCCGAACAGGCCCACCGCGAGGTACTTCAGCCCCGGGTGGTCGACCTTGCGCCACAGCGCCAGCACCGCGACGCCCTCCAGGGCCCAGCCGATGGTCCACCACGACCGCTCGAGCTGGAGCGGAATCGCCAGGCTGATGAAGAACAGGGCCGCGGCACCCAACCAGGCGAGCACACTGGTGCGGATTGGGTCGTCGGCATCCCACTGGGACTGCGCTCTCGCCAGCGCACCCACCGAGACGGCCGCAAAGCCCACCGCGAGAACTCCGGTCATTCCATCCCCGAAGAGCGACTCGAACAGGGTCCGCGACGCGGGGAAGAACATGGGGCCCGCGAGGGCGGCGCCGTACCACGCCCAGCGGCCCGTTCGGAAGCGTCCGGTGGTCAGCACCGGCCACCAGGTCAGCACCGCGAAGGTGGCCACGAGGATGCCGAGGACCGGTCCCTCCACGCCACCAACGTTTGGCGACCGCGAGGACACCAACACGCTGTGGCCGAAGGCCGCGAGCACACTGGCCGCGAGGTACCACCCGCCAGCGTTCAACCGCGTCGCCACCAGGGCGATGAGCACCGCCATGCCCGGAAGCGCGAGGGCGGTCACGAGGGGCGGCAGATCGCCGAGGACGTGGGCGTTGGCGAGCCCCAACAGGCTCACCACCGCGAAGACGCCTGCGGCGTGCTCCGCCCAACGCTTTGCTCCCTCGGACGCCCCCTTCATCGCCCAGAACTGCAAGGCCACGCCGACACCGAACACAGCCGCGAGGTACGAGCCCACGGGTGCGTGCGGGCCGCCTCGCCGGTGCGAGATGCCCTCAGCCACCGCCGCGGCCATCACCAACCCAGCTCCGATGGACGAGAGCGGGGCACCCTTTGGCAGAAGGCTGGCTTGGCGCAGAAGCATCGCTCCCATGACCACGGTCGCGGCGATGCCGATGCTCCACTCCTTGGCGAGGAAGGGGGAGTCGTATTGGCCGATGAGCACCACCAGGCTGCCGCCGAACGCCGCGACCGCCGCCGAGCGAAGCCAGGCGACATCGAGGTCCGCCTTCTTCCACTCCGCAAAGCCGTGGTGGATGGCCGCCAGCAGCGTCGTCACCCCCGCCGCCATGAGCATGGTGTTGTCCGAAGAACCCGCCAGCATGTAGGTGCCCAGGACCGCGAGGCTGCCCGCCGCCACCCCGAGGGGGAGCAAGCGCTGCTCCTTGCTGCGCGACCCCAGCCAGCACGCGCCGGCCGTGATGACCACGAGCATCGCCAGCACCGGCCCAGGCTGGGCGTTGAGCTCAGAGCGCGCCGCGAAGTACATGCCGAAGGCCAGCGGGAAGAGCAGCGCTCCCGCCGACGTCATGTTCCAGGTGCGCGCCGCCTCTCCCTTCGCGCGGTCGCCGACCACGGCGAACACCGCTGCGAAGACCATGAGGATGCCCACGCCGAGCCAGAGCCGGTCTGGGCCCATGCGCCCGCCGAGCCAGAGCATCTGGAAGAGCAGGGTGCCGCCGAGGCTGAGGGCCCCGAGGATGGGCCAGTCCTTCTTCACCGCGAGGTAGAGGAAGGCGAGGTCGAGCAAGAGCAGGTAGCCGAACAGCTCGATGGGTCGGTCCGAGCCGCTGGACAGGAGCAGGGGTGTCGCGAAGCCGCCGGCGAGGCCGAGGAGCGCGATCTGGATGGAGCCGTGCCGCACCGCCAGGGCACAGCAGGCCGCGGTCACCAATGCCATCAGCCCCCCTGCGGGGTACTTGCTGATGAGGTCGTAGAGCACGTGGGCGGCCCAGAACGAGGCGTACAACGCCACGAGGCCGGCGCCGGCCATGGCGTTGGCGGTGACGGCGTACTTGCGCAGCTTGCTGGTCTGGGCGAGGCCGATGGCGCCGATCCCGGCGACGGTGCCCATGACGACGCGAAGCGCCGGCGAGATCCACTCATTGTCGATGGCGTGCTGGAACAGCATCACCGCCGCGATGCACGCGATGATTCCGCCGCCGACCGCAGCTCCCTTCACCCCGAGCCACTCCTCCAGGTTGATCTTCGGACGAGGGGGAGGCGCCGGCTTCGAAGCGGCCTGGAACGCGGCGGGGCGCAGCGGCTCTGAGGGAGGCGCGCTCGGTGCGGTCTCAGCGGGGGTCTCCGACGTCTCGGGGGTGGTGTCGGGCGTGGGGGTCGGCTCTGGGTCCGTCGTCACGGTGACCGTCGCGGGGGGCGCACCGGTCTCGCTCGCCGCCACCTCCTTGGGCGGCGCCACCTGTCGCGCTCCCCCGGCCTCGAGGGCCTCGAGACGGCCCTCCATCGCCTTCTTGGCGTTCTCGCGCTGCTGCCAGTCGGTGCTGAGGGAGAACCGGAGCTTGTCCAGCTCCTCGCTCAGTCCCTTGATGCGTTTGCGGTCGCCAATGGAGCGGAACAGCAGCACCGCGATGGCAACGAAGAACACGACTCCCCAAGCAAACTCCATGCAGCCTCCCAGCGCGATGGCACAAGCCGACAGCCACAGACTGCCAGTTGCGTCACTTCAGACTGCGGGGCGGAAGAGAATCTCGATGGGGTGCGATGTGAAACGCGTGTGAATCAGCGGTGCTGGTCCACCAGGATGGTGTTCCCGTCGGGGTCCGTCACCATGAACGAGGCGGGCCCCGCCTCGGTCTTGCCCGTCGTGTCGCCGGTGAGCTCGACGCCATCGCCCCGCAGGGTCGCTGCGATCTCGCGCACGTCGGTGAAGCTCTCGAGGTGGCTCGCGTCCTGCGCCCAGCCCGGGTTGAAGGTGAGGATGTTGTTCTCGAACATCCCCTGGAACAGCCCGATGATGTGGTCGCCGTTCTTCAGGATCAGCCACCCCTGGGACTCGTCGCCCCCCATCTCCGCGAAGCCGAGCCGGGCGTAGAACGCCTTGCTGACAGCGATGTCCTTGACCGCGAGGCTGACCGAGAATGATCCGAGTTCCATGCGTACCTCTCCCATCGAGTGGACCGGGACTCTAGTTTAGCTTGGGCCTTCTCCTCCCCCGGCCAGCCGCTCGGAGGCTGACGCGACGAGCTTCTCGGCCAGCGGATGGGGGACACGCCGCTTCGGGAGCACCGCCAGGACGCCCTCCCTCAAGCCCTCGAGCTCGGCCACCTCCACCAGGCCGAAGTGCTCGTCCAGCGCCTCCGCGATCAACCGAGGTCCGGCGAAGCACGCCGCTCCGGAGGCAGCCACGATCTTCGCGAGGGCGGAGTCGTCCACCTCGGCGACGATGTCGATGGGAATGGAGTGCTCGGCGAACCAGCTCTCGATCTGGGTGCGCATCACGGACTCCTCGCCCGGCAACACCAGGGGACAGGCACCGCCGAGCGCCGGATTGCTGAGCGACTCCCGGAGCTGACCGGCCAGAGGCTCCTTCGCGAACAGCACCAGCGGAGAGTCGACGACCTGCTCGCTCGTCAGCCCCAAGCCGAATGGCGCCTTCCGGTCCGTGAGCACGAGCTCGAACTCGTGCTGGGCCAGCCCCCCGAAGAGCTCGGTGAGCTTGGCTTCGCGGACCACCAGGCGCACCCGCGGACGCATCGACAGGACTGGCTCGAGAAGCCAGCTCACCAGCCACTTCGGCAGGCTGTCCGCGACTCCGACCCGGAGCATTCCCGGGCTCGCGGCGTCCGACTCCAACGAGCGCTGAAGCTCGCGACCGAGTCGGAAGATGTCCTGGGCGTAGCCTTGGGCGAGCTGGCCCTCGCGAGTGAGCACCAGGCCCCGTCCCTCGCGGTCGAAGAGCTTGACCCCCAGGGCGCCCTCGAGGACCCGGATCTGAGTCGAGATGGTGGGTTGGCTGACGCGCAACTCCTTCGCTGCCGCCGTGATGCTGCCGGCGCGTGCGACCTCGAAGAAGTAGTGCAGGTGGTTGTAGTTGAGCTGGTCGAACATGCACCACAATTAGCCTGTGACTAACCGTTCGCTCTCTTTTTCATTGTTTTTTTCTTATGGGACCAGGCTAGTTCTATTGCACAGGCAGGGAGCACAGCGCTTACCCCAAGCGCGCCCTGCCCGAAGGAGAACAGTGATGAGCAACCGCACGACCCTTCTTGGAACCCTTGCCCTGTCATTGACCTTGCTCTTCCCCGTCGCCGCGTCCGCCCAGAGCGGAGGCTTCTTCAGCCCTGGAGACCCTGACCCCGGCGCCGTGAACCCGCGCATTCCCGTACCGGATCGAGAGGTCCCAGACCGGGACCGCGACGGGTCGCCCGACGCGGCGACGGAGACGAGCAACGACGCAGACAGCGCCGAAGCCCCAGCAAAGAAGCGAAAGCAGAAGAGGGCACCGAAGGTGCTTGGCAAGCCCGTCAGCCTCGGGGAGTTGGACCTCCTCATCGGACTCGCGCCCCCAACACCAGAGTGGGCGCCCGCCGCCACGTCCATCACCGCCGTCAGCGAGACGCTGCAGCCCTGCGCTCTCCAGGACCCCAATGGACGGCGCGTGCGCTGGTAGCGGGAGACACCTGTCCCGCACGTCGGAAACACTTGGTCATCGGATCGCGTCCAAACCCCATGGATACTCCAGGTGTACGACCTCGAGCACTCCATGAGGGAACCCTTGATGCGCGCGCTCTCGACGAGCTGGTGCTGGACCCCATCGACCTCAGCGACCCAGAGGTCGATGCCCTGCTCGCGTTCCTGGAGAGCATGACGGACCCGGCCGTCTGGGATCTCGAGGACATCATCCCCGACGAGGTTCCCTCCGGCTTGCCCGTCGACCGGTAGCCGCTTCAGCTCGCC
>JAGSHC010000410.1 GCA_023954745.1 Deltaproteobacteria bacterium | reverse complement strand
GCCCTGACCCTGGACGACGATCTTCAAGACGACGCCTACGCCGCCCTCGATGCGCACCTCGATGGCCTCGGGACCTCCGGCGTCCCCGACACTCACCCGCTCCGTGGCGCGCTGCTCGCCATGGACGCCGTGACGGGGGAGATCCTGGCTTGCGCGGGTCGTGACGCGGATGGCGCCGCGTCTCCCGAGGCCTGTTGGAAGGACACCGACCTGCGGCCCGGCTCCGCCTTCAAGCCGGCCGTCGCCCTCGCCGCTCTCGGCTCCGCGGACCCGACGGTGCGCGCGATGCTCGATGGCGACCTCCCCTCGGGCCTCCGCCGCGCGGCGCTCTCGGGCACCCTCACCGCCGCCAGACTCCCGGCCCTCCCCCTCGGCTCGGAGCCCGACCTCTCCCTGCGCACCCGGCTCCGGAACTTCCGCGGAGTGGCCAGCCCCAGGGACCGCGCCCTCGAGGGTGCTCTTCGATCGTCCGACAACGTCTGGTTCGGCTACCTCGGACTGCTCATGCACGAGCCACTGCGCGAGGGGTGGGCTGGAGTGGGGATCGTCGACGACGCTCGACGCGAGCGCGCGTGGCCGGTCCATGCCCTGGCTCGCCGGGCAGGCTTCGACACACCCCTCGACCTGGGCTTCGGCGTGAGAGGGGCGGCGGGCCGAGTTCCTTCGGACGAGCCGGACTCGGACGCGCCCATCGCCGCTCGATCCGTCGGGCAGGACGGGGTGCGGGCCACTCCCCTCGGCATCGCGTCCTTCCTCGCGGCCATCGCGACGGATGGGACCACGCCGCGCGCCTCTCTGGTCCCCGGAGGGAGCGGGGTCGAGGAGCGCCTGATCTCGCGCCGGGGGGCGAGCCGGCTCCGCGACGCTCTTCACGCGGTCGTGCTCAAGGGAACGGCGGCGCGGGCGTTCTCCGACAACCCGGATCGGTCGCTGGTCTTTGGCAAGACCGGCTCCTCGCAGCGCATCGATGCCCAGGGTGTTCCGCGCACGGACAGCTGGTTCGGAGGAGTCGTGATGCCGCCGGAGGGAGGCGTTGGACACCCTGTCGTGCTCGTCGGGGTCCTTCCTGGAGCGGGGCTCGGAGGGGCCCACGCCGCGGAGGTCGTCGACGCATTCAGCCGCGCGGTCGTGAAGGCCCGGGGGTGGGGCGTCAGGATGCCCGGGGGCCCTGACTCCTAGACCCGACCTCGCCTGTAGAATGCTGGCTGGGGTGTGTGGGTTCCGGTGACTTCTCTTCGCGATTCCGTGGCTGTGAGCGCGCTTCTTGCGGCGCTCGCTGGGTGTGCTCCCGCCGCGGTGGACCAACTCTCTGGAGCCGAAGGGCTCCCTCGCGAGGCCGTGGACTCGGACTCCGATTGGCTCGCCTCGGTGACGAGCCGGGTGGATGTCGCGCGGTACCAGCCGTGGCTGCTGGACGGCGGCTTCGAGGGACGCAATCACGGACAGCATCTCCGTTACCGCCTCGACGCCCAGGCGATGGTCGTGCGCTCCGGCCTCCAGGGTCAGGCCGATGGGCTCCGAGTCCGCACATCGGGCTTTGGCCGTGAGGGTGCCCTCGCGCCGGTCGAGCTCGGCGCTCCCGAGGAGGGCGACTGCATCGAGCCGGTGCAGGTCGACCCCAGCGGGGCCTGTCTCCGTCGACTGAGACAGCCAGGCGATGGTCTCGATGCCTGGTGGCAGAGCGGCCCCGAGGGCCTGCGCCAGGGCTGGACGCTGCGCGACCGCCCCGAGGGGGACGGCCCTCTCTTGGTGACCGTCGCCCTGGACGGCCTGCCCGTGGCGAAGACTGGGGACGACTTCATCTCGTTCGCCGCCGACGGACGGGCAGTCCGGTACGCGGGCGTCGCGGCCTGGGATGCCCACGGACGCCCCCTGGTCGCGACCATGAATGCGGTGACCTCCGCCGATGGAGTCGCTGTCACTCTCAGCGTCGAGGACGCTGGCGCCGCCTGGCCCCTCACCCTCGACCCGCTCATCACGACCTCCTCCTGGGAGATCGAGGGCGTCGACGCGAGCCTCTATCTCGGGGCCTCGGCGTCGTGCGCTGGAGACCTCAACGGCGACGGCTACGCGGATGTGGTGGTGGGGGTGCCGGGGTATGGCACGTCGGCTCAGGGCCAGGTTCGGGTGTTCTACGGGGCCTCCATGGGACTCCCGTCGACCCCTGACGTCACCTGGAATGGGAGCTTCGCCAACGGATATGTCGGCACCTCCGTCGACATGGCAGGAGACCTCAACGGGGACGGCTATGGCGACCTCGTGGTCGGCGCTCCTGGTAATGGGGTGAGCTTCGGGACCGAAGGGCGCGTGTACATCTTTCACGGGTCGGGGACGGGAATCGCCGGGTTCGCGAACACCACGCTCGCCATGCCTCTCCTCATCGGAAACAGCTCCGTCGACGACAAGTTCGGGTTCTCCGTGGCCGGCGCGGGGGACACCAACGGCGACGGCTACTCCGACATCGTCGTCGGGGCCCCGGGCTGCGAGGGCGGCACCGGGTACGCCAACAACGGTTGCGCATTCGTCTACACGGGCACGGCGACGGGGCTGATCGGGACCCCCGCTTGGAACGTCGTGGGCGACTCGAACGGCGACGACGCCGGGCAGTCCGTGGACGGGGCGGGAGACGTCAACGGGGATGGATTCGCCGACGTGATCATCGGCGCCCCAGCCGCTGGCTCCAACGGCGAGGTCTACGTGTTCCACGGGGGCGGCTCGGGGCTCGGGTCCAGCCCGGACAGCACCCTCTCCATCCAGGGGAGCGGCTCGGAGTTCGGCGACTCGGTGAGCACGGCGGGGGACGTCAACGGCGATGGCTACGCCGACGTGCTGGTCGGTGCGGACCAGGCTGGCTGCGCCAATGGCTCCTACTGCGGTTGGGCCGGCTTGTTCCTCGGCAGCGTCGGAGGCGTCGCTGGGACCCAGAGCTGGGAGATCGGAGGCAGCCAGGCCACGGGGCGGATGGGAGGGGCGGTCTCCACGGCAGGCGACCTCAACGGCGACGGCCTCGCTGACTGGGTCATCGGTGAGTACTCGTACAGCAGCGGCTCCAGCGACGTGGGCCGCGCCCACATCTTCTTCGGAGCCTCCACCTTCGGAAGCGGCTCGGGGACCACCTCCCTCGAGACGGTGAGCTCCGGGGGCACGGTCATCGTGGGGTCCGACGTTGGCGAGGAGCTCGGCGGGGCTGTCTCGGCCGCAGGCGACGTAGATGGCGACGGCATTGGGGACCTCCTCATCGCCTCACCCGAGTACACCAACAGCGACGGCGACGTGGGGGCCGGGCGCGTCCAGCTCTTCAACGGGTCCGCGGCGGGCCTCGGGGACAGCTCCGAGTGGACTCTCGAGTCGAACCAGTCCTTCGGCGGCATCCAGGCGGTGGTGGAGAACGCTGGCGACGTCAATGGCGACGGGTACGAGGACGCCCTCGTGGGCCTCCCTTGGTTCAACTCGACCGGCTCGGACTCGGGGCGGGCCTACATCTTCCACGGCTCGCAGTCGGGCCTCGCGGTGTCAGCGAGCACCACCTTCAACGGCACCCAGGCGACGGAGTATCTCGGGGCGGCCGTGGCCGGGGTGGGCGACGTCAACGGGGACGGCTATGCCGATGTGGCCATCGGGTCTCCGAACTACGACGACGGCCTGACCGACAACGGGCGCGTCCGGGTCTTCCACGGTTCATC
>JAGSHC010000204.1 GCA_023954745.1 Deltaproteobacteria bacterium | reverse complement strand
GCGGCGGCTGCGAAGTCCGAAGCGGAGGCTGCGAAGTCCGAGGCGGAGGCTGCCCTCAACGAGGCGTCTGCGGCTCAGGGGGAGGCGACCGAGGCCCAGGCGAAGCTGCGCCGCTCCAAGACGGAAGCTGACGTCATCAAGACCGCCCTCGAGGAGGGCCAATCTGCTGTGAACGCCGCCCGCGCGGAGCTCTCTGAGGCGCTCGAGGACCTCGAGGCCGCAGAGAGCGCGCGCGATGAAGCCATCGGTGCCCAGGGCGACGCGGTCGCGGCGGCGGAAGAGGCCGAGGCGGCTCTAGCCCAAGCCCGGACCGAGCTGGAAGCGTCGCGTGCCGAGGCCGCCAAGGCGCGCAACGATCTCACCCGGTCCAAGCAGCAGATTGAAGGGGCAGCGCGAGCCCGAGCCGCCGCAGAAGGAGCGCTGCGCACCGCGCGTCGCGAGCGGGATGCGTCGCTGGCAGAGCTCGCGGACGCCACCGCGGATGGTGCAGGCGGCGCCGACGTGACGGCGCAAGCGACGGCCCTCCTGGCGGCCGTGGCCGCCCACGATGAGACCCTGAAGCGTTCGAAGGCGACATGGAGTGAGCTGAGTGGCCGCGTGGGCCGCGGGGTCCAGGCCTTGCTCACGACGACCCAGCGCTTCCCCCAGACCGCCCCGGGCCTCATGCCGCTCCTGGGAGAACTCGAGGCCGTCCTCGCCGACGGTTCGGCCCTGGTGGAGGGTCACGAGGATGCCCTCGATGCCGAGCGGGACGCCGCCGCTGCGCTCGCGGACGCCCTGGATTGATCTTCGTCCATTGGATCACGGCCGGGCAGCACGCCGCGCTGCTCGATGGAGCGGCAATGGGCACCGAGGATCCAGAGCCTGAGCGGATCGCTGCCTTCTGTGCGCGCAACCGCGTTCCCTACTCCACGCCCAGCACCGCCATCGCTTGCTTCGCGGACACCGTGCCCCTCGCCATCGCCGCCCGGCACCGCGGGATGGTGCGCCTGACCCTCGATGTGGAGTGGCTGCTCGAAGAGGTGCGGGTCGTGCACCCCGGCTCCCTGGCGGATCTGCTGCTGGCTCTGGACGACCGACAAGGACGAGGGCTCGAGGTGTGGAAGGAGCTGCGCGCGGTGCGGGTGCTCGGTGGAGCGCCGGCGGATCGGGGGGACGCCATCGCGCGCCTGGTCGCCGACTACCGGGGGACCCGCTGGGTGGAGGCTCGCATCTTCCGGGGCCTCGATCTGGACGACGTCGACTCCTGGCTCACCGAGACGGGCTTGCCGGTCCTCGAGGCCTGACCGCCTCTGCCTGCGCGGCGCGCCGTCCGAGCCACCACCAGGCCGGGACCGTGGTCGTGCCCACCGCGGCGACCCAGGCGACGAGGGTGCCCAGCCACGGGCCAAGGGCAGGCAGCGCCGCCGCCGCGAAGAGCGCGTAGGTCGCCACCGCCGCCGAGCCGAGCATCATCGGGCCCACCGCCCCCGACGGCACGGCCTCTCCCTGCGCGAGCCAGAGCGACACCATCGTGGTGACGAAGATGGCGGGAAAGACGGATGCGACTCCCGCGGCCAGAGGGCCGCCCACCCGGCTGATCCAGACCGCGGTAGCGATGGCCAGGCCCGCCAGGAGCCCGCGGGCGAGCAGCGTGCCGAGACCGACGGGTCGGGAGCCCTTTGGCGCGGGCACCGAGCGGAGGCAGGCGACCGCGCCCACGACCACGATGGCCGCCGTGGCGCCCCAACCCGCGAGGCGCAGGCCCATGGTGGAGCCGTCGAGGGCGGACAGCGTCATGACGAGACCCAGGGCCCCCGCAAACCACGCCCCCATCGACACCACCGTCATGCCCGCCAGCCGAGGGCCCAGGGGCAACGACGGCAGCCGGGGGGGCACCGCGCGCCAGAGCCAAAGAAAGCCGGCGTTCAGGAGCATCCCTGCGGGCACCGCGTACATGGCGTGGCCGAGTCCCTCAGCGTCGGTCTCCGCGAAGATGCCCAGGGACGCCGGGACGATGGTGGTGGGCAGAGTGCCGAGCAGGCCCCCCACACGACCGCCGAAGCGCTCGATGGCCACGGTCACGAGAACGGCAACGAGTCCGGCGAAGAGCCCGGGGAGGAGCAGTGACATCACGGGGCGGAGTGTAGGCTCCCCCTGTGGATACGGACGTCGATCCGCGCGCTTTGTCCGATGTGCGCCTCCTCGAGCTCGCCCGTCCCAAGGGGGTACGCGGTGCTCTGCGTCGCGTCGGATGCCCGGTGGTCCTCGTGGCAGCAGGCTGGCTCTCCTGGGCCGCAGCGGGCTGGGTGGGTGCCCACACCTGGGAGTGGCTCCGCTGGGTGGCGTTCCCGCTCCTGTTCCTCCCGGTGGGGGTGCTCTTCTCTGCGGTGCTCGCCGTGGTCGCGGGGCGAGGGTCGGCCCCGCTCTGGACGGAGGCGCGTCGGCGCGTCGGCCAGTTGCCCTTCGAAGCCGACCTGCAGGCAGTGCGGGACGACCTGGCGGATCGGGCAGACGACCAGCGCGGCTGGGTCATCCTCTTGCGGGGGATTCGGCATCGCGACCGTCTCGTCATGCGACTGCGCATCGACCTGCGCACCGACACCATGCCGCCTTGCGGCGAGGTGGCCGGCGTCCGAGGTCCCCGCTTCGACACGATCGTGAATCCGCCGCGGTCCTTGGACCCTTGGGAGCAGGGGCACACGGAGCTGGTGGGCTCAGTCGTCGCGGACCTGGGCAAACTGCTCTCCGACGCCGATCTCGGGGCCCTGCCTCACGATCGCCGCACCGAGAACGGCGGCTGGCGCGGGCTGATCATCCAGGTGGCTCCCACGGCCAACGAGTGGGCGTTCGCTTCGAAGGTCCTCCCGGACACGACCGTGCTCGACCACCTCGTGGCAGCCGCGATGGCGGGGCTCAGTTGGGAGCGGACCGGCTCGCCAGTCCCGGCTCCTGCAGCGTCTCCGGATGGGGGCGGATGACTCCGCGAGAAAGCACCGCGCGCTTGCACTCTCTGGTCTCCGAGCTTCGAGACGCGGGGCAGGGGACCGCTCTGCGCGATGCGGTGGGGCGCGCTCTCCGAGGAGAAGACTGCGCCCTCATCCTCCGTGCGCTCCGGGAGGACCCCGAGTACTCGTTCGTCATCTACGAGGTCCCGCGCGACGTCTGCAGCAAGCCGAGGGAGATGCTGGCCTGGCTGCTGGAGCGTCTTGTCCTGGAGCTCTCCGAGGAGGACTGAGCGTCGCGGCTCACCTGGGTCGCCCTCAGCTGATGCGCAAGAGCACCTTGACGGTGTCTCGCTGCGCCGCCCGCTTCAGCGCCTGCATGCCGTCGGCGAGCGCGTACTCAGCGCTGATGAGTGGCGTCGGGTCCACCAGGCCCGCTTCGAGCATGCGCAGCGCGGGGGCGAAGGGCCCACACCGGGAGCCGACGAGCGTGATCTCGTCAATCACCCACGGGACCGGGCTCGCGTCGCCCAGGTCGTGGGTCGTGGTCTTGAGCACCAGGGTCCCTCGGGGGCGCACCAGCTTCGTGGCCAGGGCGAGGCCGTCGGGGTTTCCCGTGCAGTCGACGACGATGTCCGCGCGACGCCCGGCGGCGAGGTCGTCGTCGGTCTGCGCGAGGGTCGCACGCCCCACGTGGCTCGGCAGCAGCTCCAGGCGCGCGGGGTTGCGGCTCACCCCCCGGACGCGAGCTCCGGTCAAGGCCAGGACCCGGGCGCACAGCTGACCGAGACGGCCTACCCCCAGCACCACGACCTCGTCGGTGGGGCGTATGTGGATCTGCTGGAGAATCTCAATGGCCGCCGCGAGGGGTTCGACGAAGACCGCAGCCTCGTCGGACACCGCGTCCGGCACCCGATGCAGGTTGCTCGCGGGCAGGCTCAAGGCCTCAGCGAAGGCACCCTGCCTCCCTTGGATGCCGAGCACCGTGCGGTGCGGGCAGTGGGTGGGATGGCCTGCCAGACAGGTGGCGCAGGACCGGCACGGACAGTTGATGTCGCCCACGACCCGCTGGCCGACGAGAGAGGCGTCACCTGACTCCTCGACGACTCCGACCCACTCGTGCCCGAGCACACCCTCGAAGCCCATGTAGCCCTTGATGAGCTCCAGATCCGTCGCGCAGACGCCGCCCACGGTGGGTCGGAGCAGGGCTTCTCCGGGCAGGGCGCGAACGGGACGCTCCTCGACGCGGGGGCCGTCAGTAGACAGGACCAGGGCGCGCATTCAGGGCCTCCAGCTCAGCTCAGTGAAGATGACGTCGTCGTTCTCTACCGCCAGACCCGCGCTCGGCGTCGCGTGGGTCGGCACCCGGACCTCGACTCCATCGACGGTGACTACGGCCTCAGCGTCTTCGTGTCGCAGGGTCCAGGCGACGCTGGTGCCAGGCGCGCCCACGCTCCCGGCGGAGCTCCAAGTGTTGGTCCCGCCTACCGCGTTGAAGCTCCAGAGGGCACCGTCGGGCTTGAGGACCAGGGCGTCGTAGTCCGATCCCGAGTCCCAACTCAGCAGCAGGCCGACCCCACCGGTGGAGGGGCCCTCGCTCACCAGCGAAATCTCGGCCGGCGGGTTCTTGTGCCGAGACACCGTGATGACTCCATCCGCCCAGCCGCGCACGCTCTGCGGGGTGCGGTGGAGCCACTCCAGGTAGACCGGGATCATCGGCTCCTGGTCGGTCGGCACGAAGGCGACCAACCGCTGCTCCAGCTGCTCGATCGAGATGCCGAAGACCTCCTCGACCTCGTCGCTGCTCACCGATCCGTCCGCGTCGATGGTGGTGCGGAGCGCGTCCCAGCCGGGCGCGAGGTCGGGGCTGGTGTGGACCAGTCGCAGAAACTCCATCGCCAGGGGCCGGCCCGGCCACGCGCCGTCGTCGAACCACTCCGCGAGGCTCACCCCTGGCACGTCGCTGGCGGCGGCAGCAGCTGGGTCCTCGAGGCTGAGATGGGGAGTCACGCCCAGGCGGAGGCACGTCCCGTCCCAGTCGTGCCGCGACACGAACTCCGCAACCCCCTCCACGTACCAGCCGGGCACGTCGCCGCTGTCCCGCGCTTCTCCATGTGCCTGGTGGGCCAGCTCGTGGAGGAACAGCACCCGGGTGAACCACACGGAGGGCTGTGCGTACAGGTACGCCCGGCGGGTGCTCGGGTGGTAGTACCCGCCCGCCCCGCTGGCGTCGTCCGGATCGAGCCCGTCCGTGATCAGCCGCTGGGCAAACGCGTTGTAGTCACCCTCCACGTAGGCCTCGAGAGGCGCGTCCACGTCGAAGCCCTGGGAGAAGTACGCCTGCCAGGCATCCCACGCGGTCTCGGCGATGCGGCCCAGCTCCTCCGCTTCGTCGTCGCCCACCCCGCGCAGGTGCAAGCGGTAGTGCTCGGTCTCGACGAGGAAGCCACCGTCGGGGTCGTTGGAGACGGACGGCGCAACGGCGGCACAGATCACGGGCCGGGTCTCGTCCTCGCTCCCGTCCTCGGTGGAGTCGTCGTCGTCGTCGACCGGCGCGGTGGGGCACCCTGCGAGAGCGAGAGCCAATGCGAGTGCACACGGCAAGGCACCACGGGTGGGGAATGGGCTGATGGGGCGCCCCTAGAGCGTGCCGGAGCGCTGGATGCCGTGGGCCGAGTACTCGATCTCGTCCCAGGGGAGCTCGGTGAATACGCGGGTGAGGTCGTCGGTGTCGTACTCGTGGTTGCGCTCTTCGTTCACCCCGGGACCCGGGAGGGGCAGGGGTTCGTACTGCCAGCGCGAGCGACCCGTCGGAATCGACGTGAACTGATTCGTCACCTGGACCAGGGCGAGCTGCGAGCTCGTGACTGCCTCCACGGGGAGCTCCCAGGCAGTCGCAGTCCAGGTCCACCCGGTCGTGGGCGTCAGGTAGCTGCCCCCGAGGAGGGCCGTCGCGTTGGCGAAGTCGACGTCCATCACCGGCCGGTCCACGTCCGACGTCACCGTCCACCGGCTCGCGCCGTCAGGTGCGGTGAGCTCGAGGATGAGGGTGTCGCGCCCATGGTCCGCGCCCAGGCTCGAGGTCCAGTCCGAGCTGAGCGACGACGCGTCGCTGGTCACGCTCAACCCGGTCAGGTCGCTGCAGCGCGCGCTCAACTCGGGGCTCACGGGCACCAGCGGCGCGCCGTGGCGGGCGATGGCGGTGTTGAAGTCCTCCATTCGGGCCGAGGTGAGGACCGTCAGTGTCTTGCCCACGCAGGTCTCGTCGTGGGTGCTGCTCGTCGTGAAGAAGAACATGTCGCTGTAGAAGCGCCGCTCGTTCGCGATGACTTCGAAGCTGGCCGCTGGGCTCGGGCGCGCGCCGAGGTTCCACAGCGTGCCACCGCGGCTCAGGAAGGAACCGGTGGTGTTCGTGCTGGTGCCCGTGGCGGCGATGTCGAGGGTCGCCAGCTCTGGCTGGTGGGGGATCTGCGAGGCGTCGTCGTTGAAGTCGATGGTCCACAGGGGGTCGTTCCCTGCATCGAGCACGCTCACGAGCATGACCTTGTTCGGCACGCCGTTGCTGTCGCGCCGCGCCGCGATGAGGTCGTAGTTGTCCGTGGGAAGGGGGGCCTGATAGTTATTGAGCGTGCCGGGAAGCGAAGCCCAGTACCGCGAGCCCAGATAGAGGGACCACACCTGGTCTTCGGTGTTCAAGACCTGGCCCGAGAGCTGTCCGTCAGAGGCGGCCCGCTCGACCGCCTCGGCGCAGCCCATGACCACGTTGGGTTCAGTGATGGCGTCGCTCAGGTGCAGCTGCACCCCGGCGCGGGTGGGCCCGGCGCAGGCGAGGAGAACCCCATAGTGGCCGTCGGGATGGGCGATGTCTGCCGTCCCGTCCATGTCGGTGAGGGTGACCTCGGTGAATGGGCCGTCGCCGCTCTGGACCGCGACGATGGTTCCCGGAGGGGCGTCGATCTGGAGGGTGATGGGGACGGTCTCAGGCGTGCTGTCGTCGTCGTCCGCCGTGGCGTCGTCGTCGTCTGCCGTGGCGTCGTCGTCGTCTGCCGTGGCGTCGTCGTCGTCTGCCGTGGCGTCGTCGTCGTCGTCCGGCACGATGATCACGTCACCGGGAGGCTCCGGCGCGGGGCAACCAGCGATGACGAGGGGAAGAGAGAGGACGGTCCAGAAAAGAGTCTTCGAGCGCACGCAATCCCTCCGTCGCTGAGGCGAACGCCCCAGGGAAGCCTATCGGATCGGGTACATACTACTTGAGTTCTCCATCTTCCCGAGCCGGAGTTCCCCGGAGGGCCGAGAGTTCGGGCCACCTGCGCACTGCCCAGAAGTAGCCCGCGACGGCAGCCAGAATCATCCCTCCGAGAGCAGCCCAGCGTCCCGGAGGCACGTTCGCGACGCCGTAGGTCACGATGGCGTCGGTGGCGAAGGCCCACACCAACGCCTGGGGGAGCATCGCCGGGAACGCGAGGACGAAACGCCCGGTCCCCATGCTCGTGAGCGCTGCTCCCATGTTGGTGAGGCCCATCGGGAACCAGATGAATCGGAGAAGAACCAGCACGGCGAGGCCCCGGCTCTCGAGGTTCGACGCCAGCGCCGGAGCCCTCCTCTCGAGGAACGCCTGGGCCGGTTCCCGAAAGGCAAAGCGGATGCCCAGGAACTGGACCGTGGCGCCGATGGCGACCGCCAGCACACCGAGCACGGGGCCCAGCCAGGCGCCGAACAGCGTGGCCGCCCCGATCATCGGGAGGGCTTGCTGGCCCGTCATGGCCGTGATGAGGGCAGCGGCGCCGAGGTAGGCGAAGACGATGCCGATGCCCCCTGCGTCCCCCCGCGCGCGCAGCGCCTCGGGATCGAGGAACTCGCGCAGGGCGTCCAGGGGCACGAACAGGAACAACGACCCCACGGCGGCGGCCAGGACGAGGATGCGCGTGATCTGGGCTCGGGACACGCGGCGATGGTAGGGACCCGGCGCCCCGGTCGCCGGGTTGGCGCGAGTCCTACCCTGCTGAACGCTGGACTGCTCTGAGGTAATGGAGAGGTAATCCAGCGCTTGGGGGGGCGTCCTACCTTGTGCACGTCGGGACACGATGACCCCCGACCATGGAGGATGAGATGACCCTTACGAAGACCGTTGTCAGCCGAGCCCTTGCCCTTGCCACCCTTCCCTTGCTCTTTGGATTCACGGACTGCGGGGGAGCCTTCTTCTCCCAGGACGAGGCCCCGGACATGAACGGCGACTGGGCCATCAGCTACGACGAGGCCATCACCGTCGACATCACCCTGGGCGGCGCCACCTACACGTCCGAGCTGGGCCTGAATGGAGGCACGGTGGAGATTGAGGTGGATGGTCAGCCCATCACCTTCGATCTCGACTGCGCGGACGACAACGTCACCTGCCCCAGCGAGGTCTGGGCCGCGCAGGTTGCCCTCGAGCAGCGCGACCCCGACTACCCAAGCCGGGTCTGGCTGCCCACCGAGCGTCAGGTCTGCGGCGGCGAGGAGATCGAGCCGGTCGAGGACCAGTGCGGCGAAGGAACCGACAACCCCGACTGCGACCTCGTCTGCGACGGCGAGATGGTGACCGAGGAGGTGGCCGCCTTTGGTCTCGTGAGTGCGGCAGGCGACGAGTTCGCGATGCTCCTGGGAGCGGGCGTGGCCACCAACGGCGTGAACTGCGCGATGCTCGGGGTGTCCTCGGCGGAGGGCGCGGTGACGACGAGTGGAGGCGGCAAGACCGACGACGCCTGGGTGGCGGAGGTCGTGGAAGGCGACATCACCGTGGCCTACGCCGGCGCGTGCCTCTGGGCCGACGACATCGACGACGACGAGGAGCTCGAGGCGCTCGTCCTCGGGGCGAGCCTGAGCTTCCACGTGGGCTTCGACGCGACGCGGGTCGAGACCATCGCGGCGCGCTAGCGACTCCTAGACGGTGGGCCGGCGGCCGACGGCCAGCTCGAGCATCCGCCGGCCCAGGCGAACCAGCGCGGGCCGCAGCGTCTCGAGCCCGAGCATGTCCAATCGGGCGTCCGCCAACTCTTCGAGCAGGAACGCGTCTTCGGTCTCCCCGGAGGCGCGTGCCTGCTTGGCGCGCAGGAGCTCGACGTGGCCTTCGCCGAAGCCCACGAGCAAGCGGATGTCGTCGGAGTCGAGCTCGTCGGCCAGGCTCCGCGCCTCGTCCAGCGCCGCGACGGCCCCCTCCTCGTCCATGCACGTGGCCTGCGCCGCGGCGAGGAGGCCCAGGGCAATGCCCACGTCCCGGCCCATGCGCGCTTTCTTGTACCCGGTGACACCTTCGGCCAGTCGGTCGCGAGCTCCTTCGGGGTCACCGGCGAGCAGGTCGCGCACGCCCCAGAAGGTCTGAAGCATGGACTCGTGGTACGGGATGGGCTGCAGGTCCCCCTCGTAGAGCTGCTTGACCTCCCAGAAGAGCGCCTCGGCGCCTTCGTAGTCCCCGTTCAGGGTGCGGAGCTGCCCGTAATTGGAGGTCAGCACCGGGATGAAGTGCACGATGCCCATCTTCCGCGCGCCATCGATGGCCCGTCGCAACGCGCGCTCGGCTTCATCTCGGCGGTCGAGCTCGACGTAGAGCGCGGCGAGGTTGCCCAGCGTCAGCTGGAGCGCGTGGGGGTCGTAGGACTCCTTGAAGCCCTCGTATGCCTCCAGCATCCACTGCTCCGACTCCTCGAGCTCCCCGTCGATGGCGTGCTGAATGGCGATGTTCCCCGCGTCGGCGGCGGCCATGCGCTGGTTGCCGACCGCGCGGTGCAGGTCGAGGGCCTGGTTGTGGCACAGCCGCTCCCCCTTGGCGTCCCCCGCCCAGCCGAGAGCGAGCGCCAGGGAGCTGAGCACGTGGCCTTCGAGGCTCCGGTCCCCGATGCTCTTCGCGTAGGCCCTGGCTTCGCGGAGGCGCGCGATGGCCTCGTCGGCCCCGTCGGGACCCTGAAGCGCGTAACCGAGGCCTGGCGCGTGAGTGGCAGCGAGGAAGGCGTCGCCTGCGTCTTCGGCGATGCGGACCGAGCCCCAGGCAGTCTTGATGCTCTCTCTCGCCCGGCCGCGCTGTCTCTGGGAGACGGCCAGCGCGTACTTGACCCTGGCGAGCAGCGCGGGGGCCAGGGCGTCCTCGTGGGAGTGCACCTCGTCGGTGACGCGGGCGAAGTACTCGGCGGGGCCCCGTCGACGGAGGACCGGCTCCATCCCCAGAACGAGCCGTCCGGCGGTGGTCCAGTCGTCGGTGGCGGCGGCGTGGGCATAGGCGGCGGCGAAGTTCTCGAGTTCCTCGTCGATCCGACGGTGGACCCGGGGCGCTTCGGGACCCGCTGTGTCCGGGGCCAGCTCCTCACCCAGGCGGAGGATCCCTGCGGCGTGCTTGTCTCTTGCCTCCCGCTCGACGCCGAGCTCCGCCAGACGCGCGGCCGCGAACTCGCGAATGCTCTCGAACATGCCAAACCGCGGCTCCCCGGTGCGCCCGTCCCGCGTGCGGAGCAGCGACTTGTCCATGAGCGCCTCCACGGTGTCGAGGACCCAGGGGCCGTCGTCGAAGTGGGAGAGGTCGATGACCTCTTCGGCTTGCTCCAGCGTGAAGCCCCCATGGAACGTGGAGCACCAGGCCAGCGTCCATCGCTCGGGCTCGGTGAGCAGGTCCCACGACCAGGCGATGGCCCCCTCCAGCGTCCGCTGACGGCTCGAGGTTCCTCGCTGACCCCCCCGGAGCAAGCGGAAGCGCTGAGACAGACGGTCCAGCAGCTTCTTCGGAGGGAGAACCGAGATCCGCGACGCCGCAAGCTCCAGGGCCAGAGGGATGGCGTCCAGTCGGGTGACGATCTCGCGGATGGTGGCGCGGTCGTCGTCACTGGGCTTGAAGCTGGCGCGGGCGCTGCGCGCACGGTCGATGAAGAGCTGGACCGCGGCGGTCTCGGACAGGGGTCCCACCGGGTGGACGCGCTCGCCCTCCACCCGCAACAGCTCCCGGGAGGTCACGAGGACCCGCAGCTTCGGCGCCATCCCGAGCCACCGCCCCACAGTCTTCGGGGCGAGGGCGGCCACTTGCTCGAAGTTGTCCAGGACGAGGAGCAGGCCCCGGCGGGCAGCCAGCCCAGCGCCGATCTGGTCGAGCTGTTGTTCGGAGCTCCCCTTGCCGAGGGGAATCTCCAGAGCACGGCCCACGCTGTGCAGGATGCCGTCCAGTCCGCGGGCCTCGTCCAGTGGGACGAACCACGCCCCGCCCTGGGCGACCTGATCGAGGTACGAGAGCCCGAACTCCCGAGCCAGGCGGGTCTTGCCCGTGCCTCCCATGCCGAGCAGAGTCACGAGGCGGCTCTCTTCGAAGAGCTCGGTGAGCTGCTCGACATCGGCGGCGCGCCCCACGAATGACGAGCCGTCGGCCTCGATGTTCGTCGGCGTCGGGCGGTCGATGGTCACCGAGAGGCCCAGGCGCCCCAGCACGGGCCGGGTGGTCATGGCAGCCAGTTGGAGCCCGTCGCCTCCCGAGAGCAGGTCGCGCACGACGGCGCGCAGCGAAGGCGCCGAGGGGAGCGTCGGCAGAAGCTCGATGAGGTCTGCCTCCACGGCGGCGGCGGAGCGGTAGCGCGCGTCGGGGTCGGACTGCAGGAGGTGCCCCACGATGTGGGCCAGCCCCGGCACGCCTTGCTCCACGGCGGCGAGGGCTTCGGGGTGCTGGAGCCGCTGGGGCAGCTGGAGCAGCTGCATCATCAGCTCGATGACCGTGCGCCCCTGAAGGAGGGGCTCTCCCGTCGCCAGCTGGTAGAGGATGGCGCCCAGCGACCAGAGGTCGGCGCGGCCGTCCACCTCTTCGGCGGCCGCCTGCTCGGGCGACATGTACGCCGGCGTGCCTTTGGCGACGCCCGTCGC
>JAGSHC010000277.1 GCA_023954745.1 Deltaproteobacteria bacterium | reverse complement strand
CAGAGGTGTGCTTTCCGATCCGAGGCGAGGTCGGGCGACCAACCCCCCGGTCCCGGCCACCGGTCGGTCCGGCGCGAGCCACGTGAGCACGTCGTCGCGCTCGCGGTCGAGCAGGCGCGCCCTGGGGGCGAAGGCGGCGATGTTGGCAGGGGTGGCTGGAACGAGTCGCTCGGTGCAGCGAAGGGAGAGCGAAGAAAGGCTCATGCGGGGCTCGCTTGGGCGTGGGTGATGCGCTGCGCTACGGCGGCGCGCTGGCGATCGTGGGCGGCCGAGATGCGTGGGCGGAGCTCGTGGTCCGTCTGGTTCAGCAGCTCGATGAAGGACGGCGAGAGGTCACGGCCCTCGTGGATGTGGGCGTACAGGTCGTCGAACACCTGCGCGTGAGCGGGGGAGACGGACGAAGGGGTGGGCCCATCGCGCACACTCTGCAGCGCGGGCTCCACGGCGTCGGCGGCGGCGCGGGCGTTGCCCCGGCCGATCCACTTGATCACGGCCGCCACCTCTTGCGCGGGGTTGGAGACCAGCCGGCCGTACGTGGTGACATGGGCGGGGTACCGGCGCGTCGCGATGTCGCGCACGAGAGCGAAGTTCTCGACCCACCAGCGCAGGGGAGCATCGAGGCGGGCCTCGGCGAAGAGCATCGCCTCGCGATCCACCTCCGCCAGGGACGCCATGCGGTCGAGGGAGGAGGCGAACTCGCGCCACTCCCGCACGGTGGCCACCACCCGGTCGAGGAAGGCGGAGTCCGTGCGCACGAGGCCAGGCACGAAGACCTTCACCGCGTGCTCACGCGTCTGCTGCGGGAAGAGATAGACGCCAGTCTCGGGCTGGGGATTGGTCGCGTAGTAGACGCCCGCGACCAGCTGGGACTCGAAGAATCCACGAGGGTTTGCGGGCTTGAGCGCCGTGCCCCATTCGGCGGGAAACGCCTCGCCGAGGTGGGGAAGTCCGGCGGCGATGAGGATCTGCATCCACATCGACGTGCCGGACCGCATTGTTCCGGTGACCAGGATCAAGCCTCACCCTCCGTACGCATCATGCCGGGATCCGGGCGCGCCGGGGCGCCGCGGCAGACATCGGGACGTTGACCTAGCAGGGGGCGTGCCAGGGCAGCGTGCAGGTCAGCCGAGAGCCGCGCTCAACCGAGGCGGGCCCGGGCGTCGTGGAACTCGCGCACGATGTCGTCGACGATGTCGGCGATGGGCTTCACCTCGGTGACCTGCGTCACTCCCTGCCCCGCGCTCCAGATGTCCTTCCACTTCTTGGCCCCCTCGGGGGTGCGGTCGGGGTTCTCGGTGTCGGGCAGGGTCTGCTTGATGAAGTTTGCGTGAATGCCTGACACCTGGTCGGTGTAGACGATGTCCGTGTGGTCGCTGTCGACGACGGCCTTCTTGTAGTCGTCGGTGGCGCCGCACTCCGTCGACGCGATGAAGCGCGTGCCCATGTAGGCCAGCTCGGCCCCCAGGCTCAGGGCGGCTGCCACCTGCTCGCCGCCGGAGATGCAGCCCGCCGCGATGACGGGGACTGTCAGGTTCTCGCGAAGGAACGGGAGCAGGACGTAGGGGTTGATGCGCCCGGCGTGGCCACCGGCGCCCTGGGAGACGCCGATGATGGCGTCCACCCCGGCGGACTCGGCCTTCTTGGCGTGGCGCAGGTTGATGACGTCGTGGAACACCGTCACTCCGCGGGGCTTGGCCTCCTGCACGATGCGCGTGGGGTTGCCATAGCTCGTGATCATCACCGGCACTTCGTACTCGAAGCACTTGCGCACGTCCTGCTCGAGGCGCTCCGGGTCGGTCAGGCCGATGGTGACGTTGATGGCGAACGGCTTGTCAGTGCGCTCGCGGATCCAGGCGAGGTCTGCATCGAACGCCTCGATGGTGCGCGCGTTCAGCGACGGCATCGAGCCAAGGATGCCAGCCTCGGCGCACGCCACGATCATCTCCTTGTTGCTCACGATGAACATCGGGGAGGCGACGATGGGGTAGCGGAGGCCGAGTCGGCGGGAGAGCGGAGTCGAGAAGTTGGCCATGGTCCCTCTGGGTGGTGGTCGGCGGCGTCGATCCTGTCACACTTGCGCGCGTGTCGAGCATCACCCACCAGTACGTGGCTACCTGCACCTCCGGCGTCGAGGGAGTCCTCGCGGCGGAGCTCCGCGGGTTGCCTGAAGTCAGTAACGTCAAGGAGCTCCGCGGCGCGGTTGCCTTCAACGGCCCACTGAGAGCCGGCTACCGCGCCTGCATGTGGTCTCGCACGGCGAGCCGCATGCTCATCGAGCTCGGAGACTTCCGGGGGGACTCGGCGGACGCGCTGTACGACGGGATCCGACAGATCGACTGGCTCCAGCACATGGCCGAGGACGGCACCCTCGCCGTGGACTTCGTGGGGACCTCGGACGGGATCCGCAACAGCCACTTCGGCGCCATGCGCACCAAGGACGCCATCTGCGACAGCATCCGCGAGCGCATGGACATTCGCCCCTCGGTGGACCTCGAGCGCCCGGATGCCCGCGTGCACGTGCACTTGCGCCAGGGTCGGTTCACCGTCGCTCTCGACCTCGCGGGGGATCCACTGCATCGCCGTGGGTACCGGCGCTCGGCCGGCCCGGCCCCGATCAAGGAGTCCCTGGCGGCGGCCATCCTGCTGCTCGCTGAGTGGCCCCTGGCCGCCGAAGCCGGCGCGCCCCTGGTGGACCCCATGTGCGGTTCTGGCACCTTCCTCCTCGAAGCGGCGGGCATCGCCCTCGACCGCGCGCCGGGCTTGGGGCGGAGCCGCTGGGGCTTCTCTCGATGGCGCCAGCACGATCCCGAAGCCTGGAGCGACGTGGTGGCTGAGGCTCAAGAACGCAAGCACGCCGCCAACGACCGGGAGATTGGGGTGTTCGGCGCGGACATCGATCCCGAGGCCCTCCGCACGACCAAGGTGAACGCCCAGCGAGCGGAGCTTCCCATCGTGGTGCGCCGTCAGGCCGTCGCGGACAGCGCCCCGCCCGACTCTCCGCTGGAGTCGCCGCCCTTTGGTCTGCTGGTGACCAACCCTCCCTACGGAGATCGACTGTCGAGCCGCGGTGGAGCGAATCAGGTCGGTCGGGAGCTGGGTCGCACCCTCACCCGCCGCTACTGGGGGTGGAGGGCCGTGGTCATCGCCGGGAACCGAGGGCTCGCCGAGAGCATCGGACTGGAGCCGGTGCGCAGCAAGCCGCTGTGGAACGGCCCCATCGAGTGCCGCCTGCTGCAGTTCGATGTGGGGGACAACCCCTCTGGCCCGCCGCAGGGACGCCGATGAGCAAGGGAATCATTGCTCGCGGCATCGAGAAGTCCTTCGGGGACCGCCGGATCCTGCGGGGCTGCGATCTGCACGTCCGCGCCGGCGAGCGCATTGGTCTGGTAGGAGCCAACGGCTGTGGCAAGAGCACGCTCTTGCGGATCATGTCCGGCCGCATGGACGCGGACTTCGGCGAGGTGGAGCGTCCGGGGACCATCGGACTGCTCGATCAGGAGCCGAACCTCCCCGGCGTGACCGTCGGCGACGCCGCCGACGACGCCTTGCAGTGGCACCGGGACCTCCTTCAGGCCTACGAGGACGCGCTGGGCGAGGGGGACATGGACAAGGCCGCCGACCTGCAGGCGCGCATCGAGTCCCACGGATGGACGGTCGACCACCGCATCGACATGCTCCTGGACCGTCTCGACGCTCCCCCGAGGGACCGACTCGTCTCCGAGCTGTCCGGTGGCGAGCAGCGCCGGGTCGCCCTCGCGCGGACCCTGCTGGGCGCACCCGACGTGCTCCTGCTCGATGAGCCCACCAACCACCTGGACTCCGACACTGCCGAGTGGCTCCAACGCACCCTGGAGCAGAGCACCTCCACCGTGATTCTCGTCACTCACGACCGGTACCTGCTGGAGGCAGTCGCCACCCGCATCGTCGAGGTGGAGGATGGACTCTGCGTCTCCTACGACGGCAGCTACGGGGACTACCTCGTCTCCCGCGCGGAGCGTCGGGCGCGGATGGAGCGGGCAGAAGACAGCCGTCTCGCCTTCCTCGCGCGGGAAGCCGAGTGGGCCTCGCGGTCTCCCGCCGCGCGCACCACGAAGCAGAAGGCTCGCCTCCAGCGTCTCGACGCCTTGGCCAAGACGCGCCCCATCAAGAAGGAAGAGACCTTCGAGCTCGATCTGAGCACCGGCACGAAGACCGGCCGCACGCTCATGGAGATCCGCGACCTCAACAAGGGCTACGACGGGCGCACCCTCATCGGCGACTTGAACCTCTCCCTGGGTCCCAAGGAGCGGGTGGGCATCCTCGGGCCCAATGGCTGCGGCAAGTCGACGCTGTTGCGCATGATCTCCGGGGTGGAGCATCCCGATGCGGGGTCGGTGACCCTGGCCTCGCGAGTGAAGATCGCGGTGCTGGACCAGGCGCGGTCGGGACTCGACCCCACGGACACCGTGTTCGAAGCGGCCGGCAACGGCGCATCCCACGTGACGCTCGGAGAGAAGCAGATCCACGTGGCCGGCTTCCTGCGGCGCTTCCTCTTCCCCCGGGAGGTGTTGGATCAGCGGGTCTCCGCCCTGAGCGGTGGCGAGCGCGCGAGACTGCTCCTGGCGAGGCTGCTGCTGCTCGGCTGCAACATGCTCCTGCTCGACGAGCCCACCAACGACCTGGATCTGCAGACCCTGCGGGTGCTCGAAGAAGCGCTGCTCGTGTTCGATGGTTCGGTGGTGGTGGTCACTCACGACCGCGCCTTCCTCGACCGCGTCTGCACCACGGTGCTCGCCTTCGAAGGGGACGGGGAGGTCGTGCAGTACGGGAGCCGACTCCAGCACCTCAAGGCCCTGCAGCGCCGTCGCGACCAGGCTCGCAGGGACAAGAAGGCGGCCGCCAAGCCCGCGAAGCAGGCCACCGCGGCGCCCGCGCCTCCCAAGGAGCCAGTGCAGAAGCTGAGCTTCAACGAGCGCAAGGAGCTTGGCGCGTTGCCGGCGCAGATCGAGAGTCTGGAGACGGAGCAGTCGCAGCTCGAAGGCCAGCTGGCCGATCCGGCGCTCTATCGTGACCGCGCGGACGATGTCCCGGGGCTCACCCGCCGCCTGAACGCGCTGCCGAAGAAGCTGGCCAGGCTCTATGCCCGCTGGGAGGCCCTCGAGGCGCGGGAGGAATGACGCGCACCTGGGAGAGCCCTCTGGGGCCCGTACCACTGACTCGCTGGCCGGTCCGCGACGACGACCCATTGCAGGCCTGGGACGGCGCGGACACCTACCTCATCGAGGCGCTGCTGGAGCGGGCGACGCCCGGTCCGATCCTGGTGGTGGGGGATGCGTTCGGTGGCCTTTCGGTGGCTCTCGCTGCCCACGGATGGTCGGTCACCGGGTGGGGCGACTCGGAGCTCGCGCGTCTCTCATTGGAGGTGAACGCGCGGCGCCTGGGTGTCGACGTGCCGTGGATCCCGCTCACCCAGACGCCACCTGCCTCACCGACGGTGCTCGTGCGCATTCCCAAGGGTCTGAAGCGGCTGGAGTGGACCCTGCGACGGCTGAGCGACGTCCTGCCCGAAGGGGCGACGGTGCTGCTGGGGGCGAAGAGCAAGCAGGTGCAGAAGAGTCACGTGGCGCTCGCCGAGCTGCTTGGTCCGGCGGCCAGCACCCGGGCCGCCCATCGGTCGCGGCTGGTGATCGCGACGCGGGACGCCAGCGAGTGTGCGCCCATGGCGAAGCGGAGCTGGAGCGTCGAGGGGATGCAGGTGCGTGGACGGCCGGGCGTATTCGGTGAGGACCGCTGCGACCCAGGGACCGCGTTGCTCCTCGAGGAGGTCCCCCGGCTCGATGGCGCACCGCGCATCGTGGACCTCGGGTGTGGAGCCGGCCCTCTGGGCCTGGTGGCCGGAGCACGCAGCCTGGGAGCCTCACTTCTCTTCCGGGACGCGAGTCATGCGGCGGTGGCGAGCGCGCGGGATGGCTGGGAGGACGCGTTCCCGGGGCGCGAGGCCTCGTTCGAGGTGGGTGATGCCATGGATGGGGTGGAGGCCGCGTCGTGCGACCTCGTTCTCTGTAACCCCCCGTTTCACCAGGGAACGGAGGTGACGCGCCGCGTGGCTGCGCACATGTTCGCGGGCTCGGCGCGGGCTTTGCGAGACGGCGGACGGCTGCTGGTGGTGGGGAACCAACACCTCGGGTACCACGTCGGGTTGAGCAAGGTGTTCCGCTCCGTGCGGACCCTGCGGTCGAGTCGCCGGTTCGTGGTGCTCGAGGCCCGTACGCCGCGCTGAGGCGGTGAGCGGGGGCTCCCGGGCGAGATCAGACCTTGATGGTGCGCCGTGGAGGAGGAGTCTGGTCGCCTCGCTCCAGGTCCACGATGTAGGCCTCGGCGAGGGGCACGAACTCCTGCTCCCGGCGGGTGGGGTCCCGGTCCAGGACCTTCAGCCTCCGCAGGAAGTCGCGATATCCCCGGAGTGCGGCCTCCTTGTCTCCCAGGTCGTGGTGTTGGACCTCGGAGAGGTGGAAACGCAGCTCGGTGCGGTGGGGGAACTCCTGGATCCACTGGGTGTAGAGGCGCGCTGCCTCCGCTCCGTTGCCCCGCTTGCGTGCGAGCAGGGCTGGAGCCTCGTCCAGCTCCAGTGGCACCGCCGAACGCCGAACCATGCTCGTGAGGAGTCGGTCGACGATGCCGTTCTCGCTTCCCATCATCCGGTTGCTGCCCGCGAGCACGGCCCAGCCCGCGACGATCGCCCCGAACAAGACGGTGGCGAGGACCGCGATCCCGAGGGCCGAGTCGAAGTCGAAGCGCAGCGGACCCACGGACAGCTCGCCGAAGCGCAGGCCGTTCGCGAGGAAGAGGGCGACGACGAAACAGATCCCCCAGCTGAACGCGGCGAACCCGGAGAGGGCCGCGACCACGAGCCAGGCTCCGGGTTCGGACAGCCACTGCCGGACCGACTTCTTCGGTTGGTCCAGCTTCGGTGCATACCCACGCATCAGGGGAGCGCGAGGGTCGAATTCGGGGGGCTCGGGCTCGGACACGGGGCGATCGTACCCTCAGCAGGGCATCAAGCCCGTGCAAAGGCTTCGTCGGGGGCACGTCAGTTCCTTGCGATCGTGATGCGCACTCCGTTAGGGTCCGCCGGCCCCGGGGCTTCGAGTTCCCGGGCGCGCCCGCGTGAGGGCGCACTGCCAGGAGCTCCGATGCGTCGTACCCCTCTCGTCTTCGCCCTCGCCACGACTCTCGTCATCGGAGTCGGAGGTTGCAGCAAGGTTCGCACTCTCGCGAAGACCTCTCTCGAGGCGAGCCAGCCCCTGACGGTCACCTTCGACAGCGACCTCAGCCAGTGCGCCGAGCACGCCTGCCTCATCGGCTTCGCCGAGTCCATCAAGGACGACAAGGGCATCTCGACTCTCAGCGAAGAGGGTCGCCTCGTGCGCCTCTACGGCGACGGCAGCTACAAGGTCTTCAAGAAGGGCGAGCGCCCCGAGGAGCCCGAGCAGGAAGAGGCTCCCGAGAACTGGCAGGAGACCGACGAGAAGTCCAAGGAGCACTGGGTCCAGAAGGCCGAGGAGAAGACCATGGGCAACGCCATCGAAGAGGTGGCGGCCGGAACCCTCGCCGAGGTGGACGGCAAGAAGGTGCTCGAGCTCGCCGCCGACCTTCTGCCCGCCAACGACTTCGTGCTCTACACGAACGGCCACTTCGGGGCGCTGTACGACGGCTCCCCCCTCGGTTCGCCCGAGGACTTCGGCGTCACCAAGATCAGCCGCTGAGTCTGCGACCGAGGTTCGCCCAGCGGTGATTCCTCGCAGGGCGTCGGCTTGCACGGCGCAGTAGACTCCGCCCGCGGAGAGAGCCATGTCTGACCACGCCCCCCCGACCGATACCCCCGAACCCGAGCCGCCCATCGAGCGCGAGACGATGGACGT
>JAGSHC010000015.1 GCA_023954745.1 Deltaproteobacteria bacterium | reverse complement strand
GTGACGACGACGACTCGGCCGGTGACGACGACGACTCCGCGGGTGACGACGACGACTCCGCGGGAGACGACGACGACTCGGCGGGAGACGACGACGACTCGGCGGGAGACGACGACGACTCCGCGGGAGACGACGACGACTCCGCGGGAGACGACGATGACTCGGCCGGGGACGACGACGACTCGGCCAACTAGCCGGAGCCCGGCCCGCCGCGCCCGGTGAGCCCGGAAGACACGGTCTAGTTCCCCGACCCCCGCAGGGTCGGGTCCAGCGCATCTCTGAGCGCATCCCCCAAGAAATTGAAGGCCATCACCGTGGCGGCGATGGCGACTCCAGGGACGATCGAGAGCCACGGAGCGACCAACAGGTAGCTCCGTCCCTGGTGGAGCATCGCTCCCCACGACGGGGTTCCTGGCGGCACCCCGAGACCGAGGAACGAGAGCCCCGCTTCGGCCAGGATCGCCCCAGCGAGCCCAAAGGTGGCTTGCACGATCACCGGTGAGACGAGGTTGGGGAGCACCTCACGGATCGCGATGTGTCCCTCGGAGTGCCCCAGGGCTCTGGCCGCCAGCACGTAGTCACTCTCTCGGAGCAACAGGGCCTGACCCCGCACCAGCCGCGCGTATCCCACCCAGCCGGAGACGCAGAGGGCAGCGATCACCAGTCCCACCGAGGGTCGGGGGGCGACCGCCAGGATCGAGAGGGCAACGAGGAAGCCTGGGAAGGCCTGGAAGCACTCCAGGACGAACATCAGCAGCCGGTCGACCCAGCCTCCGCGCATGCCCGCGAGGAGGCCAAGGAGCGTCCCCAAGACGGCGCTGACCGTGACCACGACCAGCCCCACCTGAAGCGAGAGACCCGCCCCGTGGGCGAGCAGGCCAGCGATGTCGCACCCGTCGGCGTCCGTGCCCAGCCAATGGCTCAGGGAGGGCGTCTCGAGCTCGCGCTCGAGCAAGCAGGCGTCGGCCGCCTCGGGCGCGACCCACGGGCCGGCGACCGCCGCACCCACCACCAGGGCGAGGACGAGGGCCCCGACCCGGACGGTGGTGCGGCGGGCGAGCCGCGACCACAGCGTGCGTCGGCTCATCGAAGGGCCACCCGGGGGTCGAGGATCGCGTACGCCACGTCGGTGAGCGTGTTCACCACCGCCCAGATCGTCGCAAGGAGCAGGACGGATCCTTGGACCATCGGCAGGTCGCGCGACCTCACCGCCTGGACGATCTCCCGCCCGACCCCCGGCCAGGCAAAGATCTCCTCGGTGATCACGGTGCCCGTGAGCAAGGCGCCGAGCTGCAGACCGAGCACCGTGACGATGGGGATCGCAGCGGTGCGCAGGGCGTGACGCACGACCACGGTGCGCTCCGACAACCCCCGAGCCCGCGCGGCGCGGATGTAGTCCTGGCCGAGGGTCTCGAGCACCGACGCGCGTGTGATGCGGGTCAGAATCGACGCCATCCCGAGCCCGAGGGTCAGCGCGGGCAGCACGATGGATCCTGGAGCGTCGGCGCCGGACACTGGGAACCAACCGAGCCCGATGGCGAACACGATGATGAGCATGGGCCCCAGCCAGAACGAGGGGACGGAGATCCCCACGAGCGCGACCAGCATCGAGGAGTCGTCGATCCACGTGCCTCGCTTTCGCGCCGCGAGCGTCCCCAGGGGGATCGCCACGAGCGCGGAGACGAGCAACGCGGCGAGCGCGAGCCGGCCGGTGTTGGGGAGGCGCTCAGCGAGGATCTCAATGACCGGACGCCGGGTGTGAAGCGACCTGAGCTCGCCGCTCAGCAGCTCGGCGTAGAAGCGAACGAACCGCTCGCCCAGGGGATCGTCGAGGTGGTAGGCAGCCCGTAGTTCGCTCTTTCGCTCCGACGTGGCGTTCTCGCCGATCATGAAGTCGACCGGGTCCCCGGGAACGAGCTCCGAGAGCAGGAAGGTCCCCGCACTGACCGCAAGAAGGAGCAAGGGCAGCAGTGCGATCCGCGCGAGCAGCCAGCGACTCACGGGCCGGCCCCTTTGCTCGTGTGGGCCAACGCGTCGATCCCTCCGCCCGGAGTCATCTCCCAGCCCTGCACGTCCGCGCCCCGCACCGTGACGTTGTGTTGGTACCAGAGCGGCACGAGGGGAAGGTCTCGCGCTGCGAGGTGCTGCACCTGCCGATACAGGGTCGCCCGCACGCCCCGCGCCGACGTCGATCGACCGGCTTCGAGGAGGGCATCCATCGTCGCGTCGTCGTAGAGCTCCCGGTTCGCTCCGCTGGGAGGCTGGGAGTCCGAGTGCATCACGAAGCTGTACCAATCGGGATCGTTGATTCCGACACCGCTCAGCGTGTAGAGGTCGAAGTCGCCTTGCTTGATGTCGGCAAAGAACACCCCCCACTCGTTGCTGCGCAGCTCCATCTCGATGCCGACGGCGGCCAGGTCGCGCCTGAGGATCTTCGCCACCGCGATAGCCGTCTCGTCCTGGGAGGTGCGGAAGACGAGGTGGAGACGCGCGGATCCGTCCGCGGGCTGGGGAAGGCCGGCCTCATCGAGAAGCGCCCTGGCGCCCACTGGGTCGTGCCGAAGCACGCTGATGTCGCCCGCATAGGCCCACGAGTCCGGGTGCAGGAAGCTGTGCGCCACCGTGGCGAAGCCGCGCAGCTTGTGCCGCGTGATCGCCTCGCGGTCGATGGCCATCGCGATCGCCCGCCGGACTCGCACATCGTCGAGCGGCGGCCGCTCGAGGTTGAAGGCGAGGTACTTGACCAGGGTGGACTCCGCCGTCTCGACCACGAGGTCCGGGCTCGCGGAGAGATGGTCCAGGACGTGGGGCGGCAGGTCGTTCTGGGTGATGTCCGCTGAACCGCGAAGCAGCTCCAACGACCGCACCGTTGCGTCGGGCACGACCCGAAAGCGCACGTGCTCGACGCCTACCCTCCCGCCGAACCATTCGGGGTTCCGGCCGAGCAGGAGATGGGCCCCTGTGTCGATTTCTTCGAATAGGAACGGACCGCTCCCCGTCCAAAGAACGTCCCCGGCGGTGCCGTTTGCGAGGATCTCGCTCTCTTGAGCGATCCCGATGCTGGCGAGCACCTGGAGAAAAGGCGCGTGAGGTCGATGCAAGGAAAAGCGAACGGTGCGAGGCGCCACTTCGCTCACGTCCGAGATGGCGTCCAGAGACAGTCTCTTCACGCTTCCAAGCGCTGGATCGAGGATCGACCGGTAGGTCGCCACCACGTCGGAGGCGCGGACCGGAGTTCGGTCGTGAAAATACGCGTCGTCTCGCAGGCGCACGATCACCTCCGTGGCCGACGCGAATTCGTGACTCTCCGCGAGGTGCGGACGCAGCTCCCCCCGGGGATCGCGGATGAGTAGCGGCGAGAAGACGAGGTGGGCGATCTTCTCCGACCAGGCATCCGGGACGAAGCGAGGGTCCAGGTTTGTTGGCCAACTGCCGATGAGGAACACGAGTTCGTCATCAGGCGGTGCAGGACGCCCGCAGGACAACAAGAGCGACGCAATCAGCGCGATCGCGAGCGGCCCGGGGCCGGCGATATGGAGTGAACCCATTCGACAGATCGTAGACGCTACGACTTCCGGTCGATTGACGCGCCAAAGGCAGGCGACGTACCTTTTCCTGTGCGGAGACGCTCTTGGGAGACGTACGCCCGATTTTTGGGCCTTCCCCCGAGGCCATAGTCGACCGTCCTGCGCGCGGGGGCGCGTGATGGACAGCGGAGAACTTTGATGCTCGAGCAATTGCGAACGATCGGACTCTCGACAGGGGTCCTGGCGCTTCTCCTGGTCCTGCCAGGATTGGCTCACGCCCAGGGCGACGAGGGTGGCGACGCCGCCGCAGAGGAGACCGCTGAGCCTGCGGAGGAGGGCGCCGACGAGGCCCCCGCTGCGGAGGACGCTGCTCCTGAGGCGGAGGAGGCGCCGGCGGCCACCGCCAGCGCCGACGCCGACGGCGATCCGGAAATGAGCATCTTCCGCGAGCTGAAGACCGTCGAGGCCGACGTGAACGAGCTCAAGGAGAAGGTCTTCCGAAGCAAGGCGCGCCTGCTCCTCCTCGAGGAGAAGGTGATCCGCGGGGTCGTCAGTGGGGCCAAGACGGTGATCCGCCACGTCAACAACCTCGGGCCGGCCTACGCCCTCGAGTCGGTGACCTACTACTTCGATGGCAACCCGATCTACCAGGCGACCGACGCGTCGTCGGCCGGGGAGCTCAGCAAGACGAAGAAGGCTGAGATCTTCGAGGCGAACATCCCGCCGGGGAACCACACCCTCAGCGCGACCGGGGTCATCAAGGGGCGGGGCGCGGGACTCTTCGAGTACCTGTCTGACTACAGCTTCCAGTTCTCTGCGTCCTACTCCTTCGTGGCCCCCGATGGCCAGACCAGCCGGATTGACTCCGTCTTGTTCAAGAAGGGCGGTCCGATGGCCGACTACGTGGAAGGGCCGACGGTCGAGTTCCGTGTCCGTCCCACGAAGGGCGCTGCCAAGGGTGGCGGCGAGTCCGAGGTTTCCGAGGGTGGCGAGTAGGTGGAGGCCCGCATCCCAGACGCGCCTCCACTGAGGCGCCACTTCGCTGTACCGCTGCTGGCGGTGCTGGCGGTGCTCCTGGCCGCGGCTCCGGCCGATGCGCAGCGGCGTTCTGCGCTCGAAAACGATCTCAGCCTCGTCGAGTCCGAGGTGGCTGGTCTCGAGCAGCGCTTCAACGGTCTGCAGGGCGAGATCTCTGCCGGCTCACTCTCTCGCAGCCCCCGCATCAGCTCCGAGCGATACGACGAGGCCCTCTATGCCTTCGTGGTCGAGGACTACGAGCGCTGCGCGCTCCTGTTCTTCTCGCTGATCGAGAACGAGGATCTCAAGGGCGATCAGCGGCTTCCTCGAGCCGAATGGAACCTGGCGCAGTGCCTGTTCCTCGACGGAAACTTCATCCCGGCCCAGGCCAGGTTCAAGAACATCGTCGACCAGGGAGCGACCCACCCCTTCCACGGGGACTCGCTGCTCAAGCTCATCGAGATTTACGGGCGAACCGGCAACGTCTCGCTGTTCAACCAGTACTACAACACGTTCGTGCGCTCGTCCCAGGACGGAAGCCCCACCTCGCTCCGCATCCGGTACGAGATGGGGAAGACCCTGTTCTTCCAGGAGAAGCTGCCCGAGTCCCAGGCGATCTTCGCCGCCTTCCCCCGCGGCTCGACCTACACGCCGCAGGCGCACTACTTCAGTGGTGCCATCCTGGTGCAGGAAGGTCGGAACGCTCTCGAGAAGGGCGACGAGGACCTCGCCACGCAGAAGTACCGGCAGGCTCTGGTGAAGTTCCAGGAGACCCTCGGGTTCCCCCGGAGCACCGAGGACCACGAGCGGGTCAAGGACCTGTGCAACCTGGCCATCGCTCGCCTCCACTACGAGCGGGGCGAGGTGCCCGACGCGATCATGGCCTACGCGAAGATCGGCGCTGGCTCGCTGTACTACGCCGACGCTCTCTACGAGCGCATCTGGGCCAACATCGAGTCCGCCGCCCAGGAGGAGGTCGAGCTCCGCCGCGAGCAGCGATACGGCTCCGCGCTGGACGCAATCGAGATCTTCAACCTCTCGTTCCCCAACGACGTGCGGGAGCCGGCCCTCCGGCTCCTCGGCGGCCATGTGCGGGTGAAGATGGCCAGCTACGACGACGCCATCGCCGAGTATGGCGACGCATCCCGACACTTCGAGGACGTCAAGGTCCTCGTGGGTCAGATCGTCACGTCGGGTGCAGACCCGATGGTCTACTTCAACCAGCTGGTGGACGACGAGCGCTTCGTCGCCGAGGCCGACCTCACCGTGCCGTCGGCGGCCGTGCGCAAGGCGAAGGAAGACGAGCGCGTCGGCGAAGCGGTCCGCATCTCCGGTGACTTGTACCGGCAGCAAGACGACATCGACGACGCCGATGACCTTCTCGATCTCCTCGAGCGCGCCCTCTCGGAGAGCGCCAGTCGTGACCTTCTGCAGGTCTATCGACTGCATCGCCAGCAGGTCTCGTCCACAGATGCGGCCGGCGTGCTGCTCCGCCAGCGTCTCGTCGACATCGAGCTTCGCTACTTCGAGGAGAACCTGCCGTCGTCTGCCCAGAGCGGCGTGGATGCAATCCGAGCCTCGGGCAACGCAGCAACTGTCCTGGCAGATGCACAGCGAAGGGCACAGGAGCGGGTGGAGACCCTCGACATGCAGGCCCAGGCCGTGGCCACCCGCCTCTACCACGTGGAGCTCGCTTCCCGAGACATCCTCGACCGGCTCCTGGCCGTCGAGGAGTACATGGTCGGGGCCCGGAATCGCGGTGAGCGCACCCGGGACCAGGAACTCGAACTGCGCGGGGAGATCAACGAAGAGCGCCGTGACCTGCAGGCCGCCCTTCAAGACCTGCACGAGCTGCGTAAGCGCTTGTCGCCCCGAGTCCTCACGGGCCGGCTGCTCATCCGGGCGAACGAAGACCTGAGGGCGCGCCAAGGCGATGCGGTCGCCGAGCTCGACAGCAAGGAAGCTCAACTCCGGGATCTGCGCCGGAGTGCGGGAAGCAGTGCGGTTCTGAGCAAGGTGGACGACCTGCGGGCGCGTCTTCTTCGCCTGGACACCTCCTCGGGGGCGCTCAAGTCCCGGCTCGACGAGGCGGAGGCCACGGAAGTGGCCGCCATCAAGCTCGAAGTCTCGCGGCAGCGGACCGAGGTCACGGGTCTCGCGGTCGAAGGCGACGAGATCGGCGACGAGAACACCCGGGTCTCCGGTCGCATCGGAAAGAACGCCTTCGTGAACGTCGTGGACTTCTACGAGGACATGCTCACCCGCGCCGACATGGGCGTTGCGGACGTGTACTGGTACCGCAAGGAGTCCCTGAGCCAGGAGAAGCGCTCCCTGGCTCGAGAGAGCAACATCCGACTCCGCATCCTGCAGGACGCTTTCAGCGATGTGTTGGAGGAGGAGGAATGAGCATGCAGGCCTTGATTCGAAGCCTGCTGGCGCTGCTTCTCCTGATCCCCGCTCTGGCGTTTGCCCAGGCCGAGGAGGACGCCGAGGAGCAGCCGGTCGCCAATGCTGGACCGGTCCAGCTCGACGCGTGCGAAGAGGACGAAGAGCCCGAAGCGCTGCCCGAAGACGAGCCGGAGACGGAGATCGTGGGCGACGCAGACCTCGAGGAGGTCGAGACCGGCGATGGGAGCGAGCAGGCTGACGACAGCGAGCTCGATCTCTTCCGCCAGACCCACGAGCGGTATGAGCTTCGCGTCGCGGAGTTCGGCGAGGAGGTCAACCGCATCGTCCTTCGTCAGTACGACACCGAGGTCTCCGAGCTTCGGGAGGGCTACGAGCGCCTCGTGAACAAGGCGGACCTCGAGGAGCGCATCCTGCGCAAGAAGGCCATCGAGGCCCACGAGAAGTTCGTCAACGAACACGAAGAGTCGGCGTACACCGCCCGTCGGATGTTCCGCCTCGGCGAGCTGTACTTCGAAGACGCGGACGAGCAGTTCCTCGTCGACAACGAGGAGTACGACGAACTCGCTGACCTCTTCGACGCCGGCAAGCTCGAGTACCTGCCCGAGCCGCCCCGCAAGGACTATCGAAAGTCGATCGCGCTGTACAAGCGCATCATCCGCGACTTCCCCGAGTACGGAGATCTGGGCGCTGTCTATTACATGCTCGGGTACACCTACTCGGACGAGGCGAGCCGCAACGAAGACCCGGAGAAGGCGCGAGAGACCTACCAGGCCCTGGTCGACAACGTCCCCGACTCGACGTACCGGGCCCAGGCGTTCTTCCGGCTCGCGGACATCTACTTCGAAGAGAACCAGCTCGACCAGGCGCTCTACCACTACGAGAAGATCCTCGGTGAGTTCGAGGCCCGTCGGGACCGCGAAGCCGAGGAGAAGTGGGACGACACGGACCAGCGGCTCTTCGAGCTCGCCCTCTACAAGGTTGCGTGGGCCTACTACAAGGTCGATGACCTCGACGTCGCCGTCGACCGCTTCACCGACCTGATCGAGTGGGCCGAGAAGCGCGAGGCCCGCACGGGTCGCGAAGCGGACCTCAAGCCTGAGGCCGTGCGCTACCTGGCCATTTCGCTCGCTGACCTCTCCCAGGAGCAGTCGGAGTTCGAGCTCTTCGAGGAGGCCAGCAAGACCCCCATGGAGTACTCCATGGCGAAGCTGGACGGACTCGGCTCCGAGCGCCGATGGACCTTCGAGGTCTTGAAGCAGGTCGCGGGCGTCCTGGTCGAGCAGGCCCGGTTCGAGGATGCCATCGACGCCTATCAGCGCCTCCAGGCGCGGTATCCCCTCGCAGCCGAGGGGCCGGAGTTTCAGAACACGGTCGTCGTCCTCTATCAGAACCTGCCGCTTCCCGATCCCGATGGAGCCGCCGACGCCCGCATCGTCCTGACCAACAGGTACGGCCTCGACGGCAAGTGGTACGAGGCGAACAAGAACAACAAGGACGCCATCGCATCTGCGACGCAGTACATCCTTCAGTCGCTCCAGTGGGTTGCCTACAGCTACCACGACAAGGCGAACAAGAGCGGCCTCCCCGAGGACTACCTCGCTGCCGCGAGGAAGTACGAGGAGTACCTCGAGCGGTATCCGTTCGCGGGCAACGCCTACGAGCTGAACTTCTACCTCGCAGAGACCTACTTCGGCGCCGAGCAGTGGGCGAACTCCATCGAGCAGTACGAGCGGCTCTTCGGTTACCCCGAGGACGAGTACCGCAAGGAAGCCATCGCGGGCATCGCCTACGCGTCGAACTACCTCTGGAAGGAGCGGGACGGAGACGTCACGACCCGGCCTGAGGCGCTCGCAGTCATCAAGCCGCCGCTGGGCGAGAAGATCCAGTACCGCCGCTTGGACCTGTCCGAGATCTCGACGACGTATGTCGCCGCGGTTCGCCGGCTCCAGGAAGCCGACCCCCAACACCCCGACATGTCGGTGTTCCTCTACGACATCGGGCAGATCTACTACTACTCGAACCAGCTGCCGGAGTCCCGGCGGATCTACGAGGAGATCATCGCGGCGTACCCGGAGAGCGAGTTTGCTCAGTCGGCGGCCGGTCAGATCGTCGACTCGTATCTCTACACGGGCCAGCTGACCCGCATGCGCCAGTCGGCTTCGCGGTTCGCCGGCATGCAGCTCGGATCGGACGCAGACCTCGCCACAGCGCAGTTCGACGCGTTCACCGACCTCGAGAAGAAGGGTCTCTTCAAGGAGGGTGAGCTCGCCTACAACGAGGAGCGGTACAAGTGCGCCGTCGAGGCGTTCGAGGCCTACTACGACCTCTACGCCGACGAGTCGAGCCGCGCCGAGCCGAAGAACATCGACCTGGTGCTCTACAACGTCGCTCAGGCCTACTCGAAGCTGGGCAACACGGACCAGAGCAACTCGTACTACGAGAAGCTGCTCCGGGAGTTCCCCGAGTCCGAGCAGGCGCCAGCCACCTTCTGGAAGATGGCGTCGAACTACGAGCGTGTGCTCGAGCTCGAGAAGGCGGTCAAGTACTACGAAGAGGTGGCCACGTACCACCCCGATCACGAAGACACGCCCAACGCCATCTTCAACGCGGCGTTCCTGAAGATCGGCCTCGGCCGGTTCCGCGAGGCGGCGGTCAGCTACGAGGAGTACCACGGGGCCTACCCGGATCTCCCCGATGCCAAGGACGTGCTCTACCGTTCAGCGGAGCTGTACGAGAGCGCGAACGACCGCTCCGCAGCGATTCGCATCTACCAGGAGTGGCTCGAGGAGTACGGCGAGGAGGACGCGGACCTTTGGATGGAGACGCAGGGCAAGCTCGCGGACTACTCCGAGGAGGCCGGCAAGAATCGCGACGCCGATCGGCGCCGCGCCGCGATCACCGAGAACTACGCTTTGCTGAAGGACCAACTCCAGGGCGTCGGGATACAGATCGCAGCGGGGCTCCACATCGAGCCGATCATCGCCGAGTACGACGAGTACAAGGAGCTGGTCTTCACCGGTGTGATCGCGAAGGACAAGGACATCCTGACGCGGAAGGCCGAGTGGAACGTCTCCCTCGCGAAGGCGTTCGACGACATGGTCCTCGAGTACCCGGACTTCCAGTACCAATCGATGGCGCTCTACTACAAGGGCCTGACGTTCAAGGCGCACGCCGAGTCCTGGCTTCAGGCTCCGATCCCTCCCGAGGTCGAAGAGAACGTGGACCTCTTCGAGGTCTACGTCGAGCAGCTGCAGAAGCAGGCGGAGCCTCTCGAGAACAAGGCGATCGAGTCTTTCAAGGCGGTCGTGGACTTCGCGAAGAGCAAGAAGCGTCACAACCCTTGGGTCGACGAGGCGCTGAAGGAGCTCAACCTCATCGATGAGAACACCTACCCGGTGTTCAAGCCCGAGGAGAGCACGGTCATCGAGTCGGACACCCAGGAGGTGCCCGCTCCCATCACCGAGGCGGATCCCACGGCCTGGATGCTGCACGATCCGAACCTCTATGCGGCCCTCGAGGTGAGCCGATGAGTCTCCGCGGCTTCGCACTTCTCGCTCTCGTTGGCGCCGCATTTGGTCTCGGAGCCGAAGGGTGCCCAATGGGCACCGGCACGACGACCTCTGGGACAGCGACGGCGACGACCCCGGCGCCCGCGGCCGAGGAAACGACTCCGGCACCCGGCGCGACGGGGAACTTGCCGTTCGAACTGATGGCTGACGGTCGGTACAAGAACACCGACGGGCGGATGCAGGCCCTGGACGGCGCCGGCAACCCCATGTTCGATGCCGGGGGACAGCCGATCTGGGAGCCACCGCCCGAGGAGCAGGCGAAGCAGCTGTTCGAGGAGGCGGTCGCCCTTCAGATGAGCATCCAGGGCGCCGCCCCGAACGAGGCTGCGGCTCTAGACCGCCTGAGCCGAGCCGTGCAGCTCGTGCCGGACTTCTCAGAGGCCTGGTACAACCTCGGGCGCCTTCAGCTCAAGATGAACAACCTTCCCGAGGCGAAGCGATCGCTGAAGAAGGCGAAGGATCTCGAGCCTGAGCGGATCGATGCCTACCTGGCCCTCGGACTCACGATGGAGCGCGCTGGTGAGTTCGCGGGGGCCGCGAGGACCTTCGAACTCGGACTCGCCAAGGACAAGGACAACGTCGAACTGCTCAACGGAGTGGCGAGGATCCTGCGGAAGCAGGGACGCACCCAGAAGGCCCTCGACAAGGCCAAGGGGATCCTTCGGATCAACAGCAACAGCCTCGACGCCTACAACACGCTGGGGCTCTGCTACCTCGACCAGGGTCAACTCGAGCTCGCTCGCTTCGTCTTCTTGAAGGCGGAGGCATCGGTGCCCGGTGGCGGTGACAGCGCCTCAATCCAGGCGAACATGGGCTTGGTCTTCTTCCGGATGGGCAAGGAATACGCCGCCGAGGAGCGGTTCAACGCAGCCCGCGCCCTCGACCCCGATCATGTGGGCGCGATGGTGAACCTGGCGTACATCAAGCTGAAGAACTACGACTTCGAGGGGGCGAGGGCCCTGCTGGAGCAGGCGCACCGCACTCTGCCGGGGAGCGACGCGATCAAGTTGGATCTCGGAGTCGCATACCGGGGGACCGGCGATGTCGAGAACGCGCGGCGTCTCTACGACGAGGTTGTCATTGGAGGAAGCGAGCACGCCCTCGCGGCCATGCTCAACCTCGGGATCCTCCAGGCCGACTTCGACAAGGACTACAGCTCCGCCCTCACGACGTACAACAAGTACAAGGCAGAGCGGCTCAAAGATGGAGGAGTGATCGCTGACGACGATCCGGTGCACTCCTACATCACGGAGGCGGAGCGCGCGAAGGAGCGCATTCGCAAGAAGGCGGACCGCGAGGCGAAGAAGAAGGCACGCGCGGCCGAAAAGGCTCGAAAGGCGGCGGAAGCAGCAAAGGCTGCGGAAACGCAAAACTCGGGAACCTCGGGCGGCGCTGAGGGTCAGTAGACCCGGTTGCTCAGCTTGCTAGGTTGACTTCCGGCGCCCTATAATTCGACACGTGGAAGAATCGGCAATGAAAACGAACACTTACGTTCCTCCGTTCTTCGCGAAGCTCATCGTAGGCCTCCTTCTTGGCTTGATGGCACTGCCTGTGTACCCTGCGGACGCAGACGCACAGGGGCGTCGAAAAAAGATCACGTTCGGTGAAGAAGAAGCAGACACGATTGAGGGCTATGTCCATAAGCCCGAAGTCGGCTACATCATCACCAGGCAAGAACAGGAAGATCTCGAGACGCTTCAGCTAAAAGAGAGCTTCATCCCCAAAATTGTGAAGTCGGTAGAGAAGGCCCCGTTCTAGGGAACAGCCCTCAGCCGCAAGTGAGATTCCCGAGTCCGTGAGAGACATCCCTCGCGGACTCAATGCGTCGAAATCGGCGCTCGTGCCATCGGAGGTCCTGTAGAGATGTCGTTCGTCCTCAACTTCTTCCGCGACGGCGGACCCTTCATGTACATCATCCTCGTCGTCTCGGTCATCGCTATGGCGACCGTGATCGAGCGTGGGTACATGATTCTCTTCCGCTACAACTTGAACGGCGCTGCGTTCATGGCCCAAGTTCAGAAGCTGATCATGGCCAACAACATCGACCGCGCCATCAAGCTGTGCAACGCGGAGAGCAACGCTGCCCTCACCAAGGTGCTCAAGGCCGGGCTTACCCGCGCCAACCGACGCACCGAAGACATCACCACTGCGGTTGAGGAGGCCACCCTCGAGGTGGTCCCGATGCTGCAGAAGCGCACTGCCTACCTCGGCATGTGGGCAAACGTCGCCACCCTGCTCGGACTGCTCGGGACCATTTCCGGTCTCGTCCAGGCGTTCAAGGCGGTTGCTGCTGCCTCCCCCGAGACCAAGCAGACCATGCTGGCCTCCGGTATCTCGGTCGCCATGTACACCACGGCGTTCGGCCTGGTCGTCGCCATCCCGGTGATGATCTGCCACTCGGTCATCGAGAACCGCACCCGCAAGCTCATCGACGAGATCGACCAGTACAGCGTCAAGCTGATCAACTTGCTGGCCGCTCGCAACCGCGGTGCGCTCAAGGAAGAAGGCGCCGCTTCCTAAGCGGTTGCTGAACTTTCGCGGGAACCTCCGGAGCAGGCTCCTGTCATGAGCAGGAGCCTGCTCGTTCCACACCCGGAGAGATGATGAGCTACAAGCCATCTGGTCGACGCCGCAACTCGGGCGGTCAAGAAGACATTGAGCTGAATCTGCTGCCGTTCATGAACCTCATGACGCTGCTGATTCCGTTCCTTCTCGCCTCTGCGCAGTTCGTGACCCTCGCGGTGATCGACTCGTCGCTGCCGGCCATCGGTGCCCCGCAGACGAATGTGGACAAGAAGGACGACAAGCCGCCCCTGAACCTCACTGTCGGAATCACGGCAGAGGGATTCACGGTCGCAGGATCCGCTGCGGTCCTCGGTGGTGGCGAAGGCGGTCCTGGAGCGGTGGCTGAAAAGTCCAACGCTCCGACGGTGGGGCTGACCTCGGACGACGCGTACTGCCGCAAGGCGCAGTGTGGCGGCGCTCCCGAGTGCCAGCACGAGACCCCCTGCCATGATTTCAAGGCCCTCAAGGAGCTCGTCGTTCAGGTGAAGGACGAGTACCCCGATGAGGAGAACGTGATCATCGCGCCCAATGCGGACATCGCCTACCACGTGCTGGTTGGGGTGATGGACCACACGCGAGACCACAAGCCCGAGGGTGCGACGGAGCGCGAGCTTCTCTTCCCCAACGTCGTCGTCGCCGGCGGCGCGAAGTAGAGATCGGCGAGGAAACGAACGATGAGCAAGCGTCGCGAGCCACCCGCAGAAGCAAAGCTGAACATCACCAGCTTGATGGACATCATGACCATCATTCTGGTGTTCCTCCTGAAGTCGTATTCGACTGAGGACATCCAGATTGCGCCGTCTGATGACCTGCGCCTGCCCAGCTCTTCGGCTCAAAAGCCGCCGGAGCTCGCGGTGAACGCCGTGGTCAGCAAGGTGAACATCACCGTCGATGGTGTGAAGGTCGTGGACGTCTCCGGTGGGATCGTCGGCGAGGAGTACAAGCGCGGAACCCTGATCTCGCCTCTGTTTGATACACTCAAGGAGAAGGCAGACGAGGCGAAGGCGCTGGCAGAGCGGAACCCCGCGAACAAGTTCAAGGGGCGAATTCTTCTGCAGTGCGACCGGGAGATCCCCTTCAGTCTCGTCCGTGAGGTGATGTACACCGCAGGACAGGCGCAGTTCGCAGAATTCAAGTTCGTCGTCTACAAGTCCGAATAGACGACGTAGGTCACGAGACCCGTGCCGGAAGAGACCCCGCTCCGTCGTGTTGACGGGACGGGCCTCAGCGAGAGGACCTGAATGGGCGCACAGCCAGCGCAGCGACCACGTAGAAGTTCTGGAGCCTCGCGCTCTGGAGCAGGACGTGCACCGCAGCCAAAGATCCTTCGCCTCGGCATCATTCACTCGGGGCGAATCGTCGAAGAGCGCCTGATTCCGGCGGGTCAATCAGTGACCGTCGGTTCTCATCCGCGCTGCACCGTCGTCATCTCCGAAGCGAAGCTGCCTGCACGGCGCTTCGAGATCTTCTCGCCCCGGACCGGGGGGTACGCCCTTCAGTTCACGGGAGAGATGCACGGCAAGGTGGCGGTAGGCGACAAGGTCGTCACCCTCGCTTCGTTGGCCCAGAAGGGCCAGGCGAAGAAGAAGGGGAGTTGGTTCGAGCTCACACTCGGGCCGACGAATCGCGGCAAGGTCTACGTCGGCGAGTACACCTTCCTGTTCCAGTTCGTTGCACCCCCGCCGCAGCCGATGCGTGCCCGGGGTGGCGACTTCCGCGCCTTCCGGTGGGAGGACGTCGACTGGCTGTTCTTCGCCATCGTGCTGTTTTCGGCGCTCCTCCACACCGCAGTCGTGATCTGGATCGAGTCTCAACCGCCGCCAAAGAAGGTGCGGCTCGAGGACCTGCCCGATCGCTTCGTCAAGATGCTGCTTCCTCCCGAGGAGGAGCCGAAGCCCGTCGACGAGAACGTCGAAGGCGAGTCGGACGAAGTGGTTGAGAAGGAGGCCGAGACCCCCGCGCCTGTCGAAGAGCCTGCGGAGGAGCCTGCGGGCTCCGACGAGCCGGAAGAGCCTCAGGAGAGCCCCGAAGAGAAGCGCGCACGTCTCGAAGAAGAGGCGGCGAGCAAGGGGCTTCTCGCGCTCATCGGTACTGCGGGGGACTCCTCCCGAGAAGGTGCGGTCGCAGACCTCCTCAGTGACGGCAGCGGACTCGCGGACGATGTCGGCGAAGCGCTGGCCAACAGCTCTGGCGTGGTGATTGGACGTCGTGACGTGGACCAGGCTGGTCTCCGTGGCGGTGGCGGTGGCGACGGGGCGGCAGGCATCGGTGACCTCGGCGGCGCCGGCGGCGACAAGGGCGGCGCGGTCGTCAAGGAAGCGAAGGCTCCCAAGGCCGTGATGGATACGGGGTCCGTGGACATCGGCAGCAGCGAGGACGCAGCCTCCGTCCGGTCCACGATGAAGCGCTACAACGCGCGGATCCGGGCCTGCTACGAGAAGGAACTGAAGTCGAACCCCGACCTCGGCGGCAAGGTGACGGCCTACTGGATCATCACCCCCAGCGGCTCTCCGAGCGACGTCGACATCGTCGGGAACTCCACCGGGAATGCCGCGCTCGGGCAGTGCATTGCCAAGGAGCTGAAGCGGATCAAGTTCCCCGCTCCCGAGGACGACATCGAGGTCGACGGGTACAACTGGGTCTTCTCGAGCCAGTAGGCATCTGGGCGCCGCGGGTCTCGCGCACCGCCCTCCTCCATCCGAGATGAGATCAGTCTGCGTGGGCCGGGCACGGTTGTGCCTGGGTCCGGCGAGGCTCTTGGACCTTCATTCTCATGGGACAGGCCGGCTCGCATGCAGTCCGGCCTGAAACAGCCGATGAGGTACTCGCAGGTGCGTCGTCGCGCATTGACAAATGGGGCATAGAAGCCCGATACTCTAAGACTGTTCCCGACTTGTAGGAGTGTGAGTGATGCGGCCCATGATTGGTCGATTGACGACCCTAGCTCTGCTTTGCGGCTCGCTTGCGATCGCCGGGGTTGCCCATGGTGCGGCCTCAGGTACCGAGAATCCCGCGAGCGGCCTTGTCGGGAAGATCGACAATGCTCTCGGCGAGATCGACGGGATGATCGCCGGGTCGTCGGATCCGACCAAGCTCAACTGCCTGAACACCGAGAAGGGCCTTCTCACCACGTACAAGACGGACGCGGACGGGATCAAGGCCAACATCGACGCGGCAAACAACAATCAGAACAACGATCAGGTCGACATCGAGAAGCAGAAGATCATTCCCCTCGAGACCAACGTCGACTCGGCGATCAGCCGGGCCAACAGTTGTAAGGGGGCGAAGGATCTTGGCGAGGGGTCTTCGATGTCGGTGACGGTGAGCGGCGGAGACAGCTCCGACCGCGGTGACGACAACTTCGGGGCCTCACCGGACGGGAGTACCCGGACGGAAGAAGCGTCGCAGCGCGATTGATCCAATCGCTCCCCTTGCTTGATTCAAAGCTTCGAATGATGGATAACGGTGGCTCGTTCGCCTCGGGGGTACTCCTGAGCGGGACTCGAGCACGAGCGGTGACAGACGTGGCTGGCGGAAGCGGAGAACGGTAGCGGTGAAGCATCGAGCGCCACTCACAGGGTGCGCGTGGATCGTGGGGATGGCACTCGCCATGCTCCTGGTTCGGCCTGCTGTTGCGTCGGAGAGCGGTCTTCCGCTTGGTCCCCTCGTGGCGAAGCCTGGCGTCAACGTCAGCGCGATCTTCGACACCAACGTCTATCGAGATGCCACCAACCCGCAGCCGGACTTCGGCCTGTGGGTGAAGCCGTACTTCGGGATCGTGTATCCGGGAGACGACTTCCGGTTCACGCTCGACACCTACTACCGCTTCTTCACGTACTTCAATCTCGGCGGCACCAACCACAACGTCTTCCGACGCGTCACCGACTTCGGAGTCGCCGCTGGAATCGACGCGGGGCGGCGGAGCAAGGTCGGGTTCAGCACCAACCCCGAAGTCTTCAACGCGCCGGCGACTCGTGGTTTTGGTGATGGCACCGAGCAGAACCTCGGTGCCAACGTGCCCATCGGGCTGCACTTCCGGCCGACGAAGGCGTTCCAGATCAACGTGAACGCGCGTTGGAACTGGAACCGCGCCTACTTCTCCCCCGTCCTGGTCACCCTGAACCCCGTGCAGCTGGGCAATCGCCATGAGTTGGCCGGTGGGGCGGGACTCGACTGGAAGTTCTTCCCCCGAAGCCACCTCCTCTTCGAGGGCGAGTTCGGGCGCATCATGTGGGGCCGGGTCGACGGCGGTCAGTCCGCCTCGAGCCAGCAGGATCCAGCCTGGTTCTGGCGGGTCTGGTTCGGCATCAAGGGCGACATCACGCGGAAGCTGTCGCTCCTGGCTCAGGTCGGTTACGGCGGGGTCTACTTCGACCCGGCGGCGGCGACTCCGTCCCTCACGGGCCCCGAGGGCATCCTTGGGCGCGTCGAGTTCGCCATCCGGCCCGTCACGACGCAGCGACTCGCTTTCGGGTTTTCCCGTGACTACACCTTCGCGTACTACGCGAGCCGCATTGAGAACACCCAGGCGTACTTCAAGTACCAGGGGCTCTTCTTCCAGCGTCTCTCCGCGAACTTCGACTTCTCCTGGAACTACCGAAACCTTGCTGGCCACACGACGCGTACTGAGCATCAGTGGACCGCCGGGCTCGGCCTCGACATCATGGTCGCGGAGTTCTTCCACGTGGAGGCCGGGTACCGCTTCAGTGCCGTGAACCCGTCCAGCACGGACGTCGGTGAGTACATCGACAACACCGTCACGCTCGGCTTCACGCTGGGCTTCAAGTAGCCCCAGACCCCTCGAGCTTCTCATGAGTACGACCGCGGCTCCGTCGCGCGGCGCTCTGGTGACCGGCGGCGCAGGCTTCATCGGCAGCAGTCTCGTGCGTGCCCTGCTCGCTCGGGGTTGGTCGGTGGTGGTGCTGGACGACCTGTCGACTGGCAGTCGCGACGCTCTCCCTCGGGTGCACGACGGGCTCCGGTTCATCGAGGGCTCGATCCTCGATGACGAGGTGCTGCGCGCGGCCGCTGCGGGCGCCGAGGCTGTGTTCCACCTCGCGGCTCAGGTTTCGGTCCCCGAGAGCGTGGTGAACCCCGAGCGCACGGAGCGCATCAACATCGTCGGGATGCAGAAGGTGCTCGAAGCATCGAGGAGCGCGGGCGCACGCAGCGTGGTGTTCACCTCCTCGTGCGCCGTCTACGGCGATCCCGCGCAGCTGCCGGTGGGTGAGACGAGCCCGCTTCAGGCGCTCTCGCCCTACGCAGACTCGAAGGCGCGCGGAGAGACGCTCGGCTACGCCTGGGCTGACGACCATGCAGGCTTTGGCGCGGTGCGTCTCTTCAATGTCTACGGCCCCGGGCAGGACTCCGGCGGTGCCTACGCCGCGGTGATCGCCGCCTTCGCTGCGGCTGCCCGCCGGGGTGAGGCGCCGACGATCTTTGGCGACGGGCTCCAGACCCGCGACTTCGTGCACGTGGACGACGTCGTGGCCGCGTTGATCCTGCTGGCCGAGAGGGTCGGGGAGGGTGGGTCGGCGGGGCCCTTCAACGTCGGCACCGGACGCGCCGTGACCCTCCTGGAACTCTGGAGTGAGATCGCCTCGGTCTTCGGAGTGGACCTACCCGCCGCGCACGGACCCGCCCGCGACGGGGACATCCTTCACAGCTGTGCGGATCTGTCGGCGATCCGACAGACCCTGGACTGGAGTGCCACCATGCCGCTCGGCGCGGGCCTCCGGTCGATGCTCGAGCCCACCGGGGGGCCGGAGAAGGCATGAACGACTACTTCGTCCACGAGAGTTCGTACATCGACGACGACGTGGAGATCGGCGCGGGAACGAAGATCTGGTTCTTCTGCCACGTGCAGGGGGGCTCGACCCTCGGTGAGCGCTGCATCTTGGGACAGAACGTCAACATCGACGGCAATGTGCGCATCGGCGACGGGGTGAAGATCCAGAACAACGTCTCGGTCTACAAGGGAGTCGTCATCGAGGACGACGTGTTCCTGGGGCCGAGCTGCGTGTTCACGAATGTCATCAACCCGCGGGCCCACGTGGAGCGGAAGACGGAGTTCATGCCCACCAGGGTGGGCACCGGCTCCACGGTGGGTGCGAACTCCACCATCGTCTGCGGCAACGACCTCGGCGCGTACTGCATGGTCGGTGCTGGCGCCGTCGTGACCTCGAGGGTCCCGGCCCACGCCCTCGTGGTCGGAATTCCGGCCCGGCAGCTGGGCTGGGTGTGCCGCTGCGGCGAGCGCCTGAACCTCGTCTCGGGCGCTGCGGAGTGCGCGTCCTGCGCGGACCGCTATGCGATGCAAGGGGTCGACCTCGTCTTGGAGACCTCTGCATGAGCTCGCTGGAAACTCTCGGTCTCGGCGTCGTTGGCGCCGGCTACTGGGGCAAGAACATCGTTCGGAACTTCACCCGTCTCAAGCGGGCGGAGTTGCGCTGGGTCGCGGACCTCTCCGAGACGAACCGAGATCGGGCACGCACCTTGGCCCCCAACGCCCAGGTGACCGCCGACTACGAGGCGATGCTGAGCAGCTCGGATGTAGACGCCGTGGCGGTCTGCACCCCAGCAGCGAGCCACTACGAGCTGACTCTGGCGGCCCTGCAGGCCGGCAAGCACGTGTTTGTGGAGAAGCCGCTCACCTTGGAGGGTGCCCACGCCGACGAGCTGGTCGACCTCGCGGAGGAGCGCGGCCTGACGCTGATGGTCGGGCACCTGATGATCCACCACCCCGCAATTCGATGGATCAAAGACCAGATCCAGAGTGGGGAGATCGGAGACCTCCACTACCTGTACTGCCAGCGCGTGAACCTTGGAGTCGTCCGCTCCGACGAGTCCGCCTGGTGGTCCCTGGCGCCTCACGACCTCTCGATCATCCTGCACCTGCTCGACTCCTCCCCGGTGACCATCAGCGCCCGTGGGGCCGCGTACCTGAGGCCGGAGATCGAGGACGTGGTCTTCGCCAACGTGAAGTTCGAGGGCGGTCAGATGGCAGAGGTGCATACCTCGTGGCTCGACCCGCACAAGTCCCGGCTGCTGACCCTCGTCGGCTCGCGTCGCATGGTGACCTTCGATGACACCGCGCCCCGCGAGAAGGTGCGGGTGTACGACAAGGGCGCAGAGCGCACCGTCGACTACCAGACCTACGCCGACCTCATCACGCTGCGGCAGGGAGACATCTGGATCCCCTCGATCCAGGGCACTGAGCCCCTCCTGCTGGAGTGTCAGCACTTCGTCGACTGCATCCGGGAGGGCCGCACGCCCGACACCCCCGGTACCCAAGGACGCGACGTCGTGCGCATTCTCCAGGCCGGTCAGCAATCGATGGACAGTGACGGGGCCCCGATCTCGCTTCTCTCGTGAGCAGCACGCCCGCCCCTCCGATGGGCGCCCCGCTTCGTATCGAGCCTGTCGGGGGGCTCGGCCAGATGGGTCACCACCACATGGTGGTCGACAACGGTCCAGACTCCTTTCTCGTGGACTGCGGAATCCTGTTTCCGCCGCCCTCGGACCCGGGGATCGACCGCATCCTCCCGTCGTTCGAGCCGGCGCTTCAGCGGGCGAAGGAGGGGCGTCTGCGGGGTCTGCTCCTGACCCACGGACACCTCGACCATCTAGGCGCGGTGCCCGATCTCCTCGCGGCGCTCCCGGGACTTCCGGTCTATGCGACCCCGTGGACGATGACCCTCCTGCGCCGCCGGTTCGACCGCGACGCGCCCAAGGGTTCCGCCCCGCTGGAGCGACGCCTCGTTCACCCCGGCGAGACCATCACCGTCGGCGAGACCGAGCTCACCTGGCTGCGCGTCACCCACTCTCTCCCCGAAGCGTGCTCGCTCGCGATGCGAGGTCCCGGTGGGACCGTGGTGCACTCCGGCGACTTCAGGATGCAGGTCGACCCCCTGCTGGGCCCCCCGACCGACGCCGCAGGGCTGAAGGCCATCGGAGATGGGGGCGTCGACCTCGCTCTCGTGGACTCCACCAGCGGCGCGAAGCCGGGGCGCACCCTGCCCGAGCGAGACGTCGTCGCTCGACTGACCGAGGTGGCGGAGAAGGCAACAGGCGCCGTCATCGTCACGACGTTCAGCTCCCACGTCGAGAGGATGTTGGGCTGCCTCCAGGTCGCCCGGGCCACCGGTCGCCGCTTCGCCATCTACGGACGCTCGGCGGAGGAGACGGCCCGCGCCGCCATCGAGGCCGGCCTGTTGCCCGTGCGGTCCGGCGAGCTCCTGTCCATCGATGCCATCGAGGAGACGCCGAAGAGCAAGCTCCTGGTCCTCGTGACCGGCAGCCAGGGTGAGTGGCGCGCGCCCCTCGCTCGCATCGCGCGCGGCGAGGACTCGCGCCTCACCCTGGGAAAGGGCGACATGGTCATCTGGAGCGCGCGGGTGATCCCCGGCGGGGAACGCACCGTCGGTGGACTGGTGAACCGCTTCGCGGAGGCCGGGGTGACGGTCGTGCCGCCCTGGGGTGAAGGGAGCCACGGTCTCCACACCTCGGGCCACGGGCACAGTGACGAGGTGGGGGAGTGGCTCGACCTTGTCCAGCCACGCTTTGTGCTGCCGATTCACGGGGAGCCCTGGCACCTGATCCAGCACCAGAGCGCGCTCGCACGGAGGGTGGGGCCGGAACGACTCCTCTCCCTCCGCACCGGGCAGACGCTGGAGCTGGATGTGTCCACCGATGTCGTCACCCATGGAGAAGCGAAGACCACCCAGCAGTGGGTGGCCTACGGAGGCGCCGTGTTTCCCGCCCGGGACCCGGCGCTCTCCACCCGACGAAAGGCAGGCCAGTCGGGCGCCGCGACCGTGGTGGTCCCCTGGCGCGACGGCCGCGTGGCCGGCACCCCCGTCGTCCACGCCCTGGGGCTCGTGGCGGTCGTTGAGACGTCGTCGCTGGAACGCCGGTTGGGCCTGACGATGCACCGCAAGCTGAGCCTGTGGGACCCCATCGACGACGAGGGAGAGGCGAGCGAGAAGGCGCGTCTGACCCTGCGCTCGATCGTGAGGCGCGAGGTGGGCAGCAAGCCGCCGTGCTTGGCCCGGCTGCTGCACCTGGACGGCATGGTAAGTTACGCCGAACTCGACGCACACCAGCCTGACGGAACTCGCGATGGAGCCAACGGAAATCCGACCTCGGAAGGGCAAGACCCGCCGGAGTGACAAGCGCATCCAGGCAAAGGCCAAGAAGCCGGTGCGGGTGCGCCGTGGGAGTTCGGTCCTCGCGCGGGACGATGAAGGGCGAAGCCGAAGCCGGCTGATGTCCATCCGCGCCATGGGCGTGTCCGCGACGCGGGAGATTGGCGGCCTCGTCGCCCTCGCCGCCTCGGCGCTCTTCCTCCTCAGTCTGCTCAGCTTCCATCCCCGCGACCGACTCGTGGGCCAGTGGGGAGATGCGGGCGCCGAGACGATTCACAACTGGATCGGACCCCTCGGCGCGACCCTCGCCGATGCAACGGTGGGCCTGCTCGGTCTCACCGCCTTCGCGCTGCCGCCCCTCTTGTTGCTCGCGGCCCTCGCCATCTTCGGCCGAGAGCGTCCATCGAACCGCTGGCTCCAGGCTTGTGGGTTCGCCCTTGTGCTCGGCTCGCTCGCGCTGCTCGTGCAGCTGGCGTTCCCCGATGTGCCGTTCCGGGGCGCCCGCATTACCGGGGGCGGTGGGCTCGGCGAGCTTCTGGCTGCTCTCGGCTTGCGCACGGTCTCCACCCTGGGGTCGGGCATCGTCGGCACGACCACCCTGCTCATCGGCGCGCGCCTCGCCTTCGGCATGCGCATGAGCACCGTCGCTCGCGGTCTTGGTCGCGGTGCCCAAGCGGGCGCGAAGCCCATCGTCGGAGTGGCCGGCGCCGGAGTGCGCGGGGCGAAGCGGGGGGTCCAGGGCGGCCTCGGCTCCGCCCGCGGCTGGTTGCTGCGTTGGCTGGACGAACTGTCGGAGTCGCGTGCCCTCGCTCGCGAGGAGCGCCGCTTCGCCCGAGAGGAGCGCATCGCGATCCTCGAAGAGGAGCGTCTGCTCGGGGCGCCTGCTCATGTGGAGCGAGAGGACGACCGGGAGCTGCCGGAGCTCGAGCTGGATCCGTCCGTCGTGGTCCCCGCGCCACAGGCGCTGGTGGACGAGCGCGCTCCCCGGCGTTCCTCGTTGTTTGCCGCCCCCCCGGTGACGCCGCCTGTCACCGAGTCCGCCGAGGCAGCGGCCCCTCGCCGGTCTCGGGTGCGCATCCCCACCGCGATGCAGCCCACGCCTCCCCCGGCGGCCGTCCCTGAGCCTCCGGGCCTCACCCCGCCCCCGGTCATCGCGCCGATCCCGACCCAGGACGGTGCCGAGTTGCCCGTGCTGAACACCAGCGCGGTCGCAGCCAGGGCGCCGGAACCGAACGAGGACTCCGCCTATCGGGTGGACTCCCTGCGGGGCGCTACCGGCATGGGCATCGTGCACGCGGAGATTCGTCGCCGCGGCGCAGCTCCAGCTCCAGCGTCAGCGGCTCAGCTCGCTCCCCCCGCTGAGCAGGCAGCATCCGGCGCTGCCCCGGCTCCTGTCCCCGCGGCCCCAGCCCGCAAGGCTGAGCCTGCTCCGCAGCTCAAGCCCAGCATCTCCCGCCCGAGGGACTCCTCCGCGGATGAGGCCAGTCGCCGCCGGATTCGCCGGCCCGACACCTCCTCCGGTCCCTTCGAGCTCCCGGCCATGTCTCTGCTGAAGTCGCCTCCCCGCGGCTCCCGCGAGATCGACGAAGGCGACCTGGAGGCCCAGGCCGCGCGTCTCGAGGAGACCCTGGGTCACTACAACGTCAAGGGACGCGTCACCGACATCCTGCCGGGCCCCGTCGTCACGATGTTCGAGTTCGAGCCCGCCCCCGGGATCAAGGTGAGCCGCATCGCGAACCTGGAGAACGATCTCGCCATGGCTCTGCGGGCCACGCGAGTGCGCATCGTGGCGCCGATTCCGGGCAAGGGCGCCGTGGGCATCGAGATCCCGAGCAAGACCCGCGAGATCATCTATCTCAAGGAGATCCTGGCGAGCAACGAGTTCCGCAACCCGAAGCTTCGCTTGCCCCTGGCCATCGGCAAGGCCATCGACGCCCAGCCGGTCACCTCGGACTGGGCGAAGATGCCCCACATCCTCGTGGCGGGCACCACCGGGTCCGGCAAGTCCGTCTGCGTGAACTCGTTCATCCTCTCGCTGCTCTACAGCAAGACGCCCGATGAGCTCCGCATGATCCTCGTGGACCCGAAGATGCTGGAGTTCAGCATCTACGACGGGATCCCCCACCTCCTCGTCCCGGTGGTCACCTCGCCGAAGAAGGCGGCCGTCGCGCTGCGCTGGGCCGTCGAGGAGATGACGCGTCGGTACAAGGTCCTCGCCGCCATGAACGTGCGGAACATCATCGGATACAACGAGAAGGCAGAGGGCCTCACGAAGGACTGGGCTCAGTGGCAGGAGGACGTGCTCGCGGGCAAGGACACTCCCCGGCCCGACTGCGGACGTGAGAAGGGCTCCGACAACGTCTGCTTCAAGAGCCGAGGAGGCGAGCCGATCGGTCCTCCCGAGAAGATGCCCTACATCGTCATCGTCATCGACGAGCTCGCCGACCTCATGATGGTCGCGCGCAAGGAAGTCGAAGAATCCATCGTCCGACTCGCCCAGATGGCGCGCGCCGCCGGCATCCACATGCTGCTCGCCACCCAGCGTCCCTCCGTGGACGTCATCACCGGTCTCATCAAGGCCAACTTTCCCACGCGGCTGTCCTTCAAGGTCAGTAGCAAGGTCGACTCCCGCACCGTGCTCGACGCCAATGGCGCCGAGAATCTTCTCGGGATGGGGGATGGTCTTTTCCTGCCCCCGGGTTCTTCTGATCTGAAGAGAATCCACGGTGCCTTCGTCTCAGACGAGGAAGTGGAAGAGATCGTCGCCCACCTCAAGTCCCAGGGCACTCCCCGATACGTTGAGCAGGTGCTGGCGGGGGGAGAAGAGGACGAGGACGGCGACGGACCGGACGAGGAGTTGGACGCGATGTACGACAAAGCGGTGGCATGTGTCGCCCAGATGGGCAAGGCGAGCACCTCCCTGCTCCAGCGCAAGCTGGGGCTCGGCTACAACCGGGCTGCGCGGATCATGGACTCCATGGAGCGCAACGGTGTGATCGGCCCCGCCAACGGCGCCAAGCCGCGCCAGGTCTTCGCCAACCCCCTCTGATGCGCGCTCTCCTCCTTGGCCTGGCCCTCGCACTGTTGCCGGGCCTCTCTCTCGCCGACGACGCGAAGCCCGCTGCCCTCACGGTGGACGCGACTCTCACGAAGATGGCCGAAGCTCACAAGGGCATGAAGGCCATCTCTGCGTCCTTCACCCAGACCACGACGGGCATGTCCTACTTCGAGCCCGTCGTCCAGACCGGGACCATCGCCATGGAGGCTCCCGGCAAGATGCGGTGGGACTTCATTGCGCCCACGAAGACCCAGTGGCTCTCGGACGGGACGACGCTTTGGATCCTCGACGAGGAGGACAAGAAGGCCACGGTGTTTCGCACGGTGAGCGAGATGCTCCAGACCTACTATGGCTTCCTCACGGGGAGCGCGGACCCTCGCAAGCAGTTCCGGGTCGCCATGGACACCGAGGCGAAGTCCCCGGTTCCGGGCGCCATCGCCCTCAAGATGACCCCGCTCGAGGCAGACGGCTCGGTGGAGTCGCTGCGGGTGTATCTCGACGCGGAGACGCATCGTGTGGCTGGGGTGGCGATGCTGACCCCCTTCGGGGACCGCACGGACATGGTGCTCACGAACGTCACCACGCCCGACGACCTACCCGACGCGGACTTCGTCTACACCGACCGCGAGGGCTGGCGCACCGTCCAGGGGGACTGAGCAGGGAGGGATGGCGCGACACGCCGTCCTTGACGTAACCCCGGCGCTGAACAACCCTCCGCGCCGATGAGTTCGCGACTCCCCATTATTCAGCCCGGCCCTGCGCCGCTTCCCACGCTCCCCGATGAGCTCCGCGGCGATGGCCAGCGGGTGCACTTCGTGAGCCTCGGATGCCCCAAGAACCGAACCGACAGCGAGGTCATGCTCGCTCGGCTGGGAGGCGCGGGCTACGAGCTCTCGGACTCCCCCGAGGGCGCGGACGTCATTGTCGTGAACACCTGCACGTTCATCGACGCGGCCACCACCGAGTCCGTCGAGACGGTGCTCGAGATGGCGGCCCTTCGGAAGGGCGGGAGCGCGCGCAAGCTCGTCGTCAGTGGGTGCATGGCGCAGCGGCACCACGACGCGCTCAAGGACGAGCTCCCCGAGGTGGACGCCTTTGTGGGGACCGGTGACTACCACCGCATCCTCGAGGTGGTGGCGCGCGGCGACGTCCCTCGCGACATCGTCGGCGAGCCGGTCTACGTGCAGGGAGCGGAGGCGCGAGTCAACACGCTCACTGCGTGGTCGGCCTACGTGAAGATCCTCGAAGGCTGCCCTCAGCGCTGCACCTTCTGCATCATCCCGCAGCTTCGCGGGGACCTGATGAGTCGCTCCATGGACGTCATCGTGGACGAGGCTCGTGCTCTCGCTGCCCGGGGCGTCAAGGAGCTGAACCTGGTCGGTCAGGACAGCAACTCCTGGGGGCGGGACATCGGCCCCGATCGCCTGCCCGACTTGCTGCGGGCGCTCAACGGGGTGGATGGCATCGAGTGGATTCGGCTGCTCTACAGCTACCCGGCGAAGTTCAAGGATGACCTCATCGATGCGTTCGTCGATCTCGACAAGGTCGTGCCGTACATCGACATGCCGCTCCAGCACATCAGCAACCCCATCCTCAAGGCCATGCGCCGGGGAGTGAGCAGCGACCGCACCCGCAAGCTGCTCACCAAGCTGAGGACCCGCATCCCCGACGTCGCCATCCGGACTGGCTTCATCGTGGGCTTCCCCGGCGAGACCGAGGGGCACTTCGAGGAGCTCATGGAGTTCGTCGAGGAGCAGCGCTTCGACAACGCCGGAGTGTTTACCTTCTCACCCCAGGACGAGACGCCGGCGGCGCACCTTCCGAACCAGGTGCCGGAAGAGGTCCGCCAGGAACGCCGCGATCGGCTGATGACGCTCCAGCAGGAGCTGCACCTGGAGAACAACACCGACCAGCTGGGGCGCGTCACCGACGTGCTCGTCGAGGGCATGCATCCCGAGACCGAGCTGCTGTGGGTGGGCCGCACGCCGCGTCAGGCGCCCGAGATCGATGGCCGGGTCCTGATCAACGACGCGGGACGGGCCGCCTTCGGCGACATCGTCAAGGTGGAGATCACCGACATCGCTGGCTACGACCTCGTCGGTCACGTGCTGGAGTAGGCGCTCCGCGCTCAGCCCAGAATCGCGACGGTCTTGACGATCGAGCCGATGATCTCGCGCTGCTCTGGAGTGAGGTCCACCCAGCGGATGCCCATCCCGGGGTTGGGGTTTTCGTCCCCCGTGCGCACCAGATTGACCCAGGCCACCCGGCCGTCGACCTCAATCTCGTCGCCCCCGGGGGGAGTGAAGCGAATCACCAACGTCGCCCCCGTGGGGAGCGGGTGGGCGGTCTCGATGAAGATTCCGCCATCGCTGATGTTCGTGCTGCGCTCAAAGAGGAAGTTGCCGCCATCGGCGTGTCGGTAGTTCAGCTCCAGGCGCAGTTGCTTGCGCTCGAACGCTCGCTTCTCGTTGGTCACTCGACCCCCTCAGATCCGTTGCCGCTCATCATTGGGTTCCCTTTTGGAGGGGTGTCAACCGGCTCTCGGGCCCGTCCACTATCCCGGCGGCAGTGCGCGGGTTGCCTCGGGGAGAGCCGGGACCCCGGTCAGGGTTGCGGCGTGCAAGGCCTCCAGGGCCTCCAGGAGGCGCGCGCCGACCCGCGTTGGGCGGGCCTTGGTTCGAAGCACTGCGAGGCCGCCTTCGTTGCCTGAGAGCACCTCGGTGCGGCGTCGCTCGAAGCTGGGGCCGGCGGCGAGGGGGTGTCCCGCGGCGAGGAGGCGGGCGTGGAGTGCGGCCACCGGAATGAACGCATGCACCGCGAGCAGCACGCCCATCAGGGGGCGCAGGTCCGGCCGTACCGGAGAGGTGGCCCAGTCGGTGCGGCCGTTCTCGAGGACTTCGTCAAGCCACAGGAGCAGGTTCAGCTTGCCGTGCTGCGTCTCGTGTACGACGGCCTCCGCGAGGGTCAGCCCGCTGGGGTGCAGGGTCAGGTACGCAATGCCCGGAGCGTCGCCGTAGCTGGCTGAGAGGTGACGCTCGGGCTCGTAGCCCACCGGGAGGAGTCGGCACAGGCTCTGGGGCAGCTCGTCGAACCAGTGGGGCAGCCCAGACTTGATGACGTCGAAGGCCTTGCCCAGCTCGCGGGTCCACTCGTCGAGGGAATGCCCGCCCAGATCCACTGCGTTGCCTGCCTTGTCGGGGTGGTCCTCGAGGTGGGACAACGGGTTCGTGTCGTCCAGGCAGAGGGCGACGCCCGTCCCGGGGAGTGGGTGAGAAGACGGCAGCGAGGGGAGTTGCTCGACGTCGACATGGGCGCCGTCGGCGAGCTCGACGGACAGACCGGCCGCGTCGAGGAGCACGGCGCGGCCGGGTCTCTCGAGGTGCACGCTGCGCGCGCCGAGGCCTGCGAGGTGGGCGACTGGGCCCTCGTAGAGGATCGGCTCCGGAGGACGCACGCCGGCAGCGTGCAACGAGCACAGCAGGTTCGGGACTGCACGAGACAGCGCCTCGGGCAGGGAGACGAGGCCGCTCCGCGCGGCCAGCAGCGAGGGCAGGACGTCCGGCGCGCCCACGGAGGCGAGGGTCTGGGCCGACGCGGTCCGCAGGGTGGCTTCGAGGGCTGCCGACCACGGCGTGCCGAGTCCCAGGAGGTCGCGAATGGCGAGCAGCCGCACCTTTCGACGCAGGCTGCCGGTGGTGTTCTCACCGGGTCGTGGGAGCAGCAGAAGTCCATGGGGGAGGGGGGCCACGACGCGAGTATGCCGAGGCCCTCGTCGCTCTGGCCTGCCGATGGCTCAGGTGGGCCCTACAATCCCGCCATGGTTGCGCCATCCCAACGTCTGAGTCGTGTCGCCGCGGGAGTCCCCGGCACGGCGGGCTGGCGTGATGAGGCTGCCGTCGGACCCGTGCCGCTGGGCGTGGTGCGCAGCGCCCGGAGCGCGCCGGGCATCCTTCTGTTGGACGGAGGAGACGTGCTCGCGCGGCCAGACTTCCTCGCGCTCCTCGGGATGGTCGACCGTCCCGTGGTGGTGAGCACGACGGGGATCGCGCTCCGCTCTCCTCGCGTCCTCGAGCGCTTGCGTGCCACCTCGGGACTCGGTCTGTCCGTGTGCCTCTACTCGGCGTCGCCGGCCTGCCATGACTGGGTGGCTGGTGTCGCTGAGGCGAAGTCGATCCTGCGAGGCGTACGAGCCGCGGTCTCGGGCGGTTTGGCGGTGCACGTGGAGATCCCGCTGGTCCGGCCCGGGATCCTTGGTCTGGCAGCCACCGTCTCGACGTTGGTCGCTCTCGGGGTTCGGTCCGTAGGGTTTCGGGCCGTCCGGCTGGAGCACGTCGCCGCTGACCGTCGGGTGGCCCTCGGCGCGCGGATCCGTCTGCTCGCCCGCCCGCTCGCCGAAGCTGGCGCCGAGGCTCTTCGGGCAGGGCTCCAGGTGCAACTTCGGGGCCTCCCGCTCTGCGCGGTTCCCGTGAACCTTCAGCCTCATGTCCTCGAGGAGGAGTCCGGCACGGGCGCCCGCTGTGCGGAGTGCACCGAGCAGTGCTCCGGGCTGCCCCACTCCTACGTGCAGACCTTCGGCTCTCTGGAGCTTCGCCAGTCGCCCACGGGAGACGCCGACACGGCGGACCTGGAGTGGACGGCGGAGGAGGACCGGCGTGCCGTACGTCGGCGCCTCGTGCTCGCTCTGGAGCGTCGCCCCGCCGTCCTTCGCATCTTGGGGGACGACGCTCTGGCCCACCCGGACGCTCCAGATCTGCTGCGGGAGGCAGTGCGCGCGGCGCCCCGCGTGGAGGTGCATGCCGACCCCACGCCGATGGGCCGGTGGAGCGACGACGAGCGGCATCGCGTGCGCAAGGCGCATCAGCTGGGGACCTCGGCATGACGGACGTGCGCGAGGACATGCTCGAGCGCGAGCGCATCGCCAACCGCAAGAAGCACTGGGTGCGGGCGGTCACGGCGTGCAACTCCCGCTGCCTGTTCTGCCTCGACTCGGACACGCCGCGGAACCTGTTCTTGCCGTTCGACGACGTCGTGGCCGAGCTCTCTCGAGGCCGCACGGAGCTGGACGCGGACAAGGTGATCATCAGCGGAGGAGAGGCGTCGCTGCACCCCCGCTTCCACGAGCTTGTCGCTGCGGCGAAGGGAATGGGCTACGACCGGGTCCAGACGGTGACCAACGGTTGGATGTTCGCCGACGCCGCCTTCTACAAGGACGCCGTGGTCGCCGGGCTCGGTGAGATCACCTTCTCCTTGCACGGCCACACGGAGGCCTTGCACGACCACCTCACCCAGCATCCGGGCTCGTTCAAGCGCCTGATCAAGGGGATGGTCCGCGCCGTCCGACGCCGGGAAGTCATCGTCAACGCCGACGTCGTCATCAACAAGCAGAACGTGGGCGTGATCGATCGGGTGCTGGAGCTGTGCATCGGCCTCGGCGTCACCGAGTTCGACCTTCTCCACGTGATCCCGCAGGCGGCGGCTTTCGAGCATCGCGACGAGCTCTTCTACGACCCCCGCGAGCACATCGAGACCCTGCACAAGGTCTTCCGTCTCAACCGACATCCAGGCTTCGTCGTCTGGACGAATCGGTTCCCAGTCTCGTATCTGGAGGGGCTCGAGGACCTGATCCAGGACCCTCACAAGATGCTCGATGAGGTGAACGGTCGGCGCTACCAGGTGCGGCGATATCTCGACGGTGGCGCGCCGCTGGACTGTCGGCAGCCGGAGCGCTGTGTGCACTGCTTCATCGAACCCTTCTGCACGTCGGCGGACCGCGTCATCGCCTCGTTGCGGGATCGCACGGTGCAGTGGCTCGACCTCGGCGCGTCGCCCCGGGTGGAGGCTGGGGAGCTCGTGCGCGATGGGGACAGCCTGGCGTTCGGCGCGGGAGGTCTCGCGCTGGGGCTCGGGCACGTGCGCGAGTTGGCTCCGCTGAACCTGCCCTCGACCCGGCTCCTATTGGCGGTCGACGAGCTCGACGCCGAGAGCCTCGCCCTGGTCCCGCCAGAGAGCACCCTGGAGGTGGGTGACGCCGGGCAGCTGGACCTGCTGCTTGGCAACCCGGGACAGGTTCTGACCCACCGACTCAGCATCCTCCTCAACGTCCGCACGGCGCCCTGGCTGTTGGAGCATCGCGCGGCGGTGGAGGGGAATCTCGATGCCATCAGCATCCGTCAGCCCACGTGGGAGCGGCTCAGTGACGCAGCTGCGGAGGACGTACGGGACCCGGCGGCCTTCTTCCGCTCGCTCGCGCTCCCCGTCCCCGTGTCGGGGCTGCCGGCGTGTCTCGCCCCGGGGGCGCGCCTGGTGCCCGATCCGGTGCGCTTGCCCGTCAGTCTCTTCGACTCCGCCACCGGGCGGCTCGCCATTCGCCCGCTCGCGGTGCACCACGTCGACTCGCGCTACCGGGCGCGCTCGTTGCGCTGTGTCGACTGCTCGGTCGAGAGTCGCTGCGAGGGACCCCACATCAACATGGTGCGGGACCAGGGTTTGTCGCTGTGCGCTCCGGTCGAGGGAGAGTGGGCCGCGTCCGCCGCGTCCCAGCTCGAGGCGCTCTACCCGGAGCCTCCGCCCCGGTTGGCCACCGGGCGGCCCCCCGAGCTCTCGGCCCCATCCCTGCCGGGGTTCGCCGGGCCAGGGAGCTCGCCCCAGGACCCGTTGGCGGTCCTCGCGCGGGACAAGGCCGAAGCGCGTCGTCGTCGTCGGCTGGAGATCCTCGGCTGATGGCGAACCTCGGATATCTCCAGCTCACCCGCGACTGCTACCAGGGATGTCGGTTCTGCTCGAACCCGCCTACGGGCGTGGAGTTGGGGGAGGACGCCATGCGCGGCGAGCTCGATCGTCTCGCAGAGCTCGGCTACGACGGGGTGATCCTGACCGGCGGCGAGCCGAGCCTGTCTCCGCTCCTGATCCCCGCGCTGGAACACGCGAAGTCGCTGGGGTTGCACAGCCGAATGATCACCAACGGGCAGCTGCTCGCCGAGGAGGCGTTCTTCCGGCGGCTGGTGGATGCGGGCTTGAGCCACATCCACGTGTCGCTCCACAGCTCACGGCAGGAGGTGCACGACTTCATCACGAAGTACCGGGGCGCCTGGGAGACCCTGGTCGGCTGTCTGGAGTTGGTCCCGGTGCTTGGCATCACGTGCGACATCAACACCGTGATCTGCAGCTACAACGCGCACCACCTCGACGAGACCGTGCGATGGATCTGCGAGCGCTTCCCTCATGTACGCCACTTCGTGTGGAACAACATGGACCCCGACGGGAACCGCGCCGAGGACAACCCCGACTGCATCGCGCGCCACCACGAGTTCCAGGTGTCGCTCGAGCGTGCCATGGACTACCTGCACGCCAACGGGCGGACCTTTCGCGCCGAGCGGGTCCCGCTGTGCTTCATGCCCCGGTACGCCTGGGCGTCCACGGAGACGCGAAAGATCGTCAAGGAGGAGGAGCGCTGCATTCGCTTTCTCGACGACAAGGGCTTCGTGCACCAGAAGGAGTTCCTGCACGGGAAGGGCGTGGCATGTGACAGCTGCTCCTACGACTCCATCTGTGCCGGGATGTTCTCGATGGCGAGGTCCTTTGACGAGCGTGAGCTGTCGCCCGTCTTTGGCGACGTGATGCCCGTCCTCCGCGCGGTGCTTCGAGGCGAGCCTGCGCCGGAGCTGATCCAGCGCATCCGCGCGCGGGCGGGCCGTCGGTCGACCACGGAGCAGCCTTCAGTGGAGGCTCGGGGACGGGCGCGGCTGCGAGCCCTCGGAGTTCCGGCCAGTGCGGTGCGGTCGATGGACCGCGAAGGACAGCCCCAGACACGGTCTTCCGGGGCGGAGGTAGCCGGTTAGGCTATCCTCGGCGGGCTTGAGGAGCCCCAGGGCTCGTCGCACGCGGAGGTGAGTGATGAAGGACAACGTGGACCACGATCGTCGGAAGGTGCTCGCTGCGAGCGCTGCCGTCCTGACCGCGCCGATGCTCGGCATGGGCGCCGCACGTGCCGGCGAGGCGGAGTCCTCGTCACGTCGGACGGCCGGAGAGATCACCCAGAAGTCGCCTGAGCGGGTGGCTGAAGTCGAGGCTGGGATTGCGCTCGGAGCGGAGGCTGAGGCCGGTCCTGCCGAGATCTTCTCGCCGGTGGGGATCGGTGATGAGGTGCGCGATGGATGGCGATTGACCGAGGTCCGGGCTCCCGAGAAGGGCGCGATGCTCGTCGTGCTCTCCCGAGACGGTGTCATGGCCCGCGTGCATGTCTGCGCCAATGGCGGCTGCGCCGTGGGGCCTGCCAGCACCGACGAGCTGGACTTCCTCGTGATGAACGACGGTCAGGGCAGCCTGGCCACCGCGGAGGACCTGGGACTCGCCCTGCGTGCCCTGGCCGAGCTTGCTGGGGCGACGGGGGTGGTCCCCTCGGATCTTCTTACCCACGAGCAGCGCATCGAGAAGTACCTCTCTGCGGAACCGGGAGCGCTTCTGTGAGCGACGGCGCGGACGACCTCGAACTGGTCTACGACCTCGGTGCCCGGGCTGTCTCCTTCGACCTCCACGAAGAGCTCTACGCGAAGGAGGCCGTCTATGGGGCGGCCTACCTCTTCGTCGACCGCGCCTACGTCTTTCTGACGCGGCCGTCGGATGGTCACGTCCGGGTGCGCCTACGAAGTCGTGGAGCTGCCACTGAAGACCAGTTGGTTGCTCTCGCGGGGGAGTTCGCCAACGAGCTGCTCAACCAGATGGTGCGGCGGCAGGTGAGTGAGGCGACCTCTCAGATTCGGGAGTACACCCTCGCCCGGGCCTTCTTCGGGAACGACGGCCGCGCGAGCATCGACGCGCTGCTCGCTGAACTCGATGCCGAGGATCTCGACGACGATCCGCTCGAGATCGAGGTCCCCTGGGAACGCTCGGGCCAAGGATCCGTCGGTGGCTGACGCCGTCGTACGGTTCGACCGGTCCCTCTATGCAGCGGACGCCGTGCACGCGGGCGTCGAGGCGTTCGGCAAGTTTGCCCGGATCGCCCTCTCGGAGGACGCCGACGCCTTTGTACTCGCCGTGACGGAGATCGACCCCCGCCACGAGGACGTCCTCGTCGACGAGCTCGCCAACTATGTGCTCGCCGAGACGGCTGCGAGCCGTTCGGGAGGTGCTGCATGAGTCAGCGAAGCATCACTCTGCGTCGCCCGCAGGTCGCCTCCGACGAGCTCGCCTGGTTCAGGTTCGGGCGCATCGGACAGCGGGTGGTCATCACCAATGACGTCGGGGACTGGGAGCTCCTCGACGAGCCGGAGTTCGAGGACCTGCTCGGAGGGCGCATCGACGAGGAGCATCCTCGGCATGCGGTCCTGCAGGCGAAGGGATTCATCCGCAACGACCTCGACGTGGCGGGCCTCGCTTCTCGGCTGAGGCGCAAGAAGCGCTTCCTCGGGCAAGGGCCCCATCTGGGGATCATCATCACGACGCTGCGGTGCAATCAGAACTGCCGCTACTGCCATGCCTCGCGCACCGAGATGGACCGCGTCGACACCGACATGTCGCTGGAGACGGCGAAGAAGGTCGTCGACCACATCATGCAGACCCCCTCGCCGTACTTGAACATCGAGTTTCAGGGCGGCGAACCCACGGTGGCGTTCGAGTCCCTCAAGTTCATCGTGGAGTACAGCCGGGAGAAGAACCGGTACGAGAACAAGCGCCTCGAGCACTCCCTCGTCACCAACATGACGACGATGACCGAGGAGATGGCCGAGTGGCTCGTTCGCAACAACGTCATGGTCTGCACCAGCCTCGACGGCCCGGCGGAGGTCCACAACTACAACCGCACCTGGCAGAAGGGCAGCAACGCCTACGACAGCGTCATCCACTGGATCGAGTGGTTCAACAACCGGTACATCGAACTCGGTCGGGACCCGCGTCTGTGGCACGTCGACGCGCTGATGACCACGACGCGCAAGACCATCGACCACTGGAAGGAGGTCATTGACCTCTACGTCAGCCTCGGCATCAAGAACATCCATCTGCGCCCGCTGAATCCGTTCGGGTTCGCCATGTCCACATGGAAGCGCATCGGCTACAGCCCCGAGGAGTACCTGGAGTTCTATACGAACTGCCTGGAGTACATCCTCGAGCTCAACCGGCAGGGCGTCGAGATCTCCGAGGGCACCGCCTCGGTGTTCCTCATGAAGATGCTGACTCCCGATGACCCCAACTTCGTGGACATCCGCTCTCCCGTGGGCTCGGGAACTGGCCAGCTCGCCTACATGTACGACGGCTCGATCCACGCCTCGGACGAGGCCCGGATGATCGCGGCCATGGGCGACGATCTGTTCGATCTCGGGCACGTCGACAACACCACCTTCGACGAGGCGGTGAATCACCCCACGGTGAAGGCGATCGCCGTCGCCTCGATCCTGGACTCGCTCCCAATGTGTGCCGACTGCTGGAACGCACCATTCTGTGGGGTGCGTCCGCTCCACAACTACATGCTGCAGAAGGACCTCTTCGCCCAGCGCGCCCGCACGCCGAAGTGCGCTGAACACATGGGAATTGCGCGGTTCTTGCTGAGCAAGCTCGACGGCGACGAGGACGGCTCTGTGGAGCGAATCTTCCGCCGCTGGACGATCAGTCGACCTCGAGACCCCGAGGAAGGGCTGGACGCTGCGCCACCCGTAAGGGATCCTTCTTCGGTGGAGAGTGGTGGACCGACGTCTGGTCACAGCCGCCTTCCGGTGCTGGAGTAACTCGATGGCCTTCGACAACGACCTGCCGAAACCTCGCCGCAACGCCGCGCACTTCCTGCAGGTGGATGAGGCGCAGTCGGTGGAGCGGGCAGCTTCTGAGGAACTCCAGGAGCAGGCACGCTCGGTGCTGCGCGACGATCAGAACTCGGGCTGGGTCCTCGCCCAGCACTGCTCGCACGGCTCCCATGGTTCGCACGGCTCCCATGGTTCGCACGGCTCGCACGGTTCCCATGGTTCGCACGGCTCCCACGGGTCGCACGGCTCCCACGGGCAGTGGTAGGGCCGACGGCACCGCGCGCGCAGGACCCCGGCCCCATCGACGAACGCGGCCCCGCCCGCACCCTCATCCTCACCGTCACACGCCGCTGTGACCTCCGCTGCGCCTATTGCCCCACGGCAAAAGACGGCATGCCCGAGCTCTCCGTGGCTGACGCGGTGCGCGCGGTGGATCTCTTCGCGGGGAGCTACGGCGGGGGGGACATCAAGATCTTCGGAGGTGAGCCCCTGCTCGTCCCCGATGTCGTGCGTGCGGCCACGGCGGCCGCGGCGGCCCGCCCCGAGATTCGCCGTGTCTACGTGTCGACGAACGGCCTCGGGCTCACGGATGCTTGGCTCGACTGGGTCGCGGCGGAGCCGAAGGCGATCCTCACCATCTCGATGGACGGAGCGCCCGAAGACCACCGGCGCTTTCGCAAGGCGCTGCCCGGGGTCGCGGACGCCTACGCCCACCTGCTGACGATGATGCCGCGCATCGTGGCGACGCCCCGGGTCGTCATCACCCAGACGATCCCACCGGCGACGGCCCATCGCGCGGCCGAGAACTTCGAGCATCTCCTGGGGCTGGGACTCCGCCGGTTCAATCTGTTGCCCGGCTACTTCATTCCGTGGCGCGAGGACCAGCTCACCTCGCTGCGGGCTGGCTTCACGGCCATCGGCGACCGCGTGCGAGCGATGTGGGACGCGGGGGAGTACCTCTACCTGCGCAATCTCTTCGTGTGGGCCCCCACACCGTTCTTCAACACGGGGCTGGTGGTCGACTCCGACGCCAGCATCCACACCAGCAACGTGGTCCTCTCGGGCAAGCTCGAGGAGCTGGGCTCCCAGACCCGACTGGGCTCGCTGGACGAGCCCCCGCGTGTGGAGGACCTGGACGCCGGAGCAGCGCGCACCTGGGATCTGCTTCAACAGGAGCTGCCCGACAAGATCGTCCAGAGCACCCGGGCCGCAGATGCCGCTCTGAGCGGGCTCGTGGAGTCCTTGTACGGCGACTGGGCCCGGTGGAAGCGCCGGCGCAAGCAGCACGACCAGCGGGCTGCATTCGAGGCGCTGCCCGTGTTGGACCCGGCGCCCCAGGGCGCCACTCCATGGATCGGGCCCGAGGGGCAGGTGATGCGCCGCTTGGAGCTGCACGTGACCTACCACTGCCCTGAGCGGTGCGTGTTCTGCTCCGAAGACCACCGGATGCGCGCCTTTCGAAGCTTCCCGGTGACGGCCTCCAGGGTGGGCAAGGTGCTGCGCAAGCACTCCCAACGTGGGGTGCATGCAGTGCATCTCACGGGCGGTGAGCCCACCGTGCACCCGCAGTTCGTGGAGATCCTGGCCCTCGCCAAGGGCCTGGGAATGCGCACCTCCGTCGGCACCATCGGGACCATGCTCGCCCGGGAGGAGTTCGCCGACCGCGCCCTGCCGCATCTCGACGAAGCGCTCTTCTCGCTGCACGGGCCCACCGCCGAAGTGCACGACGCCCTGGCCGGTCGCGAAGGCAGCTTCGAGCAAGTGACCTCGGCCCTTCGTCTCGCGGTCCAGGGCAGGCCGGGCTTCATGGCCGCCGTCAACACCGTCGTCACCCGAGCGAACATCGACCTCCTCCCCGACACGGCGGCGCTCGCTGCATCCCTCGGAGCGCAGCTCCTCGTGGTCTCCAACACCACACCGGAGGGCGCCGCGCTCGACCGCTACGACGAACTCGCGGTCCCGTTGGAGGACCTCGCCCGCGTCTTGCCGCACGTCCCCGCCCGGGCCGGCGACATGGTCGTTCGCTTCTTCGGCGTGCCCATGTGCTTGTTGGGAGAGCACCGCATGCTCTCCAACGACCTGCACTGGGACCCGCGGGTGACATCGGAGTGGGCGCGGCGCCCGGGCAAGGCGGTCTTCGAGGACTTCTACAACTGGCGACCGGACCGAAAGCGGACCCACGTCGACGCCTGCGCCTCCTGCACGATGCGCAGGCTCTGCACAGGCGTGTACGCCGAGTACGCCGCGCGCCGCCCCACCACCGCGCTCAATCCCCTCGTCGCGGACGCCGGATGAAGGCCCTGGAGTGGACCCACGTCGAGCATCTCGCCGCGGCGGCTGCCGTCGCCATGTTGGTGGTGCGCCTCTGGCCCCGCACCGAGGGGCGGGACCGTCGCGCGTTGCTAGGCGCCGCCTGCCTGGCCGCAGTTCCTCTTCTCTTTGTCCCGCTCCCTGCGGCCCTGGAAGGGTTCATCGTGGGCAAAGAGGGCCTCGTGGAGGTGCTGACCGCGGGAGTGCTCGCCGGGGTGGCGGTGCGCGCCTTCTCTCAGGGTGCCCCCTGGATGGCCCTGGGTTCCGTCGCTGTCCTGCTCGAAGAGCTCGACTATGGCCAATGGATCACCGCGGTGGTCACCCCTGACTGGCTCGTCAGCGCCCAATCGACATCGGGGAACCTCAACACCCACAACCTCCCCGGCCTGGAGGCTGCCTGGCGTCTCGTGCCGCTCTTTGTGTGCGTTGTCCTCTCGCTGCACGCGCGATGGCCCGCCGCCTTGACTGGCTTTGCGGGTCGGATCCGTCTCCCTCGCCTTCATGCATCCTTCTTACCCGCCGTCGTCGTCCTCCTGGTGCTTGCGGGGGGGACGGCCCTCCTGGCGGGCGGAGACCAGGCCGACGAGGGAGCCGAGCTGGCCGCGGTGGTGCTCGTCGCCCTGGCCTGGCGGGCGGAGGACGACGGTGTTTGACTCTCCACTCCGCATTACCCCTCTGGGCCCGTCTCGAGACGAGGCGCGCCTCGACGACTTCCTGTGGCGCGGAGAGCGTGCCGACTTTGCGGTGTGGCTCGACCGCGGGGGAGACAAGCTCGTCGTGCGGAGTCGGACGCGGAGGGGGCCTGATGGCGTCCTGTCCCGTCTGCGCGTGCGGTCCATCGTGGAAGACGACGCACCCCGCGAGCTCGACCGAACCACGTTCGAGCTCCACCCCAACCGGTTCGTGGAGCGCGTGTCCGCCTCGGTGGATGCTCCCGCGAGGAGCATCGAGCTCCCCGCGACCCTCGCCCGGGGAGCCGCCATCACTCCCGAAGGGGAAGCCTCCCAGACCATCACTCTCCTGTACGTCGGTCCGGTGAAGCTGGAGGTGGCCGGTGTGGAGGCAGAGCGGACAGCTGCCTTGCTCCGCCTGGGCGGCGCCTCGGGCTGGGACCAGTGGATGGTCGAGGGAGTCGGGGAGGTGAGCCTGGGACCGGCGGGTCAGCTGCCCCATCGCTGGCTCGTGGCCTGGAGAGCCGGAGACCACTCAGACCTGCTGTTCGCGGCTCCCCGGGGCTGAAACGACTCCAGGTGGCGCACTGGTTCGCCGCTTCTGCCCGTCCGCCTCAGCGGGGCCAGGCCGCCATATAGAGGTCCGCGCTCGTCGCGCGACGCTCCACGGCCGTCGCCGTAGGCACGAGGCGGAGGGAGGGGAGGGTATCCACCACGGCGTCGATGTCTTCGTCGGTCCGCCCCGCGGCTGCAAACAGGGCGCGCACTTCGTCCCAGGTGTCGTCGAGGGCGCCATCGGCGCCAAACCCCCTCCGGTGCACGTCGTAGATGGGGTTGAGGGCTACCCGGAGCTCGTCCTCGAGCCGCAGCGTCGCGTAGTAGTAGGAAGCGAGGCTTGGCGAGGGGAGCGCACCGGCCAGCGTCTCGAGCTCTCTCGCGACCCGTGGGAGGCTCCTTGTGAGCGTCTCCACCAGCTCCTGCGCCTCCGCCCCCCCCAGATAGACCTTGGCCCCGTGGGACCCGTCTGCGCGCAGGTCCAGAGTCACGACTCCGACCTTCAGCTCGTCATGCAGGCCGGCAGGAAGGCGGGCGCCCAGCAGCGCCTCGTGCCGGCGGAGCTGCCCCACCGTAGAGACCCCCGTGCCCTGAATCGCCTCCTGGAGGTAGAGCTTCAGGCGAGGAGCGGCTCCCTCGCGGTCGAAGCCCACGCTGATGGTGAGAGACGATGTGCCGAGAGCCTCCCGGAGGGCCTCGGCCCGGGCCACGTCGTAGCCACCCGCAGCGGCGGCGACGTTGAGCGCGTCGAGGTCTGCTGCGATGCCCCGCGCGACCGCCCAAAACGCACGGCCCTCCCAGCGGTCATTGCACGCAAAGCCCCATGCGACCCCGTCGGGGCCCCGGGTGACGTAGCCGTCCATCTTGAGCCCGTTGTTCCGCGCGGACACCACCGACGGCAGCGCGCGGGGCCGATGCAGGTGTCCTCGCCACTGCGCGGCGCCAGGGAACGCACCGAGCCCGCCCGAGGCCTCGGCCAGCGCGTCGAAGAGCTGCAGCGACGCCGCGAGGTGGGCTCGGGGGGACGGGAGCGGTTCGGAGGACACGGAGCTATCGACCGAAGCGACGCTGGGTGCGGGCGAACGTATCGAGGTCTCGCTCGAGACACGCGCGGCCATAGGCGGGCCAGAGTTCGTCGGGGAAGGCGAGCTGCGCCTGAGCCAGCTTCCAGAGCAGGAACCCCGCGGAGAAGTGCGCGTCGCCCCCAGTCCTGATGAGCAGGTCCACCGGCGGCAGATGCGCCGTCCACAGGGCGTCCTCGAAGCTCATGTCCGACTCAGCCGCCGCCCGGATCTCCTCCCGCCCGTCGTAGGCCATGAACAGGACCAGATGTCGCGTCCCATGCGTGGGCAAGGCCTCAATCGCGGGCTCCAGCGACGGGCACAGCTCCCGCCAGCGTCCAATGACCTCGACTCGTGCGTCCGCCTCTGCGCAGAGCGCCGGCGCCACCTCAGCGAGCCAGGTCTCCAGGACCCCGACGATGCCTCTCACCTCGGCCGCGTCTCTCTTCGTCAGATTGGCGGGAGAGCCCCACCAGAAGCTGAACGTCTCGATGCCAGAAGCGAACGCAGCCCTCGCGGTCTCCCCCACGTTGGCGATGCCGGCGCGGTGGCCGTCCTCGGGCCCCAGCCCGCGCGCTCGGGCCCATCGACGGTTGCCGTCGGGGATCACCGCGAGATGCCGCAGGGGCGTTCCGTCAGCCGGCAGAGTCGGCATCGGTGATCGCTTTGAGCTCGCCGTCCCCATGCAGGTCCAGATAGGCCGCAAAGTGGCCACCACAGAGCTCGGCTCGTTGGCAGCCGTCGCAGACCGCGCTGCGGCGACGGGCGAGGGTGATGGGCCGCGGGATCGACAGGTCGTCCGCCTTCGGCCAGAAGGTGACGCTCTCGGGGGCCGACGGGGCGTTGTCGCTCAGGTCCTGGTCGCCGAGCCACAGATCGTGGGAGTCGTCCCACAGCTCCGGTCCGAGGACGCAGTGGGGAATGGAGAAGAAGACGAGCTTGCAGCCACGGGCTGCGCAGCGGGCGGACAGGGCCACGAACCGATCCCGCATCCCCCTGAGGTCGGTCAGAGTCAGGTTCAGGTCTGCCGCGGGGACTCGAGTGCCCTCCACCGGGACGGCGCAGCCCATCACCCACGCGTGAGGCTCGAACCGAAGCAGCTCTTCGGCGATCTGCTCGAGGTGGTCGACGTTGTGGCGGGTCAACACGGTGGAGGCGCGCACGCGGCCCCGCAGCGTCTCTCGCGCGTTCTGGGCGGCGACCTGGAAACCCCGCCACCAATTGCGCACCCCGGTCACCTCGTGACCTGTCTCGGCGTCTCCGGCGTGCATGGAGATCATCACCTCGTCGAGCCAGGGGCCCACCGCCTCGGCGAACTCGCGCCGCTGCCAGCGCATGAGGTTCGTGATGACGTACGTGCCCATCCCGAGCTCCTTGGCTCGCTTCAAGGCGTCGGGGAACTGAGGGTGGAGCGTGGCCTCGCCCCCCATGAACTGGATGACGTCCACCCCGGCCGCTGCGGCCTCCAGGAGCTTCCGTTCCAGCTCGGGCCACGGCATGAACGCCTTCTTCTGGATGCGATCCGACTCGCAGCAGAAGGCGCAGTGCAGGTTGCACCCGCTGGCGACGAAGAGCTCCAACCGGCGGCCGGCCTCTCCCTCCTTCGACGGGTGATTCACCCGCGTAGGTGGCCTGGGCCCCTTCTTGCGCCGAAGAGCAAGGCTGATCGCTTCTACCGGGCCGCGCAGCTCTTGCTCGGGGACCCCGGCCGGGAGCTGGAAGCTCACCTTCACCGGCGGTGTCTCCTGAGGCCGAGCCTCGATGCTCACCCCGAGGGCGTCCCCATTCCGGGCCAACTGCACTGCTACCGACGAAGGGGACGTCGACCGAACGCGCGCGACCCGCCATCCACCGTAGGGCCCCCCGCGTTGGATGCGCTTGGCGAGGCGTACGACCCGGGCGAGGTCTCGGGGGGCCGGCGCGGGGACCGCAGGCTCGCTCTCGAACGATGGCTCCGAGGGCCCCCGACCTGGCCGCCAGCCCGTCTCCATCCAGCGCTGCACCCGGGGGTCGAGGCCCTCGATCTCGCCCTCGGAGATGGCTCGCAGCTCGCCGGTCCCATACAGCGCTGCGTACCCCGCGGGGACCCCGCGACAGTGAGGTCGGAATGCGCAGCTGCCGCAGGCCTCGGCGTGCACCTTGTCGGCGCCTTGGTAGTCGTACTTGTTCCAGATGCGGCCGAGCTCGCCTCGGTCGTCGGTGGTGACCGTCAGCGTCTCCTCGCCTCCATGGGCGATGCGGTGGGCGTGGTGGGGCAGCACGCAGAACGGCAGGTTGCCGATGTTCACCTCGAAGTCTGGATTCCAGGCGTCGAAGGCATCCAACATCTGGCCCAACGGCCCCGCCATGTCGGAGTACTTCGCCAGGAGGTGCTTCATGTGCGCCTCGTCGCGCACCCCCGTGCTGCCGGGCCGCACCATGTCGAGGTGCAACTGGCGGATGCCGCTCCTCTGCACCAGCCCCACGTAGTCGGGCGCCGAGCGGTAGCTGTCTTCGTTGATGCAGGCGTTGGCGGTCAGGTCGTGGCCGCGCTCTCCCAGCCAGCTCAGCCCTTGCTCGATCTTCGCGAAGGCGCCGGTCCGTCCCACGACGAGGTCGTGGGCCTCTTGGTTGCCCCCTTGAATGGAGACGCGCCACGTGAAGCGTCCGAGGGCCACGACCTTCTCCAGGAAGGTCGGCTCTCGCCCTCGCACGAGGTTCGTGAAGATGACGATGTCGGGGAAGCCGAGCTCGACTGCCTTGGTGAGGGCGGGAAGGAACGACGGCTGAATGGTGGGCTCTCCCCCGAGGAAGGTCACGCGGGACACGCCGCGGGCCCGTGCCTCCTCGAGCACACCGATGATGGGTTCGAGGGCGATACGCTTCGCCACGCGCTGCTGGGTCAACTGCCCCGAGACGCAGAAGCCGCACACGTTGTTGCACATGTGCCCGAGCTGGATCTCGACCTGTTGGCCGTCGCCCTTGGCGCTGACGGAGATGGCTTCCCGCAGGTCCTGGGCGCTGTGTGCGCGCGCAAGGACCAGCGCCGACGCGGGGGAGTGCAGCGTGTCGGGCGAGCGGCTCATGCCCGAGGGCTCGGCGGTCTCAGCGGGTCAACGTCAGCTGGTAGCTGCCGTCGGTGAGTCCGCCGATGGCGCGGACCACCTGGATGTAGACCGTGGAGGGCCAGGGGGAGTTGTTCAGGTTGTACGCGCCGCTGGAGTCGGCGTTGTCGGTGAACGAGAACGCTTGTGCCGACCCGCAGATCGCCCCTTGCCCGCAGGCGGGGAAGAGGTTGAACTCGTAGGCGTTGAAGTCGTTCCGCGTCAAGGCGATGTTGGGCGTGCCGTTGCCGGGCCCGCGCCCGCCATTGGGGAAGTCGACCACGTACCAGTCCGCTCCGCCGGCGGCCGGGACGTTGGCCACCCCCGACGCGCTCACGCCTCCATTCCCGACGCTGCCCAGGTCCACAGCAGATCCGCAGCTGTTGACGACCACGTCCGTGACTTCGCAGCCGTTGCTGTAGTCGCCGTCGACGTCGTAGAGATTGGCCGAGCATGCAGTGATGATGCAGTCGGCGCTGCTGCACGAGGTGGTGACGACCCCGTTGGTGGGCGGGCACATCAGGGCCGCGGCGTCGTCGTCGGGGGTGCCCGAGCAGTTGTCGTCCGTGCCGTCGCAGATCTCCGGTGCGCCCGGGTAGATGAAGGGGTTGGCGTCGTTGCAGTCTGGCGTCGCGCATCCGAGCCCGTCACCCCACTGGTCGCCGTCACTGTCCGTGTCCAGGCAGGGGCAGATGGCATCGAGTCCATCGCAGTTCTGATCGATGGAGTCTTCGCAGATATCTACGGCCGCCGGAGAGAACCCGGGGTCGTTGTCGTCGCAGTCGATGTATCCGCAGGAGGCATCGGTGCCGTAGCCATCGAGGTCGCCATCGCTGAAGTAGCAAGCGCAACTGTCGTTTACGCCCCCGGGGGTCCCGAAGTCGCTGCCGGGCACGGTGAGCGGGTTGCTGCTCCCGCACCAGTTCGACGCGGTGTCGTTCAAGGTGGGGTCCGGGGAGCCCAGCCCTGGGTCCCAAGCGAGGGCCCGGCCGGTCAGCGGCGGCGAGTAGTTGCTCAGGTCGTAGTCGAATCGATCGATCTCGACGCCCTGGAAGGAGAGCACCACCTGATCCGTGGTGTCGCTGAGGGTGAAGCCGCTGTACTCGTACGCACCGAACACCCCGCCGTTGGTGGATACGTCGAGGTTCCGCATGAGCACCACCCGCGCACCTGCGGGCAGCACGATGTCGGCGTTGATGACGTGGCTGTCGGTGCCGTCGTCGTGCAACTCGAACCCGTTGAGGTTCATGGTGGAGCCGCTGGCGTTGTACAGCTCGATCCACTCGCCTGCGGGGTCGGTGACTGCGGCCGGGGTCGCCAGGAACTCGCTGACGACGAAGTCACCGGGGTCAGGCAGCACGGTCGTGGAGACGAGGGCGGGGACCCCGATGTCCTCGAGGTCGTCGCCCGCGACGGAGCACTCCCACGTGTCTCCCAGGGAGGTGGTCGCGCTCGGAATCGTCCACTGCCCGTCGTAGGTCGCGTCGTAGACCCCGTTGAGGTTCCAGGTGACGAGGTACACGAAGGGGTCGCCGTCGGGGTCGACGGAGTCTGCGTCCACCTGGCAGACGATGTCGTCGTCCGTGTCCGCTTGAGGCGTCGGGCTGATGCTGATCGTCGGCGTCGTCGGCGCCGAGTTGGAGATGGTGATGACGTTGCTGAGCACGGGGGTGCCGAGCCCGAGTCCATCGTCTGGGGTCAGCTCGCATTGCACCGTCTGGGTGCGGTCGAACCAGGTGCCGTCGAGGGTCGCGGTGGTCACGCCCGTCACGACGCTTCCGTCGACGAGCCAGAGATACTGGTAGCCCTCGGGGTCGCCGTCGTTGTCCTGCCAGTTCACGCCTGCGCACGTGAGCACGCTCGTCTCAAAGGCGAGAGCCGGTCCGAGCACTGCGCTGTCGATGGTGGGCAGCTGGTTGTCGATGGTGACCGTGTCCTCGCCGGGTTCCGAGTCGAGGGTGCCGTCGTTGGCCACGACCTGGCAGGTCCACTCCTCGCCGGACGCGGTCTCGGTCGCGGGGAGCGTCGCGGAGGAGATCAGGGCCTGCACCCCGTTCTTGAACCAGGAGTAGGTGTAGGTGATCGGCTCACCGTCGGGGTCCGCCGAGCCCACGGTGATCAGGCAGCTGAGATCCTCCGTCGACAGCGGCGACGCAGGGTTGATCTCGATGATGGGCGTGCTGGGGGGGAGGTCCTTCGGGATGATCTCGAAGACCACCGCGTCCTCGCCGAACAGCCCGTCCACGTCGGTGACGCGCACGGTGACGGTGTGCTCACCGTTGCTCAGGGTGTCGGTGCTGAAGGTCATCAGCCCAGAGCTGATGGGAGGTGCAGAGTTCAGAGGACCATCGCGGTCACTGAACCACTCGACGCTCAGGCTGGTGGGCTCGCGGTCGTCGGTGGCGGTGCCCACGAAGGTGACTGAGTCCTCCTCGATGAAGTCCGCGCCCACCTGGGGCTGCGTGATCAGCACGGTGGGGGCGACGTTGACGGTGAAGATCTCGACCGGCAGGCCCGTCTCGTCGGTCGCTCCCCGGGTGTCCTCCACCCGGGCGGTGATCTGGTACCGGCCGGCCTCGAGGCCGCCGACGATCTTGGTGGTGCGTCCCGATGCGTCGGGCGTGGTGTCCCCGAGGTCCGACTGCACCCCGCCCTGGTCCGTCCGCTCGGCGATCCAGTGGACGACCAGATCCTCCTTGAGATCCTCGGCGTCGTCGACGATGGCCTCGAAGGTCAGACCTTCGCCCACCTCGATGGGAATGGGCTCGTTGTCGGGCAGCGCTTCGGGCGACGCCAGGGTGATTTGGGGAGGCTGGTTGACCGTCTGGACCGGCTGGGGGTTCGGACACCCGACCACGAAAGTGGCGCCGAGCAGGACGAACGCGAAGCGGTGCAGACGCAGGAGACCCATCTTCATGGGTTGCAGCGTATCGCTCCGCACGTGGGGAACCAAGGGCGTCGACGGCCCGGTCCGATAGACTTGCTCGATGCTTCGCCTGCTCAAGCTGCGCGCGCCCGTCCTCGTCGGCACCTTCGCCGCGGGTCTGATCACCGGTGCCGCGTTGACCGCCTCGGCCACGGGTGAGCCCTTCGAGCGCCTTCGAGTCTTCGCTGAAGCGCTCTCCCTCATCGAGTCGCGGTACGTCGACGAACGCAAGCCGGACACCCTCCTCTACGACGCCATCGGTGGCCTCACCCAGGGGCTGGACGACCACTCGGTCTTCATGGACCCGGACCGATACCGCGAGACGCGAGAGCAGACCTCTGGTGAGTACTACGGCGTCGGGATCTCCATCGACAGCAACGAGGGCGGAATCCACATCATTCAGCCGATGCAGGGGTCGCCTGCCGAGGAGGCGGGCCTGCTCCCCGGCGACCTCATCGTCGCCGTGGACGGGGTGCGCATCGAGACCGCGGGTGAGGATGCCCTGCTTGCGAAGATCAAGGGGCGTCGCGGCACCATCGTGGTGTTGACCGTGCAGCGGGCGGATGCGGAGCTCGACTTCCCGGTGCGTCGGGACCAGGTGCGCACCCGCTCGGTGGAGTCCCGCCTCCTCGCTGATGGCCACGGCTGGGTAAAGCTCAGCCGGTTCCAGAGGCGGACGGCCGACGAAGTCCGACGTGCCCTCGCGGAGCTCAAGGAGAACAACGGCGGCCCACTGTCCGGCCTGGTCCTCGACCTTCGGGGCAACCCGGGGGGCTACCTCAACCAGGCGGTCGCGGTGGCTGACCTCTGGCTCGCTGAGGGAGTGATCGTCACCACGGTGGGGCGCGATCGGCCCGAGCCGGCAGGTCGGGCGCGCACCGGAGGCACCGACCGGGACCTGCCCATTGTGGTCGTCGTCGATGGAGGCTCTGCGTCCGCGGCCGAGATCGTTGCGGGAGCCCTCCAGGACCACGGCCGCGCCAAGCTCGTCGGCTACACGACCTGGGGCAAGGGATCCGTGCAGCAGTTCTTCGACCTCCCCGATGGATCTGCCCTGAAGCTCACGACGGCGCGCTACTACACGCCCAGCGGACGCAGCATCCATGGCTCGGGCATCCAGCCAGACCTGATCCTCGGGGAGCGCGGCATGAGCGACCCGGACTTCGATGTGGCCGTCACGCTCGAGGGGATGTCGCCCACCCCGGACTGGGTCGAGGGCGACGCCGAGCTGGCTCTGGCGCTTGCCTACCTCCGCGACGCCGAGACCCTCGTTTCCCGGGTGCGCGCCGCCCGTTCCGTGGCCGAGAGCCCCAGCGGGGACTCCGTCCCCCGGTGACCGCCTCGCGCTCCGGCCCTCGACGCACTCTGGTCCTGCTCCTGCTGATGTTGCTCGGGGCGGCGGCGCTGTGGACCTTCGGCACCCGGGCTGCGCCTTGGCTCTGGGTGCGGCTCTTTCCCGTGCCGGATGTCCAACCCGAGGAGCAGGAGACAGAGGAGTCCGTCGACCGGGAGACGGTGGCTCGAGCGCTCGACCAGGCCGTGGTCACCGCCGGGGGCGAGCTTCCGCCCAAGCCGGGGGCAGGGGAGGGAGCGGTGGTTCTCCTTCCACGCGGCATGAGTCCGAAGCAGCTGGAGGCCGCCCTGCGAGACGACCCGCGCTTGCGCCCTGCGTCCGTCTACGTCACCCGCTCCGACGCGCTGCTGTGGAATCTGCGGGTCTTCGATGGCTCCGACCTCCTGTTGCGACGCGAGCTGAGGCCCTGGTTGCCTGCCTCCCCCCCCCACCCGCCGTCCAATCCCCCCGAGGTGGTCCTGCTCGTCGACCTGAGGGGCGACGCGGAGGGCGAACGGGTCCTCAAGTGGAAGTCACCCTTGGGAGTCGTGCTGGAGCCCTTTGCGCCCCCGACGCTTCGCATCGCGAGTGAGGCAGCCAAGGCAAGTCGCGCCGTCGTGGGTGCTCTGCGAGCCGACGAGCCCGTCGCCGAGCAGCTTGCTGCGATTCCGCACATCAGCGCGGTCCTGATGGACCGTGCGCTCCCCGACACGGCGGACGTCAGCGGGTTCCTCGCCCCGTTGGCCGCCGCGGGCCTCACGCTCGTGGACGCATGCCCCAGAGGGTGCTTCGACGCGGAGGAAGTCCAGAAGGCAGGTGTTCCGCTGCTGCGGGTGGCGACCACGCTGGGGCGGGACGACGGTCCTGGCGCGGACGCAGAGCAGGCGCTCGCGCGGAACCTCGCTGTCCAGTGGGGCTATGGAGTCGTGCTGGCGCCAGGCACGAAGCTGGGCCTCGAGCGTGCCGAGGCGCTGGTGGACACGGCGAAGCAAGACGGTCTGCCGATTGTCTTCGTCGAGGAGGCCGGGCGCATGCATGGCCTTGCGCCGCTCCCCGGGGGCTGAGCGCTCGGCGCGGTCAGTCGGGTCGCGCGATTCCGGCCGGCACCTTCAGCCAGTCCAGAGGGTCCTGCGGGACGCGGTCCTGGCGGACCTCGAAGTGGAGACGCGCACCCTCGAGGGAGCCGGTGTCGCCCACGGTGCCGATGCGGCCCCCCGAGTTCACCCAGTCTCCCGCTTCGACGGAGAAGGCCTCGGCGTGTCCGTAGACGGTGTGCCAGCCCTCCCCGTGGTCGAGAATGCAGACGTTTCCGAAGCCGCGAATCCAGAGGATGCGAGCGACCTCGCCTCCGTGGACCGCACGGATGGGGTCTCCGGCCTTCGCCTTGATGGCGAGCCCACGCCCCGACCGCACCAGCGCGCCACGGGCGGGCATCGGCAGCAGTGCTTTGCTTCGTTCAAAGGGCGCGGTGGGCTTCAGTTCTTCGGTGGCCAGAGGAGGCGCGGACTCGGAGGAGAGGTCCATGTCCACGATGGGGGCTGGAGGGGCCTCCTGGACGATCTCCCGCTTTGTCACCGGGATCTCCGCGCGCTCCTCCTCGCTGATCCAGACCCGCTCCACGACCGGCTGGGTGTATCGAGCGACGACCCGGCGTCCGTCGTTGCCGTCGTCGATCTTGCGGGGAGGAGTCCACTCGCGGCTGCCGCCGGCGGCCTCGCGCGCGGACAGGGCGACCTCACGTCGGGCGGCGGCCTCGCCCGCCGACAGCAACAACTGCGCCCGCTCCTGGTCGAGGCGAGCCTCCTCGGCGGTGGCCTCGTCGAGCTCCCGCTGCCAGCCGTCGATGGTCTTCTGGTCCGAGCGGACAATCCACCACAGGTAGCGGGCAGAGCGCAGCAGCTCGTGCGGGCTGT
>JAGSHC010000445.1 GCA_023954745.1 Deltaproteobacteria bacterium | reverse complement strand
GCCGCTCCGCCGGTCAGCGAACCAGGCGAGGTCGAGATCGGCGGCCAGGTCGGGGTCGCGGGGCAGTCCGGCTGCGGGGCGGTGGGGCTCCCCGTCGGCGAGGGCGCTGAGGGAGAACGTCAGGGGGTCGACCACCATGTCGAGGGGCGTGCCGAACAACCGGTGGGCGGCGCGGCGGTGGATCTCCGCCGAGAGCGTCTCGAGGACTGTGAGGTTCGTGCGCAGGCGAGCCTCGAGGTCCGTCAGGTCACCCCGGTCGGCCATCTGCTCCTGGAAGCGCCGGAGGAAGGGCACCTGCATGGAGTCCACCAGCCCCGACCTCAGCGCGGTGGGCGCTGGTTCGTTGCGTGCCCAGAACAGGAGGTTCCCCTGAAGGGTGCGGTTCAGCTCCGTGATGCGCTCCCACAAGTGGCGGGTCCGCGTCATGAGCTTCACGTCGAGGAAGCCGTCATTGACGAAGGTGGGCACCTGAAAGGACCAGTAGGTCGAGTAGTCCCATGCCACCTTGAGGGCCGCCACCTGCCCCACTCCAAAGGTCTCGTACATGCGCTCGTACACCGGCAGCCATGCGTTCCACATGGAGAGGTAGGTGCGGTTGTACTCGTTGACCCGGCTGCGGACTCGTTCGCCGGCGAGGTCTCGGCACACCAGGTCGGTGATGTAGGTGTTCGAGAGCGCGATGAAGTCGGTGCCGGGGCTGTAGAAGGGATCCAGGAAGGCGCCCGCGTCCCCAGTCAGCGCCCACCGCAGCGGGTGGAAGACCCGCTGGGCTCCGTGGGAGTAGTGCCGCAGCACATGGAAGTCCTGAAGCCCGTCGAGGTGGGGAGCGATGGCCTTCGCCGCGAGGGGCTCGTGTTCGCGAAGCCAGGACATGGCTCCGTCGATGGTGCTCATGCCCTTCAAGTCGTGGATCTGGGGGTCACTGACGATCCCGACGCTGGTGGAGCCGGAGGAGAGCGGGATGAACCACACCCAGTAGCCATCCCCCATGAGGTGGTTCGTGCTGAGGCGGCGCAGTCCTGGCGGGACCCGGGCGGCGAACTCGGGGTCTGGATCCCAGGTCTCGATGTCGATGTCCTCGTCGACGCGGAACCAGATGGCGTTGGAGTCGTGGGGCGAGGGCTCCCGGAGCTTGAGCTGCCGCTTCAGCATCCCGGCGCGGCCGGTGGCGTCGACCAGCCAGCGCGCCTGCTCGGTCTGTTCTCCGTCCGGCGTCTTCAGGGTCACGGTGTGGCCGTGCTTCGACAGCTCCACGGAGGAGACGCGGGCGCCGCTGAGGAAGGCGCAGCCCAGGTCCTGGACTCGACGGGCCAGCTCCGCCTCGAGCAGTCCGCGGTCCACCTGGTGGGAGGGGACCGGAAGCTCCGAGGCGGCGCCGAACTCGGGGCGCTCGTGCAGGGGGGCGTCGGGCGTGGTCTGGAAGAAGAAGCGCAGGCCGAGCTTCGGCAAGTGCTCCGCGTCGAGGTACTCGGCGAGTCCGAGGACGTGACGAAGGTAGTGGGTTCCGAGCTCGACCGTGGACTCACCGACCTTGTGGGCGGCGATGGGCGGGGGCCAGTCGGACTTCTCGGCCACGAGCACGTTCGCTTCGGGGCGAGCGCGCAGGATCTGCAGCGCCAGGGTCAGGCCGGCGAGTCCACCGCCGAGAATGAGGACGTCGTGATTCTGGGGGGCCATCTCCATCGCGCGGCACCATACACGCGGGTTTCACCCGTCGGCGGCAACAACGCCCGCTGGGTGATTTGGGTGCCTCGCGGCCCTCAGGGGGTCCGGCGCAAGAACGTCCACGTCTCCGTGCGGGGCTCGCCTTTGAGGGTGCCGGAGACCTCCGCATGGAGCTGGCCTTCGATGTCCGTCAACCCGTAGTTGATGGTCTGTGGCCAGTCGTGCTCTGGGTTCTCGAAGGAAGCGAAGTTCGCTCCGACCTTGGTCAGTCGGAAGGCCACCTCGCCCTTCCCCATGGGATTGGCGACGTAGTAGAGGCCGTCGCCTTCGCGCTCCTCGACGCGGAGCTGCTCCCAGAACACCGTGCGGTCGTCCTTGGTCACCCGATTGGAGCCGAGCATCGTCCCACCCCGCGGCGGGGACCAGAACTCCTCGGTGATGGCTGCCCCCTTGGCCTTGCCAGGGTCCGTCTCCCACGAGCCCGCCAGGAACTGAAGAGACCCGATGGATGGCACCTCGCCCGCAGGGATGGCCCGCGCCGAGTAGCGCCCCGGCATGGCTCCGAGCAGCAGCAGAGCGACTGCGCAGAGAGCGAGGCGGAGGGTCGGAGCGAGGACGGAACGCATCATCGGCGAGCGTACCCGGGGCGGCGCCGCCGAAGCGCGAGACCTGCCAGCGGCAGCAGTGCCCAAGCCCAAGAGACGGGGGACGCGTCTGCGGTGTCGCAGTTGCAACCGGTGGTGGTGTCGTCGTCGTCATCGCCCACCGCGACGGAGTCGTCGTCATCTCCGGTGGCGTCGTCGTCGTCACCCGAGTCGTCGTCGTCCCCAGTGGCGTCGTCGTCGTCACCCGAGTCGTCGTCGTCTCCAGTGGCGTCGTCGTCGTCACCCGAGTCGTCGTCG
>JAGSHC010000040.1 GCA_023954745.1 Deltaproteobacteria bacterium | reverse complement strand
CGCGGGGAGCGTGTATCCCCCGAGCTCCATCGGCTCCTTCAGCAGGCGCAGCACCTCGGTGAGGATCGGGTGGAGGCGCAGGGTCTCGTCGCAGATGCCCTTGAGGTAGGGGAGCTGCGCGACGGTGTCCGGCGTGGGGTCGGGACCCAGGGCGTCCAGCTCGTCGCGCAGGCGCTGGAGCATGTCGGGGTGGCGGCCCAGCCAGTGAGCCGCCCAGGCCAGCGCGATGGCCGTCGTCTCGTGCCCCGCGAACAGCAAGGTGATGAGCTGCGACTCGATCTCCTCCTCGGTCATCGCCGTGTCGTCGTCGTACCGGGCGGCGAGCATGAGGGCGAGAATGTCCTCCCCCTCGTCGCCCCGGGCGCGGGCCTCGGCGACGCGGTCCTTGAGCCAGGCCCGGAACCGCTCCCGGGCGGCGACCATGCTCCGGTATCCACCGAACCACCTGGTATGGGCGCGCTTGCTGAAGAGGATCAGCGGCGAGATGTCCGTCAGCGCCTCGAGCAGCTGCCGCCCCTCGTCGAACGTGGGCCCCTCGACGACCCCGAAGACCGACCCCAGGATGACGTCCATCGTCAGCTCCGTCGTCACGTCGAGGAAGCGGACCGTCTCCCCGGGGACGAAGGAGCGCTCGAACCAACTGCGCGCCGCCAGCTGCATCTGCTCCGCGTAGGCCTTCATCCGTCGCCCGTGGAAGGGAGGCGTCAGAAGCTTCCGGTCCGCTCGGTGGGTCGCTCCATCGGTGACCAGGAGCGCTCGGGGACCGGCGAACGACGCGAGGGCCTCGGCGGCGAAGGGGCCGTACTTGCTCGGAGGGGTGCGGAGCACTGTCTCCGCCAGGGCCGGCGTCATGACCATCACGAGCTTGCCGTTGAGCGAGGGGAACGAGACGACGTCCCCATGCTTCGCCCGCAGCTCGGCTGTGTAGGCGTAGGGGTCCCGGATGAGCCGCAGGGTCGCGGGCAGGGTCCAGCGGGGGCCGGGCGGGAGGGAGGAGCGAGCCGTCATGGGCGTCGGCATACCACCGGTCCGGTCCCCCTCAAGGAGCGAGGGGGTGACGGATTGAGGCCGAAGTGGGCGATGGGCTCCACCTTGAGCGACCGCCTCGACCACCTGTCCGAACGTGGAGGGGCCTCACGGGGCCTGGATCAAGACCAACGTGGAGATCAGCGGAAGCGAAGCGGTGAGGGCCTCGTCGGTGACGACCAGGTCGTTCAGGGGGAGCCACGCGGCGTCGATGTAGCTGCCCACCCATGCAGTCACATCTCCTGAAGCGACCCCCCAGCTGTTCTGGATCCGCAGCGCAGCGGGCGGCGACACCGGCACGTCGAAGGGCTCCAGGTACCACATCGCCAGGACCTCGCCGTCGAGCTCCACGGGCAGCCGGGCCTCGGGCGGAACGGCCACCGCGAATAGATCCCCGCTGACGTCGCCGAGCGTGAGCTGGCTCTGGTCCACCGTGAGCCAGACCCCGGCGCCGAGGCCGACCTCGGTGGCCACCGAGGGAACCGGCTGGGTGAACTGGGTCGCCAGGATCACCGGATCGAGCACCCGATCGGCTCCCTGCTCCAGGCTGATGGGCACGAAGGCGTTCGCCTCATTCGGGTGACCGGAGACGACGTCGAAAGCCCAGCTTCGTACGGGCACGCAGTCGAACGCGTAGCTGCCGTCGGGCTCCGGGGTCTCTGTGCGGCACTCCCCCGAGCACAGGTCCACCCGGAGCTGATCCGGGGTGCTGATGCCATCGGGAACCGTCACCGTGCCGCTGACAGAGACGCAGCCCTCCGGGGGCGTGGCGTCGTCGTCATCACCGACGTCGTCGTCATCGACCACGTCATCGACGTCCACCGCGTCGTCGTCGTCGACCGCGCCGGACGGACAGCCCGCCAACGCGAGCACGAGCGCGAGCAGCGGCCCAGACGGGCGCGTCATCACCGTAGGACGTCCACGCTGAGGAACGCCTCATAGCGGTAGTCCAGACCGTACGCCCCATTGCCCGGGGGGTCGGTCACCCCCACAACCACCTGATTGTCGAGATCAAAGACCGCGACGGGGCCGCCGGGAGTGACCTCCCCGTCGATGATCAGGTCCAGCTGCCCGTGGTCCTGCCCAGGCTCCATGAGGTCCCAGTCGACGCTCGGGTCCGCGCGCAGACCGAAGGTGGGCTCAAAGCTGCGAAGCCACGCCTGGGGATCGTCCCCCCAGTGGTCGGGTAGGGCGTCGAACACACCGCCGCTGTTGTGCAGATCGGAGGACGGCGCGTGCATGGTGATCGCATAGGGATCGGCCGGGTCCAGATCGATCTCGATCACCTCCGACGAATACCAGACGCTGACGTGGTCCCGGTAGTAGTCGTAGGTCGCCGGAGGAAACCTGTCGGCCCCGATCAAGCTCAGCCCCATCTCGAAGTTGGTGGGCTGCCCCGCCGCCAACTGCAGCCGGAACTTGAGGTAGACCTGCGTGGGGTCGAAGACGTAGTTGGCATCGGCGTCGACGTCCCGAGGCTCGCCCGCTTCGACGGTGGTCTGGGGCCCGCAGCCAACCGTCGCGACCGAGAGCGCCAGGGCCAGTCCGATGAACGACCTCACCAGTCGATCTCATCCGGGTCGTACCCGGCTTCCTGGAGGAAGTACAGAGCGCCCGACGTCGACTCCCGCTCCGGGATGGCCACGGTCAGATCGCCATACAGCAGGTAGATCGTGGGATAGCGGGGAGGGTCGATCCAGTCGCGGATCGCGCCGTCGGGATCGGTCATGACCAGCACGTTGGGGTTGGGGTACAGCCCGTACCAGTGCGCTGCGTCCAGAGCATCGGGGGGAACGCCGGGAGCCCCGGCATCGAGGATGGTGATCCAGCGGACCTCGCCGTCCTGGATCATCTCGGGAAGCTCGTCGGGCCACTCCTCGAACCACTGACGCTGACCCCAGAACATGCCGTTTTCCATGTCGTCTGCGTCAGCGAGCCACGAACCGTAGCTCCTGCACCAGATTCACCACACGCCAGCCAGCAGAAGGACCGTCGGGGCTTCGCTGTCGGCGAAGTCGTAGATGTCTACGAACTCACCGAACTGGTCGATGCCCGTCACCCGCGGGATCCGGCTCCCCACGTCCGCGATCTCGTCCTCGTCCGGCTCCTCGAGGGAGTCCTTGTCCTCGAAGTAGGGCCAGCCTCCCGTGTAGATGACGCTGGCTTCGTCCAGAGGATCCGTGCCGGCGACGACCTCCTGGCGGTCCCCGTATCCGTCGCCGTCGGTGTCCGCCACGAGCGGGTCTGTGCCGCGAGCCACCTCGTCGCCGTCGGGTAGACCGTCGTCGTCCGAGTCGGGGTTGTCCACGTCCGTGCCGTGCCTCGCCTCGAGCGAGTCGACGAGGCCATCGCCGTCCCCGTCGTTTGCACAGCCTGCCAGCAGTAGAGCCAGCGCGAATGCGAGTCGTCTCATGAGCGCTCCCCGGCCCAACCAGGCCATGCATACGCTAACAGCCGCAAGAGCGGGACGCTGCGCTCCGTTGGTCTCCTCGGCCACCGCCTCCGATTGACGGCGGCTCCGCCGGCCCGGCTGCCGAAACAGATGTGGTGCCTGACCGTGTTGTGGTCCAGTTGGGGGGCTCGCGGAGGGGCGTCCGCTCGAAGCTAGTCGGGTTCGGACGGCGGCATCCTGAGGTGCTTTCCGCTGTTCAGCCAGCGCTCCAAGGCATCGAAGAACGCGGCGTTGGGTTGGCGCCCCGACTGATCTCGGGAAAACCGGGGACGGAGCCGGGTCAGCCGGGTCATGGACACCGGGCCCTTCCCGCGAACCGGGATGAACCCGCGATCCACACCGACGAAGAACTCTTGGATGAGGTCGAAGACCTCGGAGGCCATGTTGACGCTCGAGGGCTGCGCGGTGGACTCCATCCGGGCGGCGGTGTTCACCGTGTCGCCCCAGAGGTCGTAGGCGAACTTCTTGTTGCCGATGACCCCGGCGACGACCGGGCCGCAGTGGATGCCCAGGCGCATCTCCCAACGGCTCCCGTCGGGGGCGAGGATATCCTCGTGTTCGAGGACATCCAGCATCTCCAGCCCCGCGAGCACGCACGAGACGAGGTGGTCGGGCTGATCGCCCAGCACACCACCGGCGCACATGTAGGCGTCGCCAATGGTCTTGAGCTTCTCCAGGCCTTGGCGCTCCATGATGTCGTCGAAGTGGCTGAAGGCGCGGTCGAGGGAGTGGACCAGCTCGGCGGGATCCACCCGCCGAGACATGTTGGTGAAGCCCACGAAGTCCGAGAAGAGGATGGAGCAGGACTTGATGTGCCTTGCGCGGACCCGCCCATGGGCTTTGAGCTCGTTGGCGACCTCGTGAGGAAGGATGTTGAGCAGCAACTCCTCGTTCTTGGCCTTCTCGATCTCGATCTGCTTCTGAGAGAGGAACTCGACGATGCGGAGCCGCACCGCGGTGGCGTTGACCAGGACTCCGATGATCATCGTCGACCAGAGGAAGAAGTTGGCGTTGAGCGCCATGTCCAGATCCTCGACCGTCCCCAGGGTCAGCATGAGCACGTTCAGCTGGATCACGATCGCTGCGAGCAGGAGTGCCATCTGGCCGGTCCGGAGCGGAATCGCCGCGGAGATGCCGATGAGCGCCAGGTTCATCCCCGCGTAGTAAGGGGTGTCGATCCCGCCGGCGTGGTAGATGACCGCGTCGAGGCCGCCGCAGAAGATGAGCGCGAAGAGCCAGACGAATCGGTGACTGTGCTGCGGGAGCGTGCCCGCCTTGTCGGTGAGGCGGAGCCCGATGAGGAAGAGCGCGCCGAGGCCGGTGGTGATCGCTCGTGAAATCCCCAGCGGCCAGATGGCCTCAGGGTAGAGGAACCAGTCGAGGAGCAAGAACAACGGGAAGAGCACCGTGCCCAGCAGCCCGATGGTCCAGAGGCCGGGCCCGCGTTTGTTCGCCAACTCCCTTCGGAAGGCTTCTCGGTGCTCGTCCGGGACTCGGAGCGAGGCGATCAGTGCACGGATCACCTGGCTGCTCCCCCTCGCTCGTGAAGACGTCTTCCGTTCCTGCAGCCGGACGACGCGCGTTGACGTCGTGGACAATAGTCCAACGGGGCCGTTCGGTGAGGACGGTGGTGGGGGGAGCGCGATGGCGCCCTTGTGGCCCTCCACGTTTCCCGCTGCTGGGACACGCTCTCCATCTGGCTCAGGTCTGCGGCGAGAGCGAACTCGCGCTCAGCGGAGACGACCCTGAGGGGCGCGTTCGCTTCCACGGTGTGCTCCAGCACGACCTCGACTGTGCCCTGCTCTACTCACAGGCGCCGTAGTCGACGATTCGGGAGTAGAGGGTGGGGGGGATGTCCTGCTCGCACTCGGTCGTGAACGACGTCTTCGTGGTGGGGCTCGCGCCTTCGTCGCCGCAGACAAGGGTCGTGTACTGGTCGTAGGTGAAGCTGCCGTCTCCGCCGTTGCAGCTGAAGCTCCGGGCGGAGTTCTGGCCGGAGTTGCCAGGCCAGCAGTAGCAGACCGCGTCGGGCTCGATGGGGAAGCTGTTGGTCGTCAGGGGGTCGCCGGAGCAGTCGGCATTGTCCCAGAACCCGATGACGACGCGGCCCTCACCCGCTGGGATGACGTCACAGGTGCCCGGGTCCGAGCCGCCCCCGGGGGCGGCGCACCCACCGAAGAGGAGGAGGCCGAGCGGGGCGATGGTCGTGATGCGGAGGAGGCGCATGGTGCACTCCAAATGGGCCCGAGCGGGTCCGACTCGGGGCTACTTCAGGGGGCGGATGCCGGCGAAGAGCGCGTCGATCGCTGCCTGGTTCTTCGTCATGCGCCCCTCCTCGCCGAGTCCGAGGACGAGGAGGACCTTGTCGGCGGGGGTGTCGATGAGGGCCAGGCCGAGCTCGACGGCGGTGCCCTCGATGGTGCCGGTGCCCTCGAGGATGCGGGCGGGCATGCCTGCGAAGACCGCATCCTCGGGCTCCTCGAACCTGGGGTTCTTGATCATCTCGTCCAGCTCCGACCCCAGCTCGTCGAGGGCGGCGTCGATCGCGGACGCCTCGAGGATGGTGAAGAGGACCTGGACCGACTCGTCCGCTGCGCTCAGGGTGAGGACGTCGTCCTCTTCCTGGCTGGTCCAGCCCTTCGGGACCGCGATCTTCACCTTGGCGCGGCGGTAGACGACCTCGACCCCGGTGGGGGTGCCGACGGGGCGGATGCTCGCGACCATCGCATCGATGGCCTTCTCATTGGTTCGGTACTCGGCGGTCGGGGCGAGGCCGAGGACGAGGAGGACCTTGTCGGCGGGCGTCGCGAGCAGGGCCAGCCCGACCTCCACTTTGACGTCCTCGATGCGCCCGGTGCCCTCGATGGCGACCGCGTCCATCCCGTTCACCTTGCCGGACTCGGGCTTCTTGCCGTCGAAGTCGCGGATCACCTTGCCGACTTCCTTGTCGACCTCGTCCAGGGCCTCATCGAGCTCGTCTTCGTCGAGGATCTGGAAGAGGAGCAGGACGGCGCCGTCGGGGGACTCGACGGTCAGGGCGTCATCTTCTGTGGCGGAGGTCCAGCCGTCGGGCACGTCGACCTCGACCTTCGCTGGCTCGTGGGTGAGGGTCTCGGCGAAGGCGCTCCCCGCGGCGAGAGACAGCAGCAGGCAGAGCGAGGCGGCGGCAAAGGTACGCATGGTGGTCTCCAGGGATGGCCCCCCCACTGACTCTAGCGGGGGGGGGCGATGGTCGGGAGTCAGGGGAGGAGCGCCTCCCATCTGCTCTTCGTCCGATACCCTGCTTGATGTGACCTATCCGCCCAAGACCCTGACGTCGAGTCCGCCGGCTTCGACGTGGTGAAGCGAGCGTGACGTGAGCCAGCCCGCTGACACGTCGGCTCCGCACGACGAGGTCGGCATGCGACCGGAGTCCGTCGTCCTCGAGTTCCCGGTCACGGGCATGACTTGCGCATCGTGCGCCGCCCGCCTCGGCAAGGTCCTGGGCCGCGCCGAAGGCATCGACGCCGCCAGTGTCAACTACGCCACCCACTCGGGCTCGGTCACGGTGCATCCCGGCGCCCAGCTCGCGCTGGCAGACGTGCGTCGCCTCGCCCAGGGCGCGGGCTTCGACGTTCCTCGGCGCCCCGATGTCCGCGCGGCCGACGAGGCGGAACACCTGCGCGCTGAGGAGCGGGCCGAGAACCGGGTCTGGGCGTGGCGGGCCGGACTCGCCGTGGCAGGTTCGGCGCTCGTGATGGCCCTCAGCATGGGCTGGCTTCCCGGGCTGCCCATGCACTCCTGGACCGCGCGCCTCGGCGCGGGCCTCATCGCGGCGACTGTGGTCTTTGGGGCCGGAGGCCCCTTCTGGGCGGGTGCCTGGGCCGCGCTCCGGCACCGCAGCTCCACCATGGACACCCTCGTGGCTCTGGGGACCGGCACCGCGCTGCTGTGGAGCGCTGTCGTCCTCGCACGCACAGGTCCCATGGGCGAGGTCTGGTTCGACGGGGCCGCGATGCTCGTGGCCTTCATCCTCCTGGGGCGCTGGCTCGAGAACCGGGCTAAGGGGCGGGCCAGCGAGGCGATTCGCGGACTGCTCGACCTGCGCGTGGACGAGGTCGTGGTCCTTCGGGGCGACAGCCAAGAGGAGCGCGTCCCTGTGGAGCTCCTCGAGGTGGGAGACCGCGTCGTGGTGGGTCCTGGAGAGCGCTTCGCCGTGGACGGCGTGGTCGCGGATGGACACAGCGCGGTCGACCAGTCCGCGATGACGGGGGAGTCCATGCCGGTGGACCGCTCTCCCGGCGACGCCGTCATGGGCGGCACCGTCAACGGACCGGGTCGCCTGGTGGTCCGCGCCACCTCGGTCGGCGCCGACACCGCCCTGGAGCAGGTGATCCGCATGTTGCGCCGCGCCCAGAGCGAGCAGGCGCCCGTGCAACAGCTCGCCGACCGCGTGGCCGAGGTGTTCGTCCCCACGGTGATCGTCATCGCCGTGGTGGTGGGGCTCGGGTGGTGGCTCGGCGGGGCGCCCCTGGAGACTGCGGTGCTGCGCTTCGCCACGGTGGTGATCATCGCCTGTCCCTGCGCCCTGGGACTGGCGACCCCCACCGCCATCCTCGTGGGTACGGGCAGGGGCGCCCGCATGGGGATTCTCGCTCGTGGCGGACCGGCTCTGGAGCGCGCGCAGGCCTTGACCGACGTCATCTTCGACAAGACCGGCACCCTGACCCTGGGAGAGGCGAGGCTCGCGACGATCGACCTGGATCCTGACGTGGACTTCAGCCTCGTCGCCCGGGCCGAGCAGCCGAGCGAGCACCCCCTCGCCGACGCGGTTCGCAAGGAAGCCGAGGCCCGCGGTGTCGCCCTCACCCCTCCCTCGACCTTCGAGGCGGTCGCCGGCAAGGGCGTGCGGGCGGAGGTGGAGGGGAGGCAGCTACTGATCGGGCGGCTGAGCTTCCTCGCCGACGAAGGAGTGGACGTGGATGTGCTCGAGCCCCGGGGGCAGGGCCCCACCTCGCGGGGGGAGAGCCTGCTCTTCGTGGCGGTGGACGGCCGGGCCGCGGGGGTCCTCGGGGCCTCGGACACCCTGTCCCCCGAGGCGAAGCCAGCCCTCGACGAGCTCACGGCGATGGGGGTTCGTCCCCATCTGCTGACGGGCGATCACCCTGGAGCTGCCTCGGTCGTCGCCGATGCGGTGGGTATCCCCTCGGACCGCGTGCACGGCGGCCTTCTCCCCGCGGGCAAGCTCGAGCACGTCCGCCGACTCCGGGCCGAGGGACGCGTGGTGGGCATGGTCGGGGACGGAATGAACGACGCGCCGGCCCTCGCCGCGGCGGACGTCGGCATCGCCCTGGGGACGGGGACCGACGTTGCGATGGAGGCCTCGGACCTCACGTTGGTGGGAGGCGCCCTCGCGGGCGTGCCAAGCGCGATCCGGCTGAGCCGCGCGACGCTGCGGATCGTGCGCCAGAACCTGTTCTGGGCGTTTGCCTACAACGCGCTGATGATCCCCGTCGCGGCGGGGATCCTGGTGCCTCTGGGGCTCGAGATCGGCCCGGCCTGGGCGGCGGCCGCCATGGCGCTGAGCTCAGTCACGGTGGTCACCAACGCCCTGCGCTTGCGCGCCGTCCGGCTGTGACAGCCTCCCAATCAAACGACTCCCGCGGACCGGCGCGTCCCGGATTGCGATGGCATCGACGACCCCTGTGAGGGGGCGCTCCCGTCGACGGCGTCACCCAGAACGGCGACGGCGCGCTGCAGGACGGGGATCTCTCCCGGCCCTGAGCACGCCGCCTGCACCCTTTGCGGTCTCTGCCCGCAAGGACGCGTCCGTTGTGTTCCTTACCGGTGGGTCTGGAGGAACTCGTACCCGAACATGTTCTTCTTGGTCTTCGAGTTGTAGTACTGGCAGTAGGCCCAACGACCGCTCGGGTAGTCGTCCTTGTCGTACGAGAGCTCCTGGTAGGCCTTCGTGTTGATACAGAAGCCGAGCTGGATCTTGCCCTCCTTGTCGAGCTTCTTGTCCCACTCACCGCTGCGAGCCGAGTTGCTACCTTCGGCGCACTCGTAGCCGTCACCTTCGGTGTGTCCGCACAGGAGCATCATCTCCTTACCCGGCATGGAGTCCACCTGGTAGGGATACTCGCCCTTGTTCTCGAGGGCGCCGGCGCCCGCGTCATCCGAGTACACGCACTGCACAGACCAGTCGTTGGAGTTGCCGAGCTCCGTGTACTTCTTCTCGTTCACAGTGAACGCGAAGCAGGTGTTCGGCTGGAGTTCTCCGAGGAAGCAGCCGTTGGTCATCTCGACCGGCTCGCGGTCCATGAAGCCCGTCCGCTGATCGGTGCTCATGCCTTCCTTGACGTCGTACTCGCGCCGGACGCCGCGCTGCACATCCATGGGGGTGAGACCATCGATGCACTCGAGGCCAGCACGCAGTTCAGGGTTGGGCTCCGGCGGGGGCGCGGCCTTCGCGGGCTCTTCCTTGGCGGCCTTCCCGCCCTTCTTCTTGCCGAGCCCGGGGATCTTGAACTGGGCCAGGGTGCCCTCAGCGTTCTGCGTGGGGACGGCGACTTCGGGGGCGGCGTCGCGAGCGACCGCGTTGTTGGAGGCGCTAAAGCCGAGGAAGAGACCACCGGCTGCGAGCAGCGATGGCAGGGTGAAGCGATTGATGAAGTTCACGGTTCTCCGTTTCGGGTCATATGGCGCCGAGCGGTTCTCGGCGGTCGGGGGACTCTATTTCGAAGCGGTGCCGCGCGCACCCTTCACAGATCTTACACCGCCTCGATCTGAGGAGGCCCGTGCCCTCTGTTCCATGAAGCGCGCAGCGCAACGGGAGGAGGTTGGCGGTGGGACCCGAGGCGCTAGAGCAGGATCGACGCGATGGCGATCTGCCCAGCCGCCAGCGCGGTGATGCCCGCAGAGCGAACAGCCACCTGGTATCTCCCGAAGAGTGGGCCCAAGGCGAAGGCGGGAGCGCCCAGCGCCAGGCACCAGCCTGCAATGCCGAACGAGTCACGGAGGAGCAAGCCGACCGTGATGAAGCCCCCGGAGAACAGCAGGCCAGCGAGCCCGAAGAAAGCCAAGAGCGTCCGACTGGAGTACAGCGGCCCGGAGAACGAGAGCACGGAGGCATCGTGGCGGGCCAAGGGCGGCCAGAGGATTGCTTCCCAGAAGAGGTTGCCGGCGAGCATGGAGAGGCCCGCGGACCCGACAAGAACCCCAGCAGTCCCCAGCGTCCCTGCGAGCGCGGGTTCGAGACGCCACAACAGAGTCAGGGCAAGGCTCCCAAGGATCGCTCCGCCGCCTCCAATCATGCTGATCCAGGTCCAGTTCCGGTCGAGCGCCAGGTGGTGAATCCCCTCACGAAGCCGATGGAAAGGCAGGACGATGGCGTAGAGCCACCAGAATGCGGCGAGGAGCACCCCCGACAGGCCGTGCAGCACTGCACACGCAACAGTCATCTCTCTCCCCGTCCAGTTCGTGGCACAGTCGATCACCCTACTCCTCTCTTCCGATGGCCCGATGACGAACGCCCTCCCCCCTGCTCCCATCGTCGACCTGCTCGCCAGGGCTGGAGTTCCTGGTGCTTCGCTCGGCGTGGTTCGGCGGGGCGAGAGCCGAGCTTTCTGCGTGGGGGTCGCGGACCCGATCTCGCGGCGCGCGGTCACGCCGGCGACTCGCTTCCACCTGTTCTCCGGCACCAAGCTCTACACGGCGACCGCGCTGATGCGGCTGGTGGAGCTCGGCACTGTTCGTCTCGACGAGAGCGTCGAGGACCACTTGCCGGACCTGACGCTTCGCCATCCGGTCACGCTGCGGCAGCTCGCCAGCCACGCCTCCGGTCTGCCCGACACACTGCGCGCATTCCTCGCGACGCACGAGTCAGCCGGCCCGACGGCCCGAGCGGCACTCTCCCGCTACCGCACTGATGGAGGCCGCCGCCCTGGAGGTCGTGCCGCATATCGGAACGTGAACTTCGCGATTCTTGGCGCGCTGATTGCCGCGTGCACGGAGAGTTCGTTCCCCGCCGCGATGGCTGGACTGGTGCTTGAGCCCCTGGGCGTTCGCCCGACCTTCGGAGTGGGTACTGCCCGCGATGACCAGGACGCGGTCGGCTCGGTTCCGAGGTTCTCGCTCATGAAGCCTCTGCTGCGGGTGCTCGACCCCAAGGCTGCGGGGCGTCTTTGGGGCAAGACGGTGGGCGGTCTGACGACCCTTCGACCCTTCGGGCTCGATACGGCGGCAATCGGTGGCCTCTCCGGTACGGCAATGGACTTCCTGCCGCTCCTGAAAGAGATGCTGGACCCAGCCGACGGGCTGCTCCGAGCAGCTTCGAAGACCGAGATGCTCTCCGTTCAGACCGTGGGCCGTGCCGGCATCGTCTCTCGAGAAGGTGTGGGCCTGGCCTGGAAACTCGGGCGCGTCGACGGAACGGAGTTCTGGAACCATGAGGGGGGTGGCCCTGGCTTCTGCAGCGAAACGCGGATCTACCCCGCCGACGGGCTCGGAGTCGTCGTCCTGATGAACCGCTCCCAGACTCCGCGGTTGTCCCGAGTCGCACACGCCATCTGCGAGCACGTTCGAAGAGCGAGTTGATGGGACGGTCTCGTGGCCGCCCGCGCGCTCGCCCTCTACCTGCTGCCCATGCGTGACTGGGGCCGTCCCCGGTTCCAGTTGCGGCCCCGGAGAACCGGCGGGTGCCAGGGAAGGAAGCCGCTCAGGGCAGTCGGTTGAGGTAGGCGACGAACTCGTCGCGCAGGTCCCCGTCGCCGTTGATGTCCCGCCGCTCGTAGGCCTCCCGGAGCGTGAAGGCAATGAGGTCCCGGTTGGCCACCTCGACGCCCGAGGCGCCAGTGTCGGGGCTCTCCACGGTTGCACCGGTGGCTACGTCGTACACACGGATCCCCCAGGTCACGGGGTCGTTGGGGTTCTGGCGGGACCACCACGCCCAGGCCAGCGTGCCGTCCTCCAGGTCGGGCACCGTCGGCGGCGGGCCGGCGACGTGCGTGCTCGTCTGGGTGACGGTGTCGTAGATCTGGAGCTCAGGGGTTCCGTTGGGATGCAGCACTCCCGAGTGGACGAGGAGCCCGTCATCCGCGTCGAAGAGGCCGAGCCAACCCGTCGGGATCGTCGTCTGGACCACGCTCCCCGTGGGGATGTCGTGAAGCGCGATCACCCGGTGGTTCGGGTCGAGCACCCCGTCCCCTTCGAAGTCGTAGCCGAGCTGGTGCTCGGGGGCGTCCATGGCGACCACCCCGGCATCGACTCCGACCGCTCGGAACGCACCACCGCCGTACTCGCCGTAGGTTCCGTCGCCGAAGATCATCTCGCTCTGCCCGGTGACCACGTCGTACCAGCCCGAGATCCACTCGTTGCGCCAGTCATCCCCGTCCAAGTTGCAGATCGGGGACACGTCACACTCGCGCACGCCCCACAGGACGTAGGGGTACTCGATGTCGACAGCCTCGTAGGGGAGGCCCGTGTTGGCCGTGACGCCCGTGGCGAGGTCCAAGACGTACAACTCGTCACCGGACGTGTAGGTCGCGAGCTCCGCGGCGGCGTCGACGAGGACCCGGTACGTCCCGGGTACGTGCACCGTCGTGCCGTTGGCGACGTCGTAGATGGACGACGAGGTCAGCTGGGGGTCGCGGTAGGAGATCAGGGTCCCGTCCGCATCCACGACGCGGCCCTCGAACGACGTCTCCACGACCTCGAAGGGCGAGGAGAGCCCGGGGGCGCCCCCTGGGATCGCACCGGATGCGTTGCACGGGACAGTCACGGTGGGACCACCGGGGGTCGCGACCTGGCATCCCGCGGGCGGGACAGCCAGAGCGGGGGTGCCCATCATCACGGAGGCGGTCAGGGCTGCTGCTCCCAGCAGGCGGGTTTCGGTCGTCGTCAGCTTCATCGCTCGCCCCAGAGTTTGTCCAGCGCGGTCGTACCACGGGCGATCGGGAACGATGATGATTTTTCCGAGGGAAGACCGCGGCCGTCGGGTGCATCGCCCACAGGGAGCGCTGGGCTTGTGCCGGCTCGTCCGGCCCTGGGTGTCTAGGGCGGCTACTCCTCGACCTCGACCTCGATTTCGACCTCTTCGTCCGTCTCCACGGCGGGGGTCTTGGTGTCGTTCTCTGGCAGGGTGCTGCCCTGCTCGGCCTTGCCGTTCGTATCGTCGTCCTCGCGCTCGATGAGGATCTCCTCCCCCTCGGTCGTGATGACGGCTTCGGTGCTCTCGCCCTCGACCTCGATGACCTTGATTTCCTTGACCACGACGATGCGGTCTTCGTGGGCGAGCTCCCAGCCAACGACAAGAGCGACAGGGACGACCCAACGACGACGGTTGCGCCATCTACGACTGACAACGCGGCGACGGTGCCGGCGACGCACCCGTCGCTTGACCTTTCGGCGCACCCGTCGGCGCTTGCGTGCCCGCGGGCCGGCATCGGCGTCCTCGGGCCAGAGCACGGAACCGGTGGTGATTCCGGCGATGAGCGCGGCGAGTCCGGAGAGGATCGAGCGACGGTTCTGCATTGGGCCCCTTCATGAGTGGCGGACGTCCACTCCTCTGACCGTCACCCTACCGGTGGCCCGTTCTCCCCGCCAGGCGCTGGCACTCTCTGACGTGTCGCCCCCGGACCAGGACTGTCAACGCAGAGCGGATGTGCCGCCCGACGTGCCGCCGCGCGACCTGTCTGCTAGGAGATCTACCAATGGGCCTGTGGACCGATGCTGAGGTTCTCCTCGCGATGGAGACCGCCGTCGAGGTGGCGGCCGAGGAGGGGCTGGATGCCGCTGGCGCGACACTCATCCGCAGCGCTGGTTCCGTTCTGGTCGACCTTCCCTTGGCGGGAGTCATCGCCCGGGTGGAGCGGCCTGAAGCCATCGAGCACGCTCGGCGGCAGGTCGACGTTGCCAGTCTGTGCGAGCGCCAGCGGGCCCCGGTGGTTCGTATCGTCGGGCCGCGAGGGCAGCCGGTCCTCCGCCCCGGGGGCGCCGTCATGTTCCTCGAGCGGCTCATCCCCACGGGCGAGCGGCTCCCGCCCGCGGCGCACGGCGCAGCCCTCCGCCAACTGCACGAACGCACCGCAGGCTTGTCCCCCGGAGCGGGGCCGACCTTCGACCCCTTTCGCCTGCTCTTCCACTGGCTCGACGAAGCCTCTTTGCCGGAGCTTGCAGCCGACCTCGCGGAGGTGCGTCGCCGCGCCGTCGGGCTCGCCGCTCAATGGTCCGACTTCGCGAGCTCCGACCCGCTCGGCGAGGTCCTGGTGCACGGAGATCCGCACACGGACAACGTGATTCTCACCACATCGGGTCCCGTCTTCGTCGACTTGGAGTCGTCTGGGGTCGGACCTGCGAGCTGGGACCTCGCCGTCCTCGCCACTGGAGTCCGGCGATACGGGACCCCAGAGCACGAGTGGTCTGCGTTGGTCGACGCGTACGGTGTGGACCCCAGTGGTAGCCCGAGCTTCGATGCCCTCTGCGCCGTGTACGAACTCGACGTGATCGCCTGGGCCGCCGCCTCGGGCGATCGGTCGCCCCACCTCGCGGCCGAAGCTCGGCTTCGTCTTGACTCGCTCCTGGGCCGGTCGGAGTACACGTGGGCACTGCTCTGACGGCGGCCGCCGTGCGCCTGGCCCACTGGCGCGGGAGTCCGTCTCAAGGGGAGGTGCGCCTGGATTGTGGAGGTCAGGACGGGTTCGATCCGGGGACCAGGCGGCGACCACTGGTAGCCTGAGGGTCCGAGTCTCCGCGGAGTTCCCTTGCTCAAGCCGCCTGTCGAGAGTGCCGCCGACCTCCGCGGGGCGGCTTCGTCGTCCATCGACGGGAGAGAGGCCCTCGAACCGGGGACGCTCGTCGGTCGATACCGTGTGGAGCGGCTCCTGGGGGAGGGGGGGATGGGCCGCGTGTATGCGGCTCGGGACGTAGACCTCGGGCGGCGGGTCGCCCTCAAGACCATCCGGCCCGACCGGGTGGCTGGCGAAGGCTCCGTCGAGCGCTTCTTGCGAGAGGCGAGGACCACCGCCCGGTTCAACCACCCGAACATCATCACAGTGCACGACACAGGTACCCACGCCGGAGCGCCGTGGATCGCCCTGGAGTACCTGCCCGGACAGTCGTTCCGCTCGCGTCTCTCCGCTGGGCCCCTCGGCGTGGTGGAGGCCGCGCGCGTCGGGGCAACGATCGCGGACGCCCTGGCCGTCGCTCACGCGGCCAGTGTTCTGCACCGGGACCTCAAGCCGGAGAACGTCATCATCCCCGAGGATGGGCGCTTGCGCGTCCTGGACTTCGGGCTGGCCCGTACCCTGGACGACGAGCGCGCTCCCACGTCCTTTTCTGAGCCCCCCGAGGTGGACCAGGTGGTGGTCCGATCGGGGCAGACCACCGAAGTCCCCTTGTCCCCCGGCGTGATGCCCCAGGGGACGGCGCTCGCGGGGACACCGAACTACATGTCACCCGAGCAGTACGCCTCGGATCCCCAACCGGCCTCGGATGTGTGGGCGCTGGGCGTGATGCTCTTCGAGATGGTCGCCGGCGTCCGTCCCTACGCGGAATACGAAGAACTCGGGCTGTTCCCGCTGGGTCACGCGATCTCCGACCCGGACGAGTCCGCCCCGACGCTCGAGGGCAAGCCCGACGCGTTCGTGTCGATCGTCGCTCGCTGTCTTGCAAAGGACCCAAGGGCGCGCCCTCTCGCCGAGGATGTGGCGCGGGAGCTCCGGAGGTTTGGCCAGCCTTCGCGACCGCGCGGACCCCAGGACCCATTCCGTGGACTGTCGGCGTTCCGAGAGGAGCACGCGTCGTCCTTCTTCGGACGGGAGCGGGAGATTGCGCTGCTCGTGGAGCGCCTGCGCGGCGAGGCGCTCGTCGCCATGGTCGGTCCGTCGGGCGCTGGGAAGTCCTCGTTGCTCTACGGAGGCGTGGTGCCCCGGTTGCGGGAGGGACGGCCCTACACGGTGCTCTCGATGCGGCCGACGCGGGAGCCGCTTCGGGCTCTCGCCCGCCGACTCGTGCGCGCCCAGACGACCTACTCCCAGTCCGGGAGGTTGTCTTCCGGTGTGGTCCGAGAGGGGGTGGACGACATCGCCGCTGGCCTCCGGGATGCTCCGGGCCGGCTCGCCCTGCACCTGCAGGACCTCGCAGCGAAGACCCGCTCGAACGTGCTGCTGGCCGTCGACCAGCTCGAGGAGATCGGGACGCTCGTGCCCGACCCGGACGAGCGGGTCGCGTTCCTCGATGCCCTGGCGAGCGCGGGGGACGATCCCGAAGGGTCGGTCCGCGTCGTCGTGACTCTTCGTGAGGACTTCCTTGGAAGGCTGGGGGAGAGCTTCAAGGCGCGGCGGGCGTTGGAACATCTGGTCGTGCTCCGAGCGCCGGACGCAGGAGCCTTGCGGGAGATCCTCTTGGAGTCTGTCGCGGGTGCAGAGTACGCCTTCGAGGACGACGAACTGGTCCATGAGATCGTCGCGGCCGTGGATGGCAAGTCCGTCGCCTTGCCGCTCATCCAGTTCGCTGGTTCTCTGCTGTGGGAGCGGAGGGATGAGGAGAGCCGCACCCTGACATGGGCGGCCTACCGGGCGATCGGCGGGGTCGAGGGGGCGATGACCACCCACGCCGATCAGGTGGTGGCGGCCCTCGACGCGGAAGCTCGCATGGAGGTTCGCCGCATCGTTCTGCGCCTCGTCGGGCCAGAGGGCGCCCGCGAGCCATGTCTGCGGTCGGATCTCGAGTCCCTCGGGACGGACCGGGCGGGCTCCGCGCTCTTGATTGACCAGCTGCTCGCCGCACGCCTCCTCTCCACGCGGGAAGCGGATGGAGGTGGGGGAGCGATGGTCGAGCTTGCCCACGAGTCGCTGGTGCTCCACTGGGGGCAGCTGCAGCGGTGGCTGTCCGAGGACGTCGAGTCCCAGACCATGCAGCACTCGCTGCGGCGTGCCGTGGAGGAGTGGGACCAGCGAAGCCGGAGCCCCGACCTCCTTTGGCGAGGGGACGTCCTGGCCGACCTCATGCGGTGGATTGACCGCTCCCAGCCTTCGTTTACCTCCGTTGAGCTCATCTTTGTCGAGGCGTCCCGCCGCGCGTCCCAACGGCGCCGCACGAGCCAACGCCTCGCGCTGATCATCGCGGCCGTCGTGCTCGCCCTGGTCAGCGTCTGGTCCACGGTCCAATGGCAGCGGGCGGAGGGCGCCCGAGCGCTCGCGGAGGAGGCCGAGCAGCGGGCGGTCGCCTCAGCGGAGACGTCCCGGGTCCAGACGATGCTCGCCGCGGCGGAGGCTTGGCGGGGGAAGAACCGAGTCGATCTTGCGGTCCAGCTGGCGCGTGAAGCCTGGCTCGTTGCACCGGACCTGGCGAGGGACACCCTGTACACGTCCGTGTACGGCCAGGACGAGATCGCGGTCGGAGTGGGGCACACGGCGCCGGTCCTGGGGGTCATCTGGTCTCAGGACGGTGGGACCGTCCTCACCCGGGGGAGCGACGCGACCGCCCGCTTGTGGGACGCGGGCGGTCGAAGCCTCGCCGTGTTTCCGGTGGAGGCAGCGGAGGCCTCCGCCGCGGCGTTCTCGCCCGATGGGACCGTTGTGGCCATCGGCGACTCCGACGGAGCGATTCGACTGTTCTCCGCTGAAGGCGCCTTGCGCGTGCAGATCGACGCCCACGAGGGGTCGGTCAGCTCCTTGGCCTTCTCCGACGACGGGGCTCGCTTGCTGAGCGGATCCTGGGATGGGGTGGTGGGCATGTACGACCTCGAGGGAGCAACCCTCGCGAGGGTTCCGTTCGCCGACGCGAGTCGGCCAGGCGTCTTCGCGGTGGGGGCCCTGCCGAGCGGCTGGGTGACCGTGCACAACAACGGGACGGTTCGGTTTTGGGACCCGGGGCTGCTCCTGGAGCGGGGCGGCGTGGCGGCGCCACCGGAGTGGGGTCAGGTCCGGGCCTGCGCTCTCTCGCCCGACCGGACCCAGCTCGCCCTGGCCAACTTCTCTTCGGTCCACCTGATTGGTAGGGGCGAGGCGGCCCCCACGAAGGTCTTCGAGCAGGCGGAGGGGGCGAGTCTGAGGTGGCTCGACTGGAGGGCTGACGGCAGGGCGTTGTTGGTCCAGGGGGAGAACACCTCGTCGACGACCGTGGTGCGACTCGACGAGGACGACGTCACCCTGCGGGCGGGCATCTACGCAAGCTACGCGGTGTGGTCGGCGGATGGCCGGTGGATCTTCCAGGGAGGCGAGTACGACGACATCGTGGTGATCGGCACGCTCCCTGACGGGCCCGAGGCCAAGGCCGGGCTTGGGGGAGCCCGTGCGTTCTCGGGGCCGGGCGGCGGCATCCGCGCGCTCGCGGCTCGGCCTGGCGGAGGCGCCATCGCAGTCGCGGGTGACGATGGGCGCTTGTTCCTCTACCCGGACGGTGACTACGGGCATCGAGCAAGCCATGTCCATCGGGCGGACCTGTTGTCGATTGTGGGGGACGACAAGGGCTACGTGACTCAGGGAGGGAACTCCGTTGGCCTGTGGAGTCCACGGTTCGCACTCCTGAAGCTGATCGCTGACGACCGGCTCGCGGTGGGTTCGAAGATCCGGCTGTCGCCGAAAGGGAGGAACGTCACGCTCGTGGGGAAGCGTGGCGTCGTGATCCTCGACCGCGAAGGGTTCCTGCTCCGCTCGTTCCTCGACGATGGGGCGCTCGATGGGGTGTTCGCGTGGAGCCCCGATGGGGAGTCGCTCGCGGCCGTGGACAAGGATGACGGGCGGATCATGGTCTGGGACCGCGCAGCGGACTCTGTGCGTCCGCTGGGCGACGCCGTCTTCCTCTCGGCGCTCGCGCTCCAGTGGAGCCCCGATGGTCAGAGATTGGCTGCGGTGGGGAGCAATGGCGTCGTCTGGCTCTGGAGCCGGGACGGCGAAGTGCTGGGGACCTCCACCCACGACTCCGGCGACCGGGCGGTTCGCTTCGATCCGACGGGAGAGCTGCTCGCGACGGCAGGGGGGGAGCCCTTCGCTCGGCTGTGGGACGCACGGACGCTCGAGCCCCGCGGCCGCACGGCTCCCCATGGAGATGAGATCACCCACCTCCTCTGGTCGCCAGAGGGAGACGTCCTGTTTACGTCCTCGATGGACACTGTCGTCCGGGTGTCCGGGCGGGACGGGACCAAGCTGGCGGAGCACACGGCGCACACGGGGCGGGTGATGGACGCCGAGTTCCACCCGACGGGGCGGCGCGTGGCGACCGTTGGGCGAGACCGGACGCTGGTGATGTGGGACTGGGAGGAAGGTCTCCGGACCTCAGTCTCCTTGACCGAAGGGACCAACTCCCTGACCTGGAGCCCGGACGGGACGAAGGTCGTCGCGGGGGAGGGGACGGTGCTGGTCGTGGTCGAGGCGACTGACGAAGCGGTCATCGAGCGGGCAGAGCAGCTGGTGCCGACGCGCCCGACGGCGGAGCATCTGGAGGAGCTTCTCCACATGCGCTGAGATGCGGATTCCTTGGGCGGAGCGCTGCCTGGAGGCGCGCGCGCCACGCCGCGGTGCGCGCGTCGTTGGAGCAGTCCGGCGGATAGCCCCTCGAGAGCCCCCGGGACTCACCGAGTCGACGAGACCGGCTGCAAGACCTCGTTCCGCCGGAGCGCCGGCAGCGTCCACGGCCCGTTGTAGACGGCGTTCGTGGTGACGCCGATGGTCTCCACGCCGTCATTGGCCAGGTCCATGCGCAGGGAGTCGCGCGCGGCGTGGTAATTGGCCTCGCTCGTACGCCCGGAGTACCGCTTGACTGCGACCAGGCGTGCCGGAACCTCGACGAGGCGGACCCGACCATCGTTCGGGGTCGGAAGCGCGTCGAGCGTGTAGCTGGGCTCCATGTAGAAGGTCCAGACGTACTCGTTCTGGTCAGCGTCCTGCGGAGTGCCGGTGACCGGCACGGTCATGTTCATCCTCTTCGAGCCCGCCCCGTCCGGGGCCTGATTCCCGCCGAAGATGTAGTTGGCCAGCAAGCGGAAGGCAGCCGAGGACGACGCCTTGTAGCTCCCGCGGGTCGTCACTTCGGCGACGATGTGGGGAGCGTACTGGCGGACTTCGTAGCCGGGTCGGAGGTCTACGACGGTGTACGCAGGTTCGTCATACGAGGCCATGGCTGTCCCAGCGGCGAGGAGGAGGAGAAAGGCGAGCAAGGTGAGAGTTCGGCGATGAGTCAAGAGGACCTCCTGGGTCTCGACTCTAGGCCACGCCTGGGCGTAATGGGCGTAATGGGCGATTTTGGTGGCGAACTCCGGGCGTTTTGACCTTTTTGGTGGGGGCCCGGCGCGCGGGGCGGTTTCGCCTCGAGAGTCGTCGATCGACGCCCCCGCCAGCGCCTCGAGCCCGGCACGGAGCTGGTCGTATGCTCTCTCTCCGAGCTGGGCGCGCCACTCTGCTTCCACATCGCGGATGTGCGTCACTGCGCGGGCGACGAGGGCCCGGCCGCGTTCGGTGTAGTCGACCCGCTTGGCTCGACCATCCGCCGGGTCGGGGCCCAGCCGCCCGCTTCCCGGCAGGCCGGGCCGCGGGACTCGTCAGGCGGTTGCGACAGGATGTGACTCAGCAGCCGTTGGGCGCCCCGGGGGTGCCGTCGTCCCCACCCGGCATGGGCGTCGTGGCCGCGCACCAGTTGCTGCCCACGTCGTTCGCGGTCGCCGTGAGACTGGACGCGCCGAGCTCGAGGCTGCGGCCGGTGGGGTCGGGGAAGGCGCCGTCGTTGTAGTCCACCCGGTCAATCTCGACGCCCATGTGATCGAGCACGACCTCGTCGGTGCCGTTGCCCAGCTGCATGCCGCCCACCGCGGAGTAGCCGTACTGGAAGGCGGGCAGGTAGCCGCCGTTGCCCGAGAAGTCGTCGAAGGTCCCGAGGGCCACGTAGTCGCCGGGTCCCACGATGACGTCGGACGTGACGACGAACGCGTTCCCCCCATCGTCGTAGACGTCCCAGCCGTTCATGTTGATGGCCGCCGGCCCGGGGTTGTAGACCTCGAAGTACTCGCCCGCGCTGTCCGTGACGGCGTCGGGGTTCTTCATGATCTCGCTGATGACCAGCATCCCGGGGCTGATGAAGAACTCGTCGTAGTCCCCGTCGCAGTCGTTGTCGGCGGTGTCGAAGATCTCCGTGGCGCCGGGGTAGACCAGCGCGTCGCCGTCGTCGCAGTCGTTGCCGCCGCAGAGGGCGTCGACGAAGCTGTCGCCGTCGTTGTCGGGCACGTCCACGAGGCCGTCGCAGTCGTTGTCCACTCCGTCGGAGCACAGCTCGTCGACCCCGGGGTTCGCCAGGAAGTCGGCGTCGTCGCAGTCGCCGGCGGTGGTCCCGTCCGTGCACGACGCCTCGCAGTACCCGTCGCCGTCGTCGTCCACGCTGAGCGTGCCCTCGTCCACGAAGCCGTCGCAGTCGTTGTCCACTCCGTCGCCGAGGTTGGTGCCCGCGCCGCCGTCCTCCGGTGCGCCAGGGAAGGTGGTGGGCACGGCGTCGTTGCAGTCGCCGGCGGCTTCGGAGAGCCCGTCGCCGTCGTCGTCGAACACCGCGGTCCCGTCGTCCACGTCGTTGTCGCAGTCGTTGTCCAGCCCGTCGATGATCTCGGGGGCGCCGGGGTAGACGGTGGGGTTGGTGTCGTCGCAGTCGCCGGCGACCGAGCCGTCGGTGCAGCCCACCTCGCAGTACCCATCCCCGTCGTCGTCCGCGGCGGTGGTTCCCTCGTCGATCAAGCCGTCGCAGTCATTGTCGGCGGAGTCGATGACCTCGGGGTTGCCGGGGGCGTTGGCGGGGTCGGCGTCGTCGCAGTCGGCGGGCAGTCCGTCCACGTCCCCCGCGGCGGACGGCGCGCAGACGTCCACCCCGTCGTTGTCCACGTCCGGGGCGTCGTCGCCGAACCCGTCGCAGTCCTGGTCGACCCCGTCGCACACCACCTCGGTCGCGCCGGGCGAGATGGAGGCCGCTCCGTCGTCGCAGTCGATGGCGAGGCCGTCCCCGTCGCCGGGGTCCGTGGGCGCGCAGGCGTCGTATCCGTCCGTGTCGGCGTCCGGGGCCTCGTCGCCGGGGGAGCAGTTCTGGTCGACGCCGTCGCAGATGCCCTCGACGGCGCCGGGGAAGACGGAGGCGTCGGCGTCGTCGCAGTCCCCGGCGTTTTCGCTGAAGCCGTCGAGGTCGTCATCGAACGCGGCGGTGCCCTCGTCCACAATGCCGTCACAGTCGTTGTCCAGCCCGTCAGGGAGCTCAATGGCGCCCGGGTAGACGGTGGGGTCGGCGTCGTCGCAGTCGAGCTGGGCCTCGGAGAACCCGTCGCCGTCGTCGTCGAAGAGGGCGGTGCCGTCGTCCACGTCGCCGTCGCAGTCGTTGTCGAGTCCGTCGGTGAGCTCGGGGGCGCCGGGGTAGACGACCGGGGTGCCGTCGTCGCAGTCCCCGGGGGTGGAGCCGTCCGTGCAGGCGGCCTCGCAGAAGCCGTCCCCGTCGTCGTCGTAGGCGGTGGTGCCTTCGTCGACGACTCCATCGCAGTCCTGGTCGACGCCGTCGGGCAGCTCGGGGGTGCCGGGCGCGATGGCGGGGTCGGAGTCGTCGCAGTCCTCGGGGAGGCCGTCGGAGTCGCCGGCGGCGGCAGAGGGGCAGGCGTCGTAGCCGTCCGCGTCCCCGTCGGGCGCTTCGTCCGCCGAGCCGTCGCAGTCCTGATCGACGCCGTCGCAGACCACCTCGGTGGCCCCGGGGTTCACGGTGGCGTTGCCGTCGAGGCAGTCGATGGCGAGGCCGTCGGTGTCGCCGGGCTCCGCGGGGTCGCACAGGTCGAAGCCGTCTGCGTCGTCGTCCGGCGCGTCGTCGGCGAGGCCGTCGCAGTCGTCGTCGATGCCGTCGCACACGAGCTCGATCACGCCCGGGGCGATGGTCGCGTCCGCATCGACGCAGTCGCCCGGCGTAGACCCATCGGTGCACCCCAGGGGGGCGGTGCCCTCGCAGTAGCCGTCGCCGTCGTCGTCGTAGCCCGTCGTGCCCTCGTCCACGGTGCCGTTGCAGTTGTCGTCGACGGCGTTGGGGTCGTCGGTGCCGAAGCCGCCGTCCTCCGGGGCGCCGGGGTAGACCGTGACGTCGCCGTCGTCGCAGTCGCCTTGAAACTCGGCGAAGCCGTCGCCGTCGTCGTCGGTGAGGACGGTGCCGTCGTCGATGTCGCCGTTGCAGTCGTTGTCGAGGCCGTCGGCGACCTCGGGGGCGCCGGGATAGACGGTCTCCTCGTCGTCGTCGCAGTCGCCGTCGCAGTTCTCGACCCCGTCGCCGTCCGCGTCGACGCACTCGAGCACGGTGACCGCGACACCGCAGGCGCCCGCGCCGGAGCGGGAGTCGACGGCGGTGAGGACGAGGTAGTGCTCCCCGGGGGTGAGGTCCTCGAAGGACTCGGAGGCGAGGCCGGTGGCGTCGGCGCTGCCCTCCTCGAGCGGGCCGTCCACGCTGGAGGACCAGGTGAGGACGAGGTCGCGGGGGTCGTCGAGGTCGTCGCTGACCTGGGCCGAGACGCTGACCGCCTCGTCGTCGGGGACCTCCGTGCCGGGCTCCGGCGACAGGAAGGTGCAGGTGGGGACGTCGTTGTCGGGGCCCACGAGGGGGACGCTGATCTGGTCGGTGGCCGAGGCCCCCAGTGGGTCGAAGGCGAGCAGCTGGAGGACGTGGGGGCCTTCGGTGAGGGCGTCCACGGTGATGGAGACGTTGCCCTCGGACCCGCAGGGCACGTCGAGCGCGCCGGGGCCGGAGTCGGACGACCAGAGGACGCCGTCCCGGTCCGAGGTCAGCACGATCTGGAGGTCGGCGAGGTCCTGGGCGGAGTCGGGGTCGTCGACGAGGGCACAGACGGAGAGACTCTCGCCGAGAGGCGCCGGAGCGCCGTCGGTCGGGGCGATGAAGCGCACTGCCGGGGCGCGGTTCGAGGACGTGAAGTTCCCGTCGCCGCAGGCGGGGAGCCAGGACAGGGGCAGGGCGAGCAGGACGAGGGGGAGAGTGCGCACGGGTCTACTTCCAGGATACCCGCGGGCAGGCGGACGATGTCATCCGCAGAGCATCGGCGAGATGGGTAGCTCCTCGGGCCTGGCGCTCCACGACGACATGATCTTCACGAACGACAACCGCACAGGCCGGATCGGGGCTTTCGCCATGGACGGCAACCTGATTGACTACCTCGATGACGGCTCGCTGATTGGGATCGAGTTCGACGCGGCCGGCAACCTCTGGCTCGTCGATGCAGAGAAGGACGAGTTCCTGCTCCATACCCGACGCCGAATAGAAGGAACACGATGCGACGCTTCCTCCCACTGCTCCTCCTTCCCCTGCTGACCGCCTGCCCCTCGGAGCCAACTCCCGAGGCTCCGGCAGGGTTCCCCACCGTCGAAGGGCTCGTCCCTCTCGAGGACCTCGATCCGACCGACGGCGTCGTCGAGTACGAGATGCAGATGGAGAAGGAGGATCTGGAGCTCCTCGAGGGGCAGTCCACGCGGATGTGGACGTTCAACAAGCTCAGCCCCGGGCCGCTCCTCCAGGCGAACGTGGGAGATCGGGTCAAGGTCCACGTGACCAACCAGCTCGACGAGCCGACCACCGTGCACTGGCACGGACTGAGGATCGCCGCGGAGATGGACGGCGTGGTGATGGGCAGCCTCGTGGCCATTCAGCCGGGAGAGACCTTCACCTACGAGTTCACGCCACCGGAGGCGGGCACCTTCTGGTACCACCCCCACGTCCGGTCGAACGTGCAAGTCGAGGCGGGCCTCTACGGTGCCTTCGTCGTCCATGAGGCGCCGGAGATGCGCCCCGAGGTGGACGCAGATCGCATGTTCGTCCTCGACGACGTCCGTCTGGACTCCGACGGCTCCATCGCGGACCACGCCACGGCGGGGATGGACATCATGCACGGGCGCGCCGGCAACGTGCTGCTCGTGAACGGGAGCAGCGACGCCCCCCGCGTCGACATGGTCCCGGGGTCTGTGGAGCGCTGGCGCCTCGTGAACACCGCCAACGCGCGCACCCTCCAGCTCGAGTTCCGAGGTCTCGAGGTGCGGGAGATTGGTGCGGACGCAGGTCTGTGGCCTCAGGCGTGGGTGCGGACCATCGACGAGCTGGAGCTCCCGGTGGGGGCGCGGGCCGAGCTCGAGGTCCGGCTGGCGGACGGCGAGACCCAGGGCGAGATGAACTTCGTGGTCCTCGTCTCCGATGGCAACGGTGGTGTCACCGACGACGCCATCCAAGGAGTCCGAGTGCGTCCCCCCGGGGGAGAGCTGACGCCGATCGGGGCCGCCGGGCACACGGCAGACCCCACGATGCGGGTGCCGGACCGAACGATGGACGACACGGTGAACCAGGTCGTGGAGTTCAGCGGGTACAACGACAATGGCGACATCGTCTTCACGATGAACGGCCGCTCCTGGCCCGACTACGACGACTGGACCGTGGACCGGGACGAGATCCAGGTCATCGACATCACGAACGACCTCGGCATGGAGCACCCGTTCCACCTGCACGGGCAGTGGTTCTCGGTGCTCGGGATCGACGGGGATCCGGTCGAGCAGCCGGGCCTCCGGGACACCGTCCTCGTCCGGGGCTTCGAGACCGTGCGCATCGCGGCGTCCTTCGAGAACCCGGGCGACTGGATGGTGCACTGCCACATCCTCGAGCACGCCGAGGCCGGGATGATGGCCATGGTGACGGTGCGCGACTAGCGAGTGCTTATCGGCTCTGCGTCCCATGGCGTCGGTGTGGAACCTATCCGCGACCCCGAGGGTCAGAAGGGGCTGACTGTCTCCACGTCGATCGTGTGCTCCTCGATGAACCAGCAGTCGCCGTCCGGAACGACCGTGCTGTTGCCCTCGTTGTCGTACGTGACCTGGGGTGCGTAGATGTCGCGCATCGTCGCTACGAATCGACCCGCGGCGGGGCCGTTCTCGTTCTCGGTGACCTCGAGTGAGCCCGACGCCGCGAAGAACTCCTGGTCGCAGGAGCCGTTCTCGGGGCAGCCGAGGCTCATGGAGACGATCGTGTGTGCGTCGGCGTAGTTGATCTCCTCGAACGTGAACGTGTGCGGGTCGGAGCTCGCGCCGCCGGCGTAGACGACGTACACGCCGAGGATGTCCTTCGGGTACTCCTCCGAGGTGTGGTCCTGGTAGGTGAAGCCGCTCCCGTCGCTGAGCTCGATCGCGGGTGGCCCTTCATCGTAGGGGCCGTCCCATCCCTCAAAGGCGCAGCTGACGGTCTCTTCGCTGCTGTCGTCATCATCGCTCCCGGAGACGGCGCAGCCCGCGAGGGTCGCGGCGAACAACGAGATGATGATGAGGAAGCGAGGCTGTTCGGTTCGTCGCATGCTGTCCTTCTCGGTGAGGGGGAGTGTGTCAGGGAGCGTATCAGCGACATACTCATGACACGCGAACGAGGCCAGCCGAGATGGGGCGCATCATCGGATGTTGAGCCGTGACTCTGCCTGCAGGCACACTCGCCCTGGTCGCTCTACTCCGCCTGGTCTCCTCGACCTCGAACGCCACTCAAGTCTTCTGAGCGGCGCAATGAGTCTGAGAGTTCCGATGTCTGACCCATCCGCTGAATAAGAGGTTCGAACCCATGCGCAGAGTCCCGTTCCTTCTGCTGGCCTCCCTCCTGTGCGCCTGCCCCGTGGCGGGCGACGACGACGACACTCCGCCGCCCTATGAGGGCCCCCCCGAGTGGGGAGCGTGGCGGGTGACCCTCAACGCCGAGCCTCAGGATTCGTGCTCCCGAGAGCTGGACGTCGGCGCGGGCGACGACATCACCAACACGGACGTGGAGGAGGCCGGCGAAGACGGGGGCGACTTCACCATGAGGGAGAGTTTCGACACCTGGGCAGTCGGGGGGGGGCTCCACGAGTTCGTCTGCTTCATGGACGGTGGGGGGGCGTTCACCTGCGAGGCGTTTCTCTCGTCCTTCGACCCCGACATCCCCGCGCCCTTCCAGACGCAGGTGGTGAGGACGGGCACCCTGCTGTCCCCGTCAGAGGCGACATTCCTCACCAGCTACGAGGAGAACTGCGTGGCCTCCTCGGAGGCCTGCGCGACCGCCGAGGAGATCTACGGCGTCGAGTACCCGTGCTTGTCGAGCTTCGCCGCGGACGCGACGCTCCGCTGATTCAGAAGTCAGTCAACCACGCGCCTCCGGCCGGGGCGAAGCGGTCACGGTCGTCTGCTTGTTCAGGCCAACGCCGTCTCGTGTACCTTCCCCGCTCAACAACGTGCGAGGACCCATGCCCCTTCGATCGACCTTTCTGGCCTCGCTCTTCCTCAGCGTTGTGGTGCTTGTCCCTGGGCTTGCCCACGCGAAGAAGGTCAAGTTCACAGTGGATACGGACCCGGTCAGTGAGGGCCGAGTGTCGATCAACGGTGAGTTCCAGGGGGTCGCACCCGTCGAAGTCACGATGAAGCTCCCCAAGGACGGGGTGATTGCGATTACCGCCGAGCGCGAGGGAGCGCTGGGGCTCTGGGCCAAGAAGGTGCTTGCGCGGGACCTGCGTGGAGTCATCAAGGTCCGGTTGGAGAAGGACGACGCCTTCGCTGCGACCATCAGCGACCAGGTAGCCAACAAGTGGTTGACCGTGGCGCCCACGGCCACTCTCGGCGAAGACGGGAAGGTGGACCAGGACAAGGTCTGGCAGAAGCTCGTTTCGGTCGTGACGGACAACTTCAGCGACCTCGAGCAGATGGACCGGCAGAGCTACTACCTCCGCTCTGCATGGCGAGTACGCGACTTCGGATACATCGTCATGCGCAACCGCCTGGTGGTGAAGCTGGGGGTCTCGGCCGACTTTGCGATCAAGGTGCAACTCGAGAGCATGTACGCGGTCAAGAAGAACAGCGGAGCCTCGGTCGCGGATGAGGATTTCAGGCCTTACGACCGAGTCTTGAAGAGCGACAAGGAGACCATTGATTTCCTTCGCGACCAGCTCTAGAGAGGTCCCCAGGGGCTGCCCAGAAACCGCTCCGCGCCAAGAGCCCCGGCACCAGAGGTGTCACCTCTCCGAGTCTGTCCGCTCGCTAGCTCGCGGTGAGCGCGCCGGTCGTCTCCCGGGAGACCGGGCCACGGTGCTCGGCGCAGTGCAGCAGGAGGAAGCCCGCTGGGACTGACCAGATTGTGGTGGGCCACCGAATAGGCCCTCGCCCATGGGGGGTGACCTCGTCGCCGCCCTTCAGGGCAGCGCGAGTCCTGACGGCATCGGGGTCAGTGCCGGTTCGTCCCGCCGGCGCTAGCGCTTCTTTTCTCCGGACTCTGCACACGCGAGGCAGAGCAGGGTCTCCGGCGTCGGTTTGAGGCGCGCGTACCCGACGGCTTCGCCACACCGGCGACACTCGCCGTACTCCTCTTCGACCACGAGTCTCAACGCGGCCACGACCTTGCTGAGTCGCACCCGCATGCGCGCGCGCTCGGTGTCGGCCGTCCTCTTCTGCTGCATCGCGTCCGTGCGGGTCAGCTGACCGAGTTCGCCGGTCTCGGTCGCGTCCGTCGGGGCGCGCAAGCGCTCCTCGAGCTCGTCGTGCAGGACGATCAGGTCCAGGTGCAGCTCCTGGAACTCGTCTTCGGTCAACGGGTCGGCGACGTCGCCGTCGTCTTCGAGCCACCACTCGTCAGTCATGCCGCGTTCTCCAAGGTGAGGGTCGCCATCTGCTGAGGAGGCTGACCGTCGGGTGAGGGGAGCTCGTGTTTGGGCGGAAGCCCGTCAGATCGTTCTCCGTCTCGTCGGGCTGCCCCACGGATGAGTGCGGCGCGGCGAAGTCTACATTGGTGACCAGACTCCCTCCGCCGCCCGCCCCGACGCACAGCGGATGTCCGGGGCGCGGTGTGCGTCATTCGCCCCCGCTTCGGTGTCTCGTCCCTAGATGAGCGGTAGCTAGAGCATCTGCCGTACTGACGCCGCGAGAAGGAGGCAGGTGGACAGGTAGGTCAGGTGAACGACCCCGCGCAGCCAGGGTGGGCGCTGAGACATGTTCATTCTCGCCGTCTCACCAATCAGGACTCCGATTGCGAGAAGGAAGAACCAACGGGTGAACAGGAAATGGGTGTAGCCACGGAACAACAGCGTGACTACGTCGTGCAGGCCGCCGCAAAGGACGAACGTGAGCGTGAGGGCGAGCCATCGCGGCGCGAAACGGCTCGCAGGAACGTAGGAGTACTTGCCCAGGTAGTACCCGAAGATTGGATTCCAGTGGCGCCAGAATTCGGCGAAGGACTTCGCCCCAAATGAACGCTGCAGCATCTTCTGAAGAGAGCCCTTGCCCCCGAGGGGTACCCCGTTTCTCACTCTCACATATCGTGAAAGCGAGAGTTGCCGAGGGTGCCCTTCTGAAGTGTCCATTGTTCACCAACTCGAGGTGGCTCGGCAGGCGCCGCTGCATCTGTCCAGCTGCGGCTGTCGCCCTGTCAGGCTAGCCACCTCGACCTCGAATGGGGCAACGGTCGACCTACGACTCATCCGCGGGCCGGAGCGTGACCACCACGTGCCCCTGCTTTTGGCCCGTCTCGACGTACCGATGAGCCTCGACGATTCCCTCGAGGGAATAGCGGCGGTCGATGATCGTCTCGATCTTCTTCTCGTCGAGCAGTCCTCCGAGGAAGGCGAGGTCCTCGATGGACTCCCCGGCGTCACCAAGCACCACCCGCTTGCGGCTCGCGACCCTTACCCACAGCGCCTGCAACACCTCCCAAGCCCCGGGAATCGTGCACCGGACGTAGGAACCGCGTGCGGTCAGGGACTTCAAACAGCGTAGGACGGACATCCTCCCCACGACGTCGACGATCAGGTCGTAGAGCTCGCCGTTCTCGGTCCACTCCTGGGCCGTGTAGTCGAGTACTTCGTCGGCGCCGAGCGAGCGGACCCGTTCCAGCGACTCCGGTCCGCAGACTCCCGTGACGTGAGCGCCGAAGTGCTTTGCGAGCTGCACGGCGAACGTCCCGATGCTCCCCGACGCGCCCCGAACCAGGACCCGCTGACCCTGGGCGATGCCGCCCCTCCGCAGATAGCCGAGGGCCGCGAGGCCGCCTATGGGCACGGTCGCCGCCGCTGCGAAGGACAGCGCCGCGGGCTTGATGCACATGGTTCCTCCGGCAGGGACGCAGACGTACTCCGCGTTCCCGCCGAACCCCATCCCGGTCCCGCCGAAGACCGCATCACCGACTGCGAAGCGAGCGACCGATGCTCCGACTGCATCGATCACCCCGGCGACCTCCATGCCCGGAATCATCAGGCGACGAGGTCGTAGAAGGCCCAGCCACAGTCGAAGGGGGATCTCGAACAGCCAGGGCACCTTCATGGTGCGCAGCTCGGTGTCCCCCGCCGTGACTGTGCTCGCATGCACACGCACCAGAACCTCGTCCGGTCCGGGCGTCGGCTTGTCCACCTCCTCGACCCTCAACACCTTGGGAGGACCGTAGTCGGTCAGGACGGCTGCTCTCATCGGGGGCGAGTCCTCGGGCACGGTGGGAACGTCGGCGTGTGGGCGACGCAGACCACGTTATCGGACGTAGAACGCGAAGGGCTCCTGCATCGCCGGCTCTTCGTGCACCGGACGCCAGCCCCACCGCGGTAGGCTCGCGACGTGGAGAACCGAGGCAGGAAACGACTCACGGCGAACAGCATGGCGGTCAGCATGTCCGCGGCTCTTCTCGTCGCCTGCGTCGCGCCCCCCTTCGAGGCCTTGGATGAGCCTGTCTCCGACCGAGAGGTGGGCGAGCGAGCGCCGATCACCACGGACTGCGGCCCGCTCGACCCCAGCCACTGCCTGCTTCCGTGGCCGTCGAACGGGTTCACCGTGGCCGACCCGAGCACCGCGACGGGGCTGCGTGTCCACGTCGCGCCCGAGGCACTCCCCACCGGGGAGGACCCGTCTGAGGTGAACCGCGCTGATGGCTTCTCGCGGCTCACCGCGCTGGCTGTTCTGCTGACAGGACCCCTCGACGGCGCTTCGTGGGATCCCGGCCCCTCCATGATGTCCGACGGTCCACTCCAGCTCCTCGACGCCCGGCCCGGCCCCTCCTTCGGGGCTCGGGTCCCCGTACGGACAGACGTACTCCACCTCGGCGGTTTCGGCGAAGGACGAGGCCTGGTGATCGGGCATCCAGCGGCGGCCCTGGAGGCGAACGCGGACTACGTGGCTGTCGTGACGCGCGGCATCGGAACGTCTGAGGAGACGCCGAGGGTGGCGCGAGTAGCTCTCGGGTTGCAGCCCCCGGAGAACGATGTCGAGAGGGTGTTTGCAGCACACCACGCCCCCACGCGGCAGGCGCTCGACATGGCCGACATCGATTTGGAGCGGGTGGTCCGGGTCTGGGACTTCACGACCCGTTCGGCCGAGGACCCTTTGCGCGACCTCGACCACATACGGGCGACAACCGCCGGAACCGAGCCCGACGTCGTCATCGACGAGGTCGAGGTACGTGAGCAGGGACCGGTTGCGATGGTGGTGACTGGCCACCTCGCCGGGGCTCCGGGGTTCCTCGACGAGGACCGCCGCTTCCGAAGAGACTCCAACGGGCTCCCCCAGGTGGTAGGGGAGATCGACATCCCCCTCCGCATAGTGTTGCCCCGGGGCGACGACGACTACCCCATTGTGTTGTACGGCCACGGGAGCGGAGGCTCCATCTCCGATTCCGCATTCGACGAGGACCTTGCTGCCGCGGGATTCGCGAAGGTCAACCTCCGCTTCCCCGGGTTCACGGGGACAGAGGTGGTCACAACCTTCGCTGGGTTCGGCCGAGCGATCGAAGGGACCGCAAAGATGGCCGCTGGGCTGGCGACCGGGCTGGCGGACGCGGGTGCCGTGCTTGACGCGTTGGAGGGGGGGCTTGCGGATGCGCTCGCGGCGGACACTCTCGGCGGGGCACCCAACCCGACTGCCGGACGCCGGCCCCGAGTCGACGTCGTGCAGTACGTCGGCGGTTCGCTTGGCGGGATGATGGGCGCCGTGCTGTCAGTAGCGGAGCCGCGGATCCAGGGGGCCGTGCTCAATGTGCCCGGAGCGGGGTGGGCTCGCATGTCTCTGCTCTCCAGCACCTACGAAGCGCTCACGGAGCCGCTAGCCCTGAGCTCCTACCCCGATGTGGTGGACCTGCAACTCGCCATGATCATCGGGCAGTCCAACTGGGACTCGGTGGACGGCGGCGTCTGGCAGCCGGCGCGACCCCGAACCAACGGCGTGATTCTCCTCCAGGAGAGCATCGGTGACCCGGTGATGCCAAACATGAACACGGAGCTGCTCGCCCAAGCGATGGGTGCTTCGCAGCTCGCTCCGTGGATCGAGGAGGTACCGGGCCTTCTGGCGACGGAGGGCCCCGTGACGCTCGGCGCGACCATCGAGCAGTTCAGGGTCTACTCAGATGACGAGCTGCGCGTCCACGGCTTCGGCGCATTCGACGACCCAGCAGGGAACGCGGCGATGGAGCAGATCATGCAGCTGCTGACGAGCACACTCGAGGGCTCACCTGCGGTGACACACCCGACCGTCTGCGGCGAGCTGGGGGTCGACGGCCGCTGCGACTTCCCACCAGCGCCGAGGCAGTGATCGTCGGTGCTCCATGCCGATCCCCGCTCCACCCGGCCCCCCACTCTCGCGCCACCGGGGCGCTCCGTCAGGTAGCGGCTGGCTTCGTGCCCGCGCCGAGGACCCAACGGCCCACGGTCTCGACGGTCACGTCCGTCAGCCCTGCGTTCTCCATGATTCGCTTCATGTCGGCGGGCCCGAAGGCGACGTCGTGGCCGTCCAGACCCTTGACCGCCTTGGTGTTCGCCTCGATGGCGAGGTCGCTCACCACCGCCCGCCCCCCGGGCTTGAGGGCCCGGACCAGCTCACGGCATGCCTGATCGGGGTCGTCGTGGTGGCGCCAGACGGCGGCGCTCAGGGCCCGGTCGACGGAGGCGTCCTCGAGGGGGAGGTCGAGGCCGTCGGCCTGGAGCACCTCGATGCGGTCGGCGAGGCCGCGGCGCTGGGCGTTGGTCCGCAGCTGGTCGAGCATCTCCGGCGAGATGTCCACGGCCACTACTTGGCCCTCGGGCAGCTTCTCGGCCATGAGCAGCGAGTGGAAGCCTGACCCCGACCCGAAGTCGAGGACCCTCTCGGTTCCGGTCAGCCCGAGCAGCTCCGTGATGCGCTCCTCGGGCTTGCCCATCTTCATCTCCAGCACCTTGCGAAGGGGGCTGGTGAGGAACCAGGCGAAGAAGCGGCCCTTGAGGCCCGAGAACTCGTGGGTGTCCTGGCCCGTCATTGCTCGGCCCCCACCTCAGGGCCCTGGCCCACGGCGCGTTGCACCATGGGCAGGAACTCGTCGAGAGGGACGCGGTGCACTCTGGCGGCGCGCTCCACCGTGAGGACCTTGCCCAGGGTCTTGCGCACCACCAGGGCGCCAGCCGGCTTGACCCCGAAGGTCTCCATGACCTCGGCGATGTCGCCGTACTCCTCGAGGATGTCCGAGACCTTCGTGTCCTTGGTGACGATGAGGTTGCTCATGGTGTCTCTCCTTGCTCTGAGGGGGGCCGCGACGTCAGTGCCGCCGTCCTCCCTGCGTTAGAGAGACTCTAGGTATTGAAAAGCGGCGCAAAAAGGCGGAATAAAGAGCTTAATGGGTTCGGAAAATGAGACCATTGGCCCGATGCTCGACGCCTTTGACGATCTGCGGCTCCGAGAGCTCGTCCTGTTCGACCGCCTCGCCCGGTTGGGGACGATCACCGCGGCCGCCCTGGACCTGGGCATCCCGAAGCCCACGGCGAGTCGCTGGTTGGCGCTGCTCGAGGAGAGGACCGGCCAGCCCCTGGTGATCCGGGGCCCCCGCCAGGTCACCCTCACGGACCGGGGCCGCGCCGTTCACGAGGCGGCGCGCCCACTGCTCGCTGCGGCCCGTGCCCTCCGCGCCACTGCCACCGACGACTCCCCGGGAGGCACCTTGCGCGTCTCGGTCCCCGTGCCCTTCGGCCGGCTCGTGGGGGGCGCCGTCATCGCCCGGTTCCGAGAGCGGATGCCTAGGGTGCGCCTCGAGGTGCTTCTCCAGAACGAGCGGGTCGACCTACTGCGGGACCGCATCGACCTCGCCATCCGTGGCGGACCTCTGCCGGACTCGAGCCTCCTCGCGAGGCTCCTCGCGAGGGTCCCGATGTGGCTCTACGCGTCCGCGCGGTTCGCCCAGACTCCCCACGCCGACGTACCGCTCAT
>JAGSHC010000042.1 GCA_023954745.1 Deltaproteobacteria bacterium | reverse complement strand
ACGAGCGGGTCCGGGCCCGAGTCGTCGTCGTCGCCAGCGGAGTCGTCGTCGTCGCCAGCGGAGTCGTCGTCGTCGCCAGCGGAGTCGTCGTCGTCGCCAGCGGAGTCGTCGTCGTCACCACCGGTGAAGGGGCAACCGGTTCCGACCATGGCGGTTCCGAGCAGCAGCATCAGCGTAAGAAAGAAGTTGTTCTTGTTCAGCATGTTCATCTCCTGTGTGCCCCGGACGCAGCCGCGGCCCCCAGGGCCCAGCAGCGTCACGCGGCCGGAGTTATGACCGAATCCTGACAGACGCGCAAGGGCCGTTGACATAACGGGCACGAAGCTCACCGGTTCGTCCAGCGCCCCAGAAGGCTCGTGACGGCCGCTCCCGACGCCACTCCAACGGCCAGCGCCGCGACGCTCACCACCGGGGTCGCCAGCGCCAGCACCCCGAACAGGCCGGCCAGAGCCATCCGGTGTGGGGATGTCGCGGCGAGGGCCCAGATGACCCCGGCGGCGAGGAGCGCCTCGAACCCCACTGCTCCTGACCAGGCCGTCGTCACTGCCATCGCCACCGCTCCCGCGGCCAGGCCCAGGACCACCCCTTCGCGACGGCTCATGCCGAGCAGCACGACTCCGATGAGTAGGCCCAACCCTCCGGCCCCAAGGGTGGATCGCGCGAGGCGATGTCCGGCCCCGGACACGCGGGCCGCCCCCCCGACCACCATCACTCCGTCGCTGACCTCGCCGGCCAGGGGCCCGAGGTGGGCCCCCTCCCCTGCGGCCATGCGCAACACACCGCCCCCCACTCCAAGGTCGGCAGCCACGAGGGGCCGAACGTCCTCGGGGCGCCCGAAGAGCAGAAGGTACTGGTCCACCAGCGCGGGATCGGTTGGGAGGCCTTCGGCGCCAGAGACCGCGCCGTGCAGCGCGCGCACGAAGTCCGCCCAAGAGACGGTGCCCGAGACGCTCTCGTGGGCCTCCAGGCGGTCCTGGGCGCCCCGAAGGGCGCGCAACCTGTCCGGTGCTGCCAGAGCCCGGGGCCCGTCACCCACCAGGGCGATCTGGGCGGGGGTGGCCATCCCGTGATGGTCCAGGGCGTGCATGGCCGCGCCCAGTGGGTGCTGTCGGCCAATCTGTCCGCTCGGATCCAGCCCGAGGGGACGGGGGGCCATGGAGGCCGCGCAGAGGAGGACCAGGGCCGCGCCGACCAGCACGACGCGTCGTGGCGGCACAGGGCCTGCTGCCGTCTCGCGGGGGGCGAGGGCGTTGGAGGCGAGCACCGTCGTGGTGAGCAGAAGCAACGCGGGAGCCAGGCCCGGAGTCACCCGCCCCCCCACCGCGAGGGCCAAGAGCGGGGCAACCGCGCCGAGGATGTGCACCGGCGACACCGCGCGAACCGACGCAAGACCCGCCACGAGGGCCGCGCAGAGCGGGGCCAGCGCCGTGAACGAGTGCAGGGGGGCGCCGACCCAGCCCATTCCACCGGCCACGGCGCCGGCGGCGCACACCCCCGACACGACCGCGCGTGTCGCGAGCGCGCCACCTTCGCGACGCGTCACCAGGCCCACTCCCGCGAGAACGCCCAGGAGCGCGAGGGCAACAGCGATGGGGAACCGGGCGGCGAGCGTCTCCTGCACCGCGCCTTCGCCGAGCACGACCCCCGTCACGCCCTCGGGGAGGGACACCGAATCGAGGGCCTCCCTAGCCGCATCGAGGGCCGCCTGGTCCGGGTCCGCGGCCTGGCGCTCCGCGGCGCTGAGCCAGTCCTTCGCGAGGCTGTTGCCTGAGGTCGCGAGGTTCGTCAGGCGGCGGGCCACCTCGACGTCGGCGGGCCCGGCGCTCTCGCCCAGGACGACTGCGAGCCGTCCCTGATCCACCGCCTGCTTACAGGCCGCTCCCTCCGGGGCCGCGCGCACGTCCGCGTCTTGAAGCGCCGAGCTTGCGATGCCCACGAGGACGGATGGGACGGACTCTCTTCGCACCCAGGAGGGAAGCATCGCCATGGAGCCGTCGGGCGTGACGAGGGTCCCGGCCGCGAAAGGATCGGCGAGGACCTGATCGAACGCATCGACCAGCTCCGGGCCTGCCGGGAGGGGGTGCAGCGGAGTGGCTGCCGTGAGTACTCCCTCGTGGGAGACGAGCAGCGGTGCCCTGGTGAACGAACGGCTTCGGAGCAGAGCCGGCTTGGAGAGGAGCGCGGCGTGCACCGCGTCCACGGCTGCGAGGCCCGCGGACTCGAAGCGGCCACGCCGGTCCCAGAGCACGACCGCCACGACATCGTCTCCGCCGGTCCCCTCACGTAACGCCCGGTCGGTGCGCTCGAAGGCGGACTCGGGATCGCCACGGAACGGAGCCTCGGGGTCCACCACGAGCCGCGGAATCCCGGCCGCCGCCGCCAGGCAGAGCAGGGCGAGCAGGATGGTCGGGCCCTTCGACAGCGGCTCAGAAGTCGTAGCGAACACCCAGCTCGACGCGATGGTTCTTCCCGTAGGCGGCGAAGATCGTGTCCTCGCCGGTCGCGAGCATGAGGGTCGCCCCGGCTGTGAGGTTGAGTCGGTCCAGGAGCAGGACCTGGAGCTTCGGCATGAGGAGCGCGTCGCCTGCGGTATCGACGAAGCCACGCAGGTCGAGGACGACCGACCGGGTGAAGGCCATGTTCACGTTCCAGAAGAATCCGTGCTGGTAGGGATGGCGCTGCTCCGGCGTGCCCGAGAAGCCCGTGGCGTAGTCGGTGGGGAGGGGGGCTTCCTGCTCGTCGGAGTAGGAAACTCCGAGGCAGCCACGCTCGTAGTTCGTGCGTTCGCCTCCATCGGGGTAGAAGAAGTCGACGGCGCCGAAGCGGTCTGGCCCGTCGCTGTTCCCCGCAGGGAGCGCCACGTCCCCGTTGTACTGCGCGCGCAGCGCCAGATCGAAGTCCCCCACGAGGTTCGCCAGCACCAGCTCGGCGCCAAAGGCGTACTTGACGTAGGGATCGTCCACAAAACACGACGCGCGGGAGGGGTCCTCTGTGGCGAAGAAGGCCGCCTCGCCCTTCACCACCACCGGGCCGAGGGCCGCGGCGATGTCCACGCCGGGCACGTAGATGCGCCGGTGGTGCGGGGTGATCTCCAGGTCGGCGACCCCGGACACCAGGACGTCAGGGGTCCCGTCGCCGTCCGCGTCGTCCGAGTTCAGGGTGCGGTAGGCCGTGTAGCTCGGGAGTCGATCACGCGTGGCCAGGAACGACACCCCGATGTCGACGACGGGCAGGCTCAGGTCGACCCGACCCCCGACCTCGATCCCGCGCCCCAGGGGCGCCTCGCCGTCCATCACCGACGGCTGGAACGAGCCGTAGTTGTTTTGCACGGTGGCCGTGTCGAACAGGATCGGGATCTCCTGCTCGCTGGGGAGGAACCGAGTGATGTCCCAGCGGGAGACCGAGCCACCGCGGAACCGGGAAGGCCGAAACGCGGGCAGCACGAGGGCCTCCACCGCGATGGGGCCCCGCGCAAAGCCCAAGAGAATCCCGGGAACCGGAAGAGGCTCGGAGAAGAAGAGGTCCTCGTAGTCGTGGGCGATGACGTTGTCGGTCGGCGACTGCACGTCCATCTTCCCCCACCGTGGGAGCAGGGCCCCGGCCTCCAGGCGCAAGCCCTTCCACCGCAAGCCAGCAAAGGCCTCGCGGACGATCAGTCGGTTGCGGCCAGAATCCACGAAGTCATGGCGGTACTCGATCTCGGCGACTGCGCGGAGGAACTGGTATCGGGCCTCCAGTCGCGGGGCCACGCGGAGCTGAGCCACCGAATCGACGGCCCCGGGGACCTCGATCAGGTAGGGCTGCCAGTCAAACGCAATGAACCCGCCGAGACGGACCTCCGGCAGTGGAGGCATGACGATGGGGGCGGTGGGGATGATTGGCCCCGGAGTGCCCACGTCAGGGACCGGGGGCGCCGACTCGAGCGGCTCCAGGGGGGGGAGCGGCGGGAGGCCGGGCACGTCCGGCACGGGCGGAGCGGGCGGGAGGGCCTCTTCGGGCGCAGGCTCTTCGTCCTCCTCGGGGGCAGGCTCTTCGTCCTCTTCGTCCTCTTCGGGAGTGGCCTCCTCCCCGGGAGTGGCCTCCTCCTCGGGAGCAGCCTCCTCCTCGGCAGTGGGCTCATCCTGCGGCCCCTCGTCTGCCATCGCTGGCGAGATCACGAGCGCGACCCCCAGACTCAGCGCGAGCCAGCTCGCCGCCGCCGTCTCAGAGCGCATCGAGGCTCGAGGCCGAGAAGATGGAGTCATCCACAGAGGCTCCGTGCGCCCGGGAGATCACCGTCATCACCGTTCGGCTCCCCTTCTGCACGTTGGTCACGACGGCGCGATCGAATCGCCAGTTGTCCCCTACCTGCACCAGGCCGTCGGCCTGGAGCACCTTCAACAGAGCGTCGCTCTTGTCGTAGAAGTCCACCCGATGCACCACGGCTCGCTCATCGTCGATGTAGAGAACGACGCGGCCGTAGCCACTCTGCTTCGCCGCCGCATCATTCGCCGGCTTGTCTTCCACCTGGGTGCAGGCCCGACCTCCGCAGTCCACCTGGCCAAGCACCGTGTAGACCCGGTTCTCCGCGTCGATGGTGACCGTGAGGTCCTCGATGGTGAAGTCGCTCTGGACGAAGGACTCGCTTCGGTCCTGGGGAGCGACGCGGCGCGTCTGACCAAGGGCGGGCACGTAGAGCCAGTTGTCCTGACCCCCGCCCGTGCGCGTCACGGTGAGAAGCGCCGTCCGGGCGATGCTCGCCGGTGACTCGAAGCGGATCAGCGTCTTCGCTGGCTTCCCGACCGGAGACCGGGTCCACATCTTGAACGTGCGGGTCTCGGTGCTGCCCGCCGCGTTCGCGAGCTGCATCTGGACCGTCATCTCCTCACCCTGGCTGCGCATCGCGCCGTCGACCCGCTTCATCACGGCGAGTCCATCGCCGCCCCAAGCGGGAGCGGGTCCAAGGAGAGCGAACAGCAGGACGCAAAGGAAGGCGAGTCGAATATGCATCAGGTTCTCCGCGAGACGGGCCAGCCCCGAGGCGGCGCGAGTCTACCGCACGCACGCGCCCGGGGCGCCTCTCCCAGCGAAGGACCGAGGTCCTGCAGGCAGTGGCTCAATTGAGCTTGTCGGGGAGCTCGCACTCAACCTCCATCATGCGGCAGCTGCCGCCCACGACGGAGCGGGACATGGAGCGTATTCCGCCCACGAGGAGGAATCCGAGGAGGTTGCCGCGGTCGGTCACTGATGGCTCCAGGCGGGGGTCGCTGGGCACCCCTCATCGGCCGGCATGGCCCGGTTCTTGAGCAGACTCACGCTCCATTCGCGGTCGCGTGTCGCGGCGTTCTGTACGAAGCGGTCAGAGCAGGCGCCAGCAGGAGGCCCTACTTTTTCTGAGAAGCGGTTTAGAATCGCTGTATGCACCCAAAGAGCCCCCTTCTGCTGGTCATGCTGCTGTTGGCTCCCTCCACCGCGGGGGCGCACATCGGATTGCAGCCCGACGGCATCGACATGGTCCATCCGCCCGGCGGCGGGACCCCGCTGGACTTCGAGTCCACGTTCGCGCTCTTCCGAAGCGACGATGGCGAGGAGTGGAGCCTCACCTGTCACGAAGCCCTTCTCCTGGACCCGATGAACCCGTCCAATCAGCTGCCTCGCTATGCGCGGTCCGACGACGCCCTTCTGGTGACGCTACGCAGCCTCGGCCTGGGTTTCTCCCCGGACGTCGATGTTTACTACAGCACCGACGGCGGCTGCGACTGGACCGCGACGCAGGGCCTCACCAACCGCACGGTCGCGGCTCTCGCAGTCCTGGCGGACGGCAGCACGGTCGTGGCTGGCAGCGCGGACCAGGACGTCGACAACGGGCTCTTCTACTCCCTCGACGGCGCGGACTTCGATGACTCGGACGCGGTGGCCATTGACGGGCTGGTGCTGTCGGTGGAGCCGGGCCCCGACGGCGTCGCGTGGGCGACGTCTCTCTCCCCCACCTCCGCGAGCGTGTGGCGCTCCCTCGATGGTGGCGCAACCTGGGAGTCACACGACTTCCTCTTCCCAGAGGGAGGCGCACTCCAGGACTTCGTGCTCCCCATGGCGCACCCGACGGACCCCTTGATTGCCTGGGTTCGGGCCCAGGACGCCTCCCAGGATTACGTCTACCGGACCCTCGACGGCGGGGAGACCTTCGACGAGGTCTACAGAGGGTCTCTTCGCGTGACCGACGGAGTGGTCTGCGGGGCGCAGACGGTCCTGACCCGCGCGGGTGGGAGCCCCTTGGCCAGCGCCGACGCCGGAGAGACCTTCGCCATCGAGGAGGACTGGCCCTCGAGCCAGGGGGCGGCCTGTGTCGACGGGTCCGTCACGTTTGCGCTCAACGTCACCGAGGACGACACCGTGGCCCAGATCGTCGACGGCGCTCCTGCGTACCTGATGGGCTACGGCGACGTGGTCTCCGAGATGAGCTGCCCCGCGGGCAGCCGCCACGCCCAGGTCTGCGGACCGCTGTGGGAGGCGGCCTGCCAGGTGCTGGATCTCTATCGCGAGGACCGTATCTGCTCTTCGGGCGACGACGACGACGACTCGGTGTCCGACGACGACGACCCCGGGGACGACGACGACTGCGCCTGCTCGGCTCCCGCGACCGACACTCCTGCAGCGGCCTCCCTCCTCGCTCTCGGTCTCGGTCTCGGTCTGGCTCGACGGCGTCGCTCGTGAGAGCCTTCCTCGCCGCAGCCTCGCTCCTCGTTGTGGGGTGTCCCGCCGAAGTCCCCTGCGTGGCGGACCTCGACGACGCCTGTGCGCCCCTCTCCCAGGACCTCAGCTGGAGCAACGTCTACAGCACGGTGGTCGTGTCGAGTTGTGCCTCCCCGGGCGTGAGCTGTCACGCCACCGAAGGGAGCGCCGGCGGCCTCGATCTCGGCGACGAGGAGACCGCTTGGGAGCAGCTGGTGGAGCCCCTCGACATCGCGGCGCGGATCGTCCCTGGCGACGCCTCCTGCAGTGACGTGATGAAGCGCGTCCACAGCGACGACGCCAACTACCAGATGCCCCCCTCTTCGCCGTTGTCTGATCCGCAGAGCTGCATGGTCCAACTGTGGATCGATGCCGGAGCCGCTCGATGAACACACTCCCGCCCCTTCGGATCTGGAGCCTCGCGCTCCTTGTCGTGAGCCTGGTCCTCGGTGCGTGCTCGCCGGACAAGTTGACCCGGCAGGAGGTCTACGACCCCGCCAGCTGCGAGGAGTGTCACCCCACTCACGTCGAGCAGTGGGGGATGTCCATGCACGCCTACGCTGGCGATGATCCGGTCTTCCTCGCGATGAACCGCCGAGGCCAGGAGGAGACCAACGGAGAGTTGGGGAGCTTCTGCATCAACTGCCATGCGCCACTGGCGGTGCAGTTGGGCGAGGTCGAGGACGGGCTCGAGCTGGAAGAAGACGACTTCCCGCAGTACTTCAAGGGCGTCACTTGCGCGTTCTGCCACCTCGCGGCGCACTCCGAGGGAGACAGCAACAACCCCATCGAGATCGACGACAGGCTGGTCATCAAGGGGCCGTTCGACGACCCCTTCCAAGACCCTGCTCACCGGGCGGAGTACTCCCCCTTCATGGACCGAAACCAGCGTGAGAGCACCGAGATCTGCGGGCCGTGTCACGACATCGTCCTCGACAACGGCGTGCATCTGGAGCAGACCTACCTGGAGTGGCAGAACACGGTCTTCGCGGACGACCTCACCCTGACCACCTGCGGCAACTGCCACATGCCGGCGTCCAGCGAGCCGGGCCCCATCGCTGACGTCGAGGGCGTGCCCGCGCGCTTGCTACACGACCACAGCATGCCGGGAGTGGACGTGGCGATCACACCTTGGGCAGGGCGTGAGGAGTACCGCCAGATGGTCCAGGCCGAGCTCGAGGACACCGTGCGCTCGGAGATCTGCGTGGACTCGGAGCCGCCGGGGTGGCGGGTCACGGTGGGGCTCGAGAACATCAAGGCTGGCCACAGCTTCCCGAGCGGGTCGAGTCAGGACCGACGTATCTGGGCCCAGATACAGGCGTTCGACGGAGACGAACTCCTCTGGGAGAGCGGAGTGGTTCCCGAGGGCACGCCCGCGTCGGAGCTGCTGGGTCCAGACACCGGGATCATTCTGCGCGACTACCTCAAGGGCGCCGACGGCGAAGAGGTCCACATGTTCTGGGACGTGGCGGAGCCGCCGGAGCGCGATGTGCTCAACGGGATTCGGGTCTTCGGGGCCGAGGAGATTCGGGTCTGGGACTTCGTGGGCCCGGCCTTCACGGAGCCCGACCGCGTCAGCTTGCGCCTCTTCGAGCGCCCCATCGGCCTCGATGTGCTCGACGACCTCATCGAGAGCGGGCACCTCGACCCTGCCTTCAGGGCGGAGATGCCCACCTTCGAGCTCGTGGACGCGGCGCTCGAGTGGACCGGGCCGGTCCTGGGCACCTGTGTGCAGACGGACTCGACGCCTGGGCCCTGAGTTCAGGCGGGAGGAGTCTCCGCCGGCTTCTTCCCGAAGTCCGTGCTCTTCGCGTAGGCCAGCAAGTTGGAGAAGTACTCGCGGACCTGCGGCACCTCCACCCCGTGCGCCGCCAGGGCCGCGGTGGTCTCGGTGTTGTCGAAGAGCGGATTGCCCGACATGTAGGGGATGAAGAAGCGCCCGCCCTGCCTCAGGACCCGACGCTTCGGGCCCCAGATGAAGAGGTCCACGACGGGCCGCACCCAGGTCATGAAGAAGTCCGGGTCCGCGAAGCGCGCAGGACGCCCGCCGAAGAAGTCCTGGGCGAGCTGCGCCAGGGCCCCGATCGTGACGGCGCCCTCGACTCCCGAGGTCAAGTGATAGGTCGCGCCCACCGGCTGCCCCGGCTGGGAGAGCGCGTCGATGGCGTCGGCCACGAAGTCCACCGGCACGATGTCCACCGGCGTCTCCGCCGAGCCCACGACAGTCCGCCACCAGCCTTTGGCGTAGAGTCGAATTGGCCAGTAGAGCATCCCGAAGTTCGTGGTCGCTCCGGTGGAGGAGTCGCCGACGACGATGGACGGCCGGAACACCGTGAGGGGGAGATCCGCAGCGTGGGCGCGTAGCCACTGCTCCGCCTCGTACTTGCTCTGTTCGTAGGGGTTCTTCCAGCCGGCTGCGTGCTCGAGCTCTGACTCCAGGACCCGGTCCCGCCGCAGACCAGCCACAAACGCGGTGCCCACCCAGTCGAAGCGATCGAGCCCTCCCCTGCCCTTGGCCTCTCGCGCCAACAGCGCCGCCTGTTCGGTCCCGAACACGTTGTAGGAGCGAGCGTCCTCGAGGTCCTGGTCGAAGCGCACGTTGGCCGCCCCGTGCAGAACGTGAGTGGTCCGGCCAGCGAGGGCGTGCCAGGCCTCTTCGTCCAGACCGAATCGATCGCGGCGGAGGTCTCCAATGATGGGCGTCATCCGCGCCACGAGCTCCGGGGCGTCGTCGGGCGAGACGGCGTGGGTCATGGAGTCGAGCAGGCGCTCGCGCGCGTGAGCCTCGTCGCGGGCCCGGACCAATACATCGAGGCCCTCGACGTCGGGCCGGGCGAGGAGTCGAGCTGCGACATAGCGCCCCACGAACCCCGTCACCCCAGTGAGGAAGACCCGTCCCACGGCTACATCTTGAACCCGCCGTCCACGGACAGGACCTGACCTGTCACGTAGGAGGCGTCGTCGGATGCAAGGAATGCGATGGCGGCTGCAACCTCTTCGGGCTCACCGAAGCGCTTCTGGAGAATCTCCCCCTTGATCACATCCGCCGCTGCCTCACGGACCCGGGCAGACATGTCGGTGAGGATGACGCCGGGGGCCACCGCGTTGACCCGGATCTTCTTGCGAGCGAGCTCGTTGGCGAGGGCACGGGTCATCGCCTCCACTGCGCCCTTGCTCGCCGCGTAGTTCGCATGCCCGCGCCCCGCCTTCTGGCCCGCGACCGAGGAGAGAAGGACGATGGACCCACTGCGCTGCCGCAGCATCGTGCGAGCGACGACCTTGACGACGCGGTAGCTCCCGCCGGCGTTGGTGTCGAGCACCTCGGACCACTGGTCCTCGTCCATGGCCAGGAGCAGGCCGTCGCGGGTGATTCCGGCGGAGTTGACGAGCACATCGATGCGGTCCGACGTGGCGAGGACCGTGTCGACAGCGGACTGCACGGACACAGAGGAGGTGACGTCGATGGCTACGGAGTGAGCGACCCCTCCCTCCTCCTCGATGCTCGCGACAACCTCGGCTGCCTTGTCCGCGCGCTCTCGATAGCCGACCCACACCTGGGCCCCCTCCGAAGCCAGCCGTCGCGCCGTGGCGGCCCCGATGCCTCGGGACCCTCCGGTCACCAAGGCGGTCTTTCCCTTGAAACGCATGCGTCCTCCAACCCCCGTCGGCGCCTACGGTACCGACCCGGCGAAGGAGAGCAAATCGGGCGCGGTGGGAGACCCATGTGCCACGCAACGGACCCATTCCGAGCGGGATCCTGGGGCCTGGTTGGATCTCAACCCCTCACCGGGGGCCAAGAAACCCACAAACCACGAGGGTCGTGTGTGCTGAAAGTTCGGGCACTTGGGCTACTTGTCCACAGGTTGCCCACAGTGTGGATATCTCGCTAACTCTTCGGGCGAATGTCCTCAAAGGGATACCCATCGAGGGATGCCGCGTAGTACTCGATGAGCGGTCGGGCCTCCGGGCGCAGCTTCACCGTCGATTCGGAGCTGGCGAAGACACCCCGGGGACGCAGCATCGCTCGGGCAGCGGTCCACACGCGCTGCGCCTCCTCCCCCGAGATGAGATCCGCGGTGAGGTCCAGGAGTGGTCGCCCCGAGCCCGACGCCTCGTCCTCCAGGGCGGCCATCTCGGAGCGCAGCCCGGCAAACGCCGGCCCGAGGAGCACGGGGGCCGCGATCTCACGCAGGGTCTTGAGCATCGACTCGATCTCGCGGCGCACGTCCATCTCTGTCGCGCCTTCGTCGGCTCCGGCCTCGAGCATCGCGCGACAGGCGAGCGGGACCGCTGTCACCGGCACGAGGCCCCCGATGCGCTTCATCAGCTCGCCGGCGAACTCCTCGAGCCGCTCCCGTCGCTCCTTGCGCGACTGTCCCCTGAGTTCTTCCAGCTCGTCCCCCAGGGCCTCACGCAGGCTCACCGGCTCCCCGGCGTAGACGGCCGCCACCCCAAAACCAACGGATCGTCGCCGAGCCACCTTCCAGGCGCCCACCAGCAGCGCTGCCGCACGAGACGCCGCCGCCTTCGGCAGCGTCACGACCAGCCAAAGCAGCGACCGCACCTTGCTCGCAGCGTCCGGCTTCTCCGCACGGCCGCCGGCCTCTTTGAGCAAGTTGGTGTCCTCGAGGACGCGGTCGAAGTTGAGTCCCACGGGGACGAACTGGACGTCACCGCCAGCCTCGGTCACCCCGAGGAGCGAGTCGATGAGTCCCACCTTCGGCGACCGGAAGTGTCCATCTCGCGAGAGCCCACCCTCGAGGAAGATGCCCTGGGTGAGGCCTCCCTTCGACACCACCTGGATGTAGCGCTCGAGGACCTTGTGATAGAGCGGGTCCTTCTCGCCCCGGCGGACGAAGTAGCTCCCGAACGACTTGAAGAGCACCTCGAGCGGCCACACCCGTGCCCACTCCCCGACCGCATAGGACAGCGCGACCCGCTTGCTCATGCACACCGCGAAGAGCACGTAGTCGGCGTTGCTTCGGTGGTTGAGCACGTAGACCGTGGCCACCCCAGGCTTGAGCCGTCCCTCGATGGCCGCCAGGTTCGCAGGCGAAAACTCGACGGAGTACAAGAGCCTCATCAGGGGGCGGGCGAGCCCGTAGCCAAACTTGTAATACGAGACGAGATTGAAGAACGGGACGATCTCCTCGATGTACTCCTCGGCGCGAAGGAGGAGCTCGGTGACCGGCAGTTCCTCGACCCGCGCGCGGTGGGATGCGAACTCGTTGAGGGAGGCGTCGGCGAGCAGTGCCTCTCGGATGTAGTGTTTGTGGGTGAACTTGAACCGGTCGAGTCGGACCTGATGGCGACTCAGATAACGGCTGACCGAGCGCTCCAGGCGCAAACGCACCCGCCGCAGGACGGACGCCCGCAGGATCTCGTAGGCCACGATGGCGAGCCCGATTCCCGCCGCCCACGCGGCCGCATGGACAAGCCCCTGAAGCACACCTTCCAAGGATCATTCCTCCGTCGGCCGCAGCATACCGGGGCACTGCTGTTCCTCGGCGTCGCCGTCGCACTGGGGGGCTGCAAGCGCGTCCCCACGCCGGTGCTCGACCCCACTTCTTGCGCGCAGGAGGTGAGCGACGCGTTCCTCCCCCAGGATGCGGCGCTCCTCGCGGTGCGGGCAAAGGATGGCGGCTCGCTGTGGCGAAGCGACGTTCTGACCGCCCTCGACGGACTCTGCGCGGGCTACGAAGAGGAGCAGACCGAGTTCGACATCGCGGTGAAGTGCATCACGTCCGTGTCTCTGATGGAGTCGCGCAAGGGAGCTCCCCCGAAGATGGTGGTGCTACGGGACGAGCTTCCGCTGAAGGACGAGGCACATCGGGCATGGGTCGAGGCCCTGGGCACGAGCCTGGAGTTCGCCTTCCGGGACACCATCGACGTCACCGGCACCCGCGCCTTCGTGCACCTCCCCCTCGTGTCTCTCGACGGGGTCGATCTTCCTGCTCTCACCAGGACGCTCCTCGCGGGTCAGGACCTCCTCGACGGGGAACTCGACGTCCCCGGAGAGCCCACCAGCGCGGCCTACGCGGAGCTGGCGGGGGACGGCCCCAGCGCGCGGGCCATCGTGGGGCTCTACGACGCGGGGGAGGACGGCGGGCTCAAGGAGCCTGCCCACCTCGCGGTCCTCGAGCAGTTCCAGAACAAGGCCGAGAGCCTCCCGCGCGTCGCGCAGACGTTCACCATCGTCGACGACCTCAAGGTGACTCGACAGGGCCTTCGGGGAGGCACGCAGGAGGCGTTCACCCTGCCGCGAAGCCGGTCCGAGGCGGCGCAGCTGCTCCTCGCGCTCTCGATGTCGCCCGCGACCGCCCTCGGTCCTCGTGTGGACTCGCGTGAGCGCGTGGGGTTGATTCGCGTAAACCTGAGCACCGTCACCGACGAGCAGGCTCGACGCATCGCCCGCAAGCTCGATGGGTTCCTGGCCCAGGTGACCCCCGAGGGGTCCAGAGCTCTGCTCTGTTCGGAGGACGCCGCTCCGTAGCGGGCTACGAGAGGGGTGCCTGCCGCTGGGCTACTCGGGGACCGCGACCGAGGTGTTGCGAAGCACACCCTCGACGGAGAGCCCGTCCGCCCCTGTCTCCCGGTACTGCACCAGGCCCACATCGAGCGCGTACCACTCCTCGCGGGTGTTGGTCAGGACCGACTCGTTGCCCCCGGAGTTGGAGATGGTCCGCCGGATTCTGACGACGTGCAGGGTGTCTTCGTAGTTGTCGAGTGATGTCTGCACGCTCTCGGTGGCGAAGGATGCAGTGACCTCGAACTCAAAGTCGGAGCCACCATTCTCGCCATCCACGTCGAAGTCCCAGGCGTCGGCCCAGTCCGAGGACGCCTCGGGCTGGATCACGAAGTTCTCGTTCCGAAGACCCTCGTCGTTGTTCACCTGCTTGTACTGCCACGCGATGACCGGGGCTTCCTCACCGAGGCCACCGTTGTCGGCGGAGACGTTGAAGCGACGGAGGAAGTCGGTGTACTCGAGGTTGGGGTTGTTGTCGTCCGTGTAGGTCCGCGTGAGCTCGTAATAGAGCTGGCCTCGGGAGCCCTGCTGGTTGTCGTCCGCGTCCTTGATGGCCAGGGTCCAGCTCTCGTCGTTCAGCTCACTGTTGCGGACGAAGAAGTCCCAGGTGTTGCCTTCCTCGAACTGGAAGTAGTTGCCGGCATTCCCCCCGGCACAGCCGCTGAGACCACCGAGAGCGAGGGCGAGGACGAAGGAGCACCGAGCTGCGTTCATGAGGTCTCCGGGGCCGCTACCAGTCGCGCGGCTTGAACTTGAAGGGGTATTCGACGTCGAAGGACGCCTCGGCGCGGGGGAAGCGCCAGTCCGAAACTGCGCGGGTCATGCAGGGGATCATCGTCTGGTTGCGGGTCGTGTTCTGGACCGCCCGCGCGCCGGAGACGCTGCCGTTGGCTCGGATCGTCCAGCCAATGACCACCTTGCCGCGCAGGCCGTCGTGCTTCTTGAGCTCCCGCTCGTAGCAAGCGCGCACCTGGGGCGTCTTCGCCTTGATCACCGCCTTCACCTGGTCGGCGGTCAGCGTACGCCCTCCTTGATACTCAGCTTCACCGCCGCGGGCGGCGGTCGACTCCTTCGACGCTTGCGCCGCGGCTTTCTTCTCTGCCTCGGCCTTCGCGAAGACGCTGGAGGCGGGCGCCTCCTTCATCACGATCTCTTCGGCGGCGCTCGCGAACAACGGAGCGTCAGCAGCTGGGGCCGGGGCTGCCGTCTCCGGCTCCTCGGGCACGGGCTCTTCCCCACAGCCAGGGAGCAGAAGAAGGAAGGCCACGAGGGCGACGGGCAGTCGAATCATCGAACGAGGTCCTCATCCGGCCGAGGGGCCGACGACGGATCATCGGGTACGATCGTCGCTGTGTCCACACCCAGGAGGATGCGTGACCCGCAAGACGGTGCGTCTCGTAATCATCGGCAACGAGGTTCTCTCCGGCAAGATCGCCGACGCCAACACCCCTTGGCTGCTCGGGCGTCTGCGGCAGATCGGGGCCGTATGTACCGGTGTACAGATTGTCCAGGACACGATGTCGGGGGTCGCCGAGGCCGTGCGCACCGATGCTGAGGCGGCGGATTGGGTGATTACGACGGGTGGCGTGGGCCCCACTCACGATGACATCACGATGGCGGCGGTCGCCCGGGGCTTCGGAGTCGACGTCGTGGAGCACCCCGATCTCATCGCCCTGCTGGCGTCGCACATCGGCGAGGACCTCACGGAGCACCAGCGGCGCCTCGCGCGGGTACCTGACGGCGCAGTCCTACGCGAAGGCGGTGCCTTTCCGACGATTCAGTTTCGCAACGTGCTGATTCTGCCGGGGGTCCCCGCCCTGGTGCGCAGCAAGTTCGAGCAGTTCGAGTCCACCATCGCGGGGGAGCGCCTCCCCTGCTCGGCGGTGCGCACGACCTTGCGCGAGACGGAGCTCGTCCCCTATCTGGAGGACACGTTGGCCGAGGTGCCCGCCGCCGACATCGGGAGCTACCCCCGCCGCGGACAGGACGGTTGGCGCGTGCTGCTCACCCTGGAGGCGCCGGATCAGACCAACCTCGACCGTGCTCTCGCCGCGCTGCTCACTCGCTTGCCAGCCGACGCGGTCCATGACGTCCTGCACGACTTTCGGCCCGAAGACGAAGGCGGGCTCGGGGAGTAGGGCTCGTTCTCGACGCGCGAGCTGATGGTCAGGAGGGTGACCGGGTGTCTAACTGCCCGGATCGAAGGCGCGGTCCTGGCACACGGTACGGATTGAGGACGCTGGCTTGCCGTCAGTTGTTGTGGAGTTGTGGCGAGATGGCCGCACCCCGCTTGTTCCTTGTCGGCCTACGTCCTATTGGGCTATTGATCGCCCACTTCGTGCCTCGCGCGCGCAGAGAAATAAGGAGCTCCCCATGAAGCGTGTGCTTCACGCCGCCCTCGCCTCCGCTGCACTGCTCGTCCCCTCGAGCGCCCTCGGAGCCGCCGCTGCCCAGGATCTCGTGGCAGCCATGGACATCCCTTCGAACCTGCTGGCCGGTGGGATCTCGACCCCCAACAGTTCGCCGACGATGTTCGATGTCCGCAGCTCCCTCGGGAACTTCAGCGCCCAGAACGCGCCGACGACCGCGCTGCTGTCGACCGGGAACGTCGACAACATCACGCAGTTGCAGGACTACGACTACCCCGGCTCGGGGGCAGACACGTCGGCCGGTGACCACGCCACGATCCAGTTCGATCTGGCGGTCCCGCAGTACGCGAACTCGTTCTCCTTCAACTTCAACTTCTTCTCGCGCGAGTACCCCGAGTGGGTCGGCCAGGCGTACAACGACACGTTCGAGGTGTGGCTCGACAGCCAGAGCTACCAGGGCCAGATCGTCTTCGACGCGTTCGGAAACCCGGTCACGGTGAACAACGCGCTCTTCGCGGTCACCAACCCGACCCAGCTCGTCGGCACGGGATTCGACCAGGACGGCGCGACGGGTTGGGTCACCACCATCGCCCCCTGCACCGGCGGCGAGACCATGAGCATCTCCTTCGAGGTCTACGACGTCGCGGACGGCGTGTGGGACTCGGCCGTGATGATCGACAACTTCCAGTTCAGCGAGACCCCGCCTCCCGGGGATGGTCCGTGGACCGGGGACGACACCCCCGAGAACCCCATCTCGGTCTTCTTCGTCAGCCCCAAGGAAGGCAGCCTCGATGGGGGCAACCCCATCACCCTGCACGGAGTGAACTTCACCCCGGACATCACGGTCTTTGTGGGCGGTACCGCCGTCACCGACATCACCGTGGACGGCTCGGATGCCCTCGTCCTCAACAGCCTCCCTAGCGCCGACGCGGCTGGGGTCGCAGGCGGCGGGCCAGTGGACATCGTCCTGACCCGCGGCCCCGAAGAGGTCGTGCTCGGCGATGGCTACACCTACTGGGACGGTGCCACTGGTGAAGTGCCCCCGCGGGTGACCTCGGTCGTCCCGTCGAGCGCGCGGCCGGATGCGGTGACCGAGATTCGAGTGCGCGGAATCGGCTTCGACGTGGACTCCGCCGTGAGCTTCATCGGTGAAGACGAGGACGGGAACCCCGTCGTCGGCGAGGCTCAGGTCGAGGTGGTCCAGGAGCTCGAGGGTGGCATGGAGATCATCCTCAAGACCCCCGAGATGGCCTCCGGCTGGACCGAGATCGTCGTGGAGAACTCCAACGGTCTCATCTCCGCTCCGGGATACCCCTTCCAGTTCTCGAGCGACGCCGCGGCTCCGCCGGACAACAACGGCGGCGGCAGCAGCCGCGGGTGCAACTCCATCGTCGCGTCTTCGGGGTCGCCGGCCTTCCTGCTCCTCTTCCTCTTCGGTGGCGCTCTGCTCCGCCGGCGCAGCCGCTGAGAGGTGCTGACGTGTTGAACCGACTCTCTCTGCTTCTGCTTCCTGCCGCTCTGCTCGCCACGGGCTGCGGCGACCGCATCGTCCTGACGGGCATCCCCAACGCGGACCCCATCTCGCGCGCAGCGATCTACGACGCCGACGGCTTGGACGAGACCACGGCGCAGTTCCTCGGGTACTCCCTGGTGGACGAGCTGGCGACGCTTGACGGCTCTCTGAGCTTCGATCCCGACGATTCGTTGGCGACGCTGACGTACACCTGGACCTTCGAGGACCAACCCGAGGAGAGCACCCTCACCGTCGAGGACCTCGTCCTCGGCGAGGACGATCCCGAGACGGAGACCAACGAGGCGGCCTTGGTCTCCTTCGCGCCCGACGTGCTCGGCACGTACCGGGTGGGCCTGATGGTGACCGATGAGGACGGCGGCACGTCCGACGTGGCGTTGGTCTTCGTGCAGGCGGTGCCCCCCAGCGGGCTGCGGATTCAGCTCGACTGGACGGAGCCCGGCGCGGACCTGGACGTGCACTTCACCCGACCAGGTGGGACGTACTTCGACTTCGAGAACGGGTCGGACTGCTTCTCCTGGAACCCGAACCCGGACTGGGGCGACGGAAGCCTCGCCCTCGACAACCCCCTCCTCGAGGGCGACGAGGACGGCGAGGGCGCTGGCCCGTACCGCGAGTCGGTGTTCGTGGACACTCCGGTGGAGACCACGGGCGAGAACTACCTCATTCGCGTGCACTACTACAGCGACCACAGCGACCTCCAGGGCGGCTCGGCAACCCCGTCGACGCCGACGGTCACCGTGAGGGCGCTGGACAACACCATTGACGAGGTCTCCCCCGCAGAGCCCCTGTTGAAGGGGGACGTCTGGGTCGTCGGCACGCTCAGCTGGCCCGACCGGACGTTCAGCCTGATCAACAGCATCGACAGCCACGAAGCCCTCGGCGGTCCCAGCTACCAGGAGTAGCGTCCGTCCAGAGCGTGGAGACGGCGTCCCCCGGGGCGCCGTTTCTGCTTGGAGGGCCGACGTGCCGTGCCTCCGGTGGACGGGAGCCCGTCTAGAGCGTGGCGGCCCGGTGTCGGAGCGCGTGGTCGAGCAGCACCAGCGCAGCCATCGCCTCGACGATGGGAACTGCGCGGGGCACCACACAGGGGTCGTGTCGGCCCTTGGGCGAGATGGTGCTCGCCTCCCCTGCCCGGTTCACGGTGTCCTGGGCCATGAAGATGGTCGCGGTGGGCTTGAACCCAACGCGCAGCCGGATGGGCATTCCGTTGCTGATCCCGCCCTGGATGCCGCCGCTGTGGTTCGTGCGCGTGCGCGGGCCGGCGGGGCCGGGAACGAAGGCATCGTTGTGGGTACTGCCGCGAAGCCGCGTTCCGGGGAAGCCCGACCCGACCTCGAACGCCTTGACTGCAGGGAGGCTCAACATCGCTCGGCCGAGGTCCGCCTCCAACTTGTCGAAGACGGGCTCACCCCAGCCCGCCGGAACGCCTCGCGCGACGCAGCGCACGACACCGCCCACCGAGTCTCCGTCGGAGCGCGCCGCCACGATCGCCTCCTCCATCGCGGAAGCCGTGGGAGGGTGCGGGCACCGCGTGGGGTGTGCATCGACGTCTGTGGCGCTGAGCTGGGCCTCATCGACGGCGCCCTCGGGGACGGCCACGGCTTCGACACGGTCCACCCAGGCGACCACCTCGACGGCGAAGACCTCCCGGAGCACTTGCCGAGCCACGGCACCCGCAGCGACACGCCCCACCGTCTCTCGAGCAGAGGCTCGGCCGCCGCCGCTGAGGGCCCGGAGCCCGTACTTCGCCTCGTAGGTGAAATCCGCGTGCGACGGCCGATAGAGATCAGCCAGGTCCGCATACGCGCCAGGACGCGCGTCCTTGTTGGGGACGAGCATCAACAGGGGGGTGCCCAGAGTGACCCCCTCGCGCGAGAGCCCAGACAGCACCTGGACTTCGTCGGTCTCCTTCCGCTGCGAGACGAGCTTGCTCTGGCCCGGACGCCTTCGGTCGAGCTCGTGCTGCACGGCGTCCAGGTCCAGGGTCAGGCCCGCAGGGCAGCCGTCCACCACACAGCCCACCGCGCCACCGTGGGACTCGCCCCAGGTGTGCACCGCAAAGAGCGCTCCGAAACTGCTGCCCGCCATCAGCTCTCGTTCTTCTTGTAGAGGACGACCCAATAGCCGGCGTTGCGCTTCCAGTGGGCCTCGAAGGTGTAGCCCTCGGCGAACCGGCGGTCTGACGTCACGCCCTGGGTGTGACCATTGGACCGGAGCCGGGGTCGAAACAACGCCTCGACGTCGCCGTCTCCCCGGACCGCCTTCTTCACGCTCCTCCCGAACTTGGTTCGCTTGTTCTTCGGCACGTAGGCGATGAAAGCGATCCAGTCCGGGTCGTTCTCGAAGATGTGCTCCCGAATGGCCTTTTCGTAAGCTGCGACGGCCTCGCGCCCGCCTTCGGTCCGTCGGCGAATCCCCTTCATGAAGGGGTTCACCCGGTGCTTGCGACACTGCTCACCGACGAAGCGGCTGAGGATCCCGATGGTGTCGATCCAGGTGAGCTCGCCGGCGGTGAACGGCGCCGCCCCCATGTCCTGGAAGACGATGACATCGCCGGGCTCGCTGCGCTCGGAGACGTAGTTGCCCATCTCCATGAACGAGCGCTCGGACCAGCGCAGGAAGTTGCTGTTCCACTTCTGCTTGCTCGCGGTGAAGTCCACGCAGAAGGCGGCGCCCCAGGCGCCCACCCCAAGGGCCAGCAGGACGGGAAGCACCCAGGACTTGGCGGGAGGAACTCCGGTCATCTCCAGACCGCGCGCGAGCCCCCGGCCAATCTGCCGTACCCCGTCCCCGCCGAGGGCGAGGGTCAGTGGGTAGAGCGGAAGGAAGAGCCTGAAGTACTTCATCTCGTCCCGGCCAATCTTGACCATGTAGAGGAGGACGAGGGTCGTCAGAAGGAGGCCCCACAGCTTTGCGATACGCCGCGGGGCGCCCAGGGGTGCGAGCACCGCCAGTCCGAAGACAGCGGGGTTGACGTTGAAGCCGAGGAGCGAAGCCACGAACTCGCGACCCTTCGCCCAGACCTCGGGCCCCGCGGACGCCTTGACGTACATCGTGTTCGGGAAGAGGTCGCCGAAGTAGGTGAACCGCCACGCGTGGTAGGGCGCGAGCACCCCCAGAAGGATGGCCCCCCACAGCAACCAATGGCGGGAAATGGATCGGCGGCGGACCATGTCCGCGACCGCGAAGGCGCCCGCCACCAGGCCGAAGAGATGGGCGTCGGGCCGGGTCAAGCCGGCCCCGGCGAGGAGCACGGCCGAGCCGATGGCCAGCATGCGCGCGTCCGGGTCGTGGTCGCCATCCCGGGACCACAGCATCATCGCCAACAGCGTGCCCCCGGAGCACAGAGTGGCCATCAGCGTCGGCTCGAGGCCACCCTGCGACCAGAGCACGACTGAGGTCGACGTGGCCCACAGCGCCGGGGCGAGGAGGGTGTAGCCGTCGTGGCGGTCCCCCGCGAAGAAGCGAGACGCCCAGAAGGTGATGAGGAGGCCTACCTGGCCGAAGAAGCACGCCAGCGCCTTCACCCACGTCAGCGGGTCGATGCCGAGCCAGAAGGCCGGCACGGAGAAGATGATCCACAGGAAGTTGGTGTAGCCCTCGAGCCGGTCGCCGGGGTTGAACACCACGCCCAGCCCCTGGGAGAGGTTTCGCGCGTAGCGGAGGGAGATGAACGCATCGTCCTTGACGTACCCACGGTACTGCCACTGCCAGTAGCCGAGGAGGGCCGCGAGGCCGAGGAGGACGAGGTACTCCATGCCGGCCCAGGCGGGGCGGTCACGGAGGTTCGACAGGTCAGTGTTGGGGGTCGACACGGCGCCGGACGTTACCACCAGGTCGCCAGTGACTCGTCGCGAGGAGTGCGGTGCAGCCCCCCGGGGGGCCCCGTGGCGCCCCCCCCGGACCACGGGGCCCCTGCTAGGTTCGGCGCATGTCGTCCACCGTCTCACGCGCCTTGCTCATGCTGCTCCTCGTCTTCAGCACCGGCTGTTCCGTCCGAGGCGACGACGACGACGATGCGTCGGACGACGACGACGACGACAGTGCGGTCGCGGACGACGACGACTCAGCCTCTGACGATGACGACGCCGCAAACGACGACGACGCAGCGGACGATGATGACGCGACGGGGAGCGCCACGGCGCCCGTCGTCGAGAACGTGGACGTGTGTGACACGCAGATCGTGGGCACGGAGTACCTGAGGTTCTCCATTGAGATCAGTGACCCCGACGGCGATCTCCTGGCCCCGATTCGCTACTACCTCCAGTACGACAATGTCGAGACTGGGGGCGCGTCTCCCCTGCTCAACTTCACCGTGGAGCAGGACATGTTCTCGGGCGGCACCATCACGCATCTCCTCCGGGTCGGCGAGGACGGGATCGATCGGGGAGTCGGCTACGAGTTCTCCTGGTACGTACTCGATGCCGCAGCCCAGCCGTCGAACACCTACGTGGAGGGGTACTTCATCAACTCGGTGGCAGGGAACGACGACTGCTGACGCAGAACGCGCCCCCCCGCGGGCAATCGCCTGCTAGATCCGGCCCGTGACCTTCCAGATCGACCAGCTCACCGTGCATGGCGTCGCCGTGCTGGCCCCCATGGCCGGCATGACCGATCTGTCGTTTCGGCGGCTCTGCGCGGCCGAGGGGTGCTCACTCGTCTACACCGAGCTGGTCCATGCGCGGCTCCTCCTCCAGGGGGCTCATCGTTCGTTGCAGAACGTGGAGGTTGGCGCCGACGAGCGGCCTGTCGGAGTGCAGCTCTACGGCCACGATCCTGCGGTCCTCGCCGACGCAGCCGCCTGGGTGGAAGAGAACATCGAGTGCGACCTCATTGACCTGAACATGGGCTGTCCGGTCCCGAAGATCGTCAGCCGTGGCGCTGGCGCCGCGATCATGAGGGATCCAGCCCTGGTCGAGCGCCTCGTGCGCGCCGTGTCGGACGCCGTCTCGTTGCCGGTGACGGCCAAGACCCGCTCCGGTTGGGACGACGCCGAGCTCAACGCCCTTCCCGTGGGGAAAGCCGTCGAGCAGGGCGGGGGCAAGGCGCTCGCGGTGCATGCCCGGACGCGGGCCCAGCGGCACGAAGGCCCCGTGAACTGGGAGCTTCTTGCCCAGATCAAGGCGGAGCTGTCGATCCCGGTCATCGGAAATGGCGGGGTGACCACCCCCGAAGGTGCGCTGGCCATGCGCGAGGCCACGGGCATTGACGCGGTGATGGTGGGGCGGGGTGCTTTGGGCAACCCCTGGCTCTTCGGGCAGATCGACGATCTCTGGCACGGGCGTCCCGTCACCTTGCCCACGCCCGCCCAGCGGCGAGCGATGTTGGTGCGGCACCTCGCGGTGGCCAAGGATGGATTCGAGCGCTGGGCCACGCGCAACACCACGCGGCGAGGCAAGACGGCCGAGGGGCGCGCCATGGCGTTCCTCCGCGGACACCTCATTCGCTACATGGAGGGGGCCCCAGGGCGTGATGGCTTCCGGGCGCGGCTGAACGAGCTGCTCACTGTGGAGGCGGTGCTCGAGGCCGCCGACGACGCCTGGGGTTGGGACGACGCCGTGCGGGCGGAGACCGAGTCACTGCTCGCCGCCGCCTGACCCACTGAGGGGCCGCCCCCCGTCTTTCAGGGGGGCGGGAACTGTCGTAGACTGCGGCCGCTCCGCTCAGAAACGAACACGAGGAAGATCCCATATGCGCACGCTCTTGTGCCTCACCGGCGCCCTGGCGCTACTGGTTCCCGCGACGAGCTTCGCTCTCGACCTCCCTGGAGGCGTCTCCATTCCCGACGATGTTGGGGTGCAGAGCGCCAAGGGAAAGAAGCCGAAGAAGAACAAGAAGAAGAAGAAGAACGCGGAGCCCGAGACGCCCCCGCCGCCCCCGCCCGATGGCGACGGTGACGGCGTCATCGACGCCGACGACAAGTGCGTCGAGGAGGCCGAGGACATCGACATGTTCGAGGACGAGGACGGTTGCCCGGACCCGGACAACGACGCCGACGGCATCAACGACGACGCCGACGGCTGCCCCTTCGAGGCCGAGAACGTCGACGGCTGGGCCGACGAGGATGGCTGCCCCGAGAAGGAAGCGGCCATCAAGCCCTTCACCATCGAAGCCACCCTCATGGACGGCACCACGGTGAAGGGCACCGTCGTGCGCATCGTGGCGACCGACGAAGACGCCCCCGACTCCGAGCCGCACGAGCCCACCACCGTCGGGATCATCGTGGGCGACGAGGCCGAGTTCGACACCGAGTGGAGCAACGTCAAGTCCCTCACCTCGGAGAAGGTGAACTTCGTCGAGGGCGTCGACTGCTACAGCGAAGGCGTGCAGGAGCTCGGTGAGGCCCCCACTTGGGAGTGCACCCTGAAGCACCCGACGGTCGTGAAGCTCGGAACGAGCGAGCACAAGGGCACCCACCGGGTGCTGGACCGCAAGATGCACCGCCTCGACTTCTGGATCGACGGGTTGGAGTGCTCCGGCGACTCCTGCGAGGCCGTCGAGAAGCAGCGGGGCCTCCAGTGGTACCTGTACAAGATGCTCGGCTTCGAGAAGTCCGAGGAAGAGAACGAGGCCGTCGCGAAGCTCCAGAAGGACCTGCGCGAGACCCAGAAGAGCCAGGTGAAGAAGGCCACCTTCAAGGCCATCGAGTCGCCGGAGTAGGGTGATCATAGACCCCCTTCGCAGAGGCAGGAGCGGCGTGATCGCCCTCTTGCCTCTGCTCGTTCTGGGGCTGGCGAGCACGGCGCGCGCCCAGGACGGGGGAGGCGCCGACCCCCTCGAGGACTTCGACTACGCCGCGTGGCGGGCGTCGGAGTCCGAAGCGGCGGAGGACGGCGAAGAACTGGCGACCGCTCGCCTCATTCGAGGTAGCCAGGATGCGCGGGCCACCTGCAACGTGCTGGTCGATGACATCAACTCCCTGGCCGCTCAGTGGGAGCTGGTGCGCACCGGCGCCATGGACCGGGAGACCCTCGGCATCGAGTTGGCTGAGGCCCGCGAGCGCTGGGAGGACAACACCGCCGGCTGTCGCGTCGCCCGGAGGTCCCTCGGCCGGTCGTCGATCACTGCTCTTACGCTCATCTGGGAGGTGGACCAGATGGAGCGCGTCTGGGCCCCTCTCGTGGGGCTCTGCCAGGCCTGGCTCGACGACAAGCCTCGCCCGGAGCTCGACGCAGCCGCCCTCTCCTTCCGCGCCCAGCTCACCAACTACGGCTCGTGGCTCCAGTCCCACGCCGTGTTCTGGGACGGTGCCTGGCTCGAGAGCGAGCGGACCAACTCGTGTGTCGATCAGATCCGACGCACCAGCCAGGACCTCGCCGGTGCCATTCGCAGCCAGATGGTGCTGCCGCCACCCGAGCGGGAGGAGAAAGCGCTCCGAGACCTCACGGCGACACGGGTGGGCATCGAGAGCAGCCTGCGCAACTGCGCCGGGGAGGCGTCTCTTTCGGAGATCCAGCAGGTCGAACTGCGGGTCCTGAAGGACCAGGTGCAGGCGTACGGCGGAGCCATCGAAGGCCTGCTGAGTGGGGACTCCGGCCGCATTCAGAGGGCGATGGACAAGGAGCAGGAGCTCACTGGTCACATCGTGCGATGCCGCCAGGAGCACGCGACTGGGTCCGATGCCGTGACCCCGAGCTGCAAGCCAGCCCAGCCGTAGGGCACCCCCAGCCGCAACCTCAGGTGGTGAGGCGGCGGTAGATCGCTGGGAGCCGAGCCGGCAGCTGGTCGACGGACTCGATGACCGCGTAGCGCACGTCTCCGTACATGGCACCCACGTACTCGGCCCCCGATGGGTCCACCGTGATGCAGAACGGGTGCACGCCTTGCTCGCGCGCTTCGCGTAGGGCCATGCGGGTGTCCGCCTGGGCGTAGGCCGCCTGATAGAGATCGCAGCCGCAGTCGAGCGGTTTGCCATCGCTCAGGAGCACGAGGAGGCGCACCTTCGCGTCGAGCTCGGCGAGGCGCTTGGTCGCGTGTCGAATCGCGGCTCCATCGCGGTTCTCCATCCGATAGGTCATGGCGCCGATGCGCCCGCGGACCGAATCGTCCCACCGCTCCTCGAAGTCCTTGAAGACGTCGAAGGTCACCATCTGGCGTCCCCGGCCGGAGAACCCGAAGATCCCGTAGCGGTCGCCCAAGGCTTCCAGCGCCTCGGCCAGGAGCACAAGGGACTCCTTCTCGACCTCGATGACGGACTTCCCACCCTCGACGATGAGCTCCCGTGTCGACGCGGACTGGTCCACGAGGAACGCGACCGCGACGTCCCGCTCCTTGCGCACCCGCCGCAGATACACCCGGCCTTCGCCCGGTCGACCGAGGCGGGTGTCCACGAGCTCGCCCACCAGGGCGTCCAGATCGAGGGCGTCGCCTTCTCGAGCGCGGCGCTCCTTTCCAATCCCCTCGGGGCGGAGCATCTGGAACTCGCGGCGCAGACGCCGAACCATCGGACCATGTTCTGCGAGCACGGCGTCCACGAACACGCCTGCGCTCCCGGACGCCCGGCGTTCCCAGACCGTGCACCAGCGGGGTCGGTAGTCCCCGATCTGTTCGTCCCACTCGGGGTAGCGCGCCACCTTGAGATCCCGCGACTCGGGGTCCTGGTTGGGCGAAAACAGCCCCGTCTGCACGGAGTCGCCACCCCGCCGCAGCTCCTCCCGGAACGACTCGGCGAGGTTGCGCTCCAACGCGAGGTCCGAGATCTCGGGGTCGAGGGAGAGCGCGGACATGATCTCGCGAAGGGACGCCGGCACACCTCGGGCGTCCAGCGCGCGTTGGACACGCTCCGCGCGGTCGGCAAGTTCCTGCTCACGAGGCCCATCGGCATCGGGGACGACATCTGTGTGATAGATGCGGCCTCCGGGGCTGGCGGGGAGGCCACCGCTCCCTGTCTCCCCTGCCCCGTCGCCCTCGCCGCTCCCTCCACGGGAGGTCGGCTCCCCGTCCTCATCCCCGAGGCTCCCCGCCGGCAACTCCACGAGGGTTCCCCCCGCACCACTGCCAGGCTCCTCGTCGGAGACCGGCTCTCCTCGAAGAAACGCCAACGCCGCGCCGGGGGAGACGGGCTCCTCGGGCAGATCCCCGGGCTCTCCCTCTCCACCAAGGAGCCGGTAGAGCCGGGAGGCAGCGGATGCCGCGTCGCTCGCTTTCGCCGACGGGTGCCTCAAGGACTCCAAGAGCCACGCCGCTTCCCGGTAGCGCTGAAACGCGCTTCCTTCGGGAAGCTCTTCGCCGTACCAGAGGCGCCTGGCGAGGAGCTCCAGGGACTGGTCGACCCCGTCGAGGCTGTCGATGTCCGGCCGGGACGCCCGATCGAGGCGCGCGATCAGCTCCATGTCCCGGGCAAGCCCTGGGTACTCCCGCCGCAAGCAGGCATCGACTCGCAGGTCGTCGGCGAAGAGGAACACCCGGCGGGCCAGGCCGCTGTCGGGGAAGCGCGCCGCGAACACCAGCACGGGGTTCCCCTCCACGACGTCCTCGGGGTCGCCGTGCACCACGATGGGGTCGAGTCCGGGGACCGCGAGGGGGTCCAGGTCGAACGTCCCAAACTCGATGCGGCCCACCTCGTGCGCAAGGGCCACCTTGTAGAGGAGAAAGTTGCGGTCGTCGTCGGGGAATCGGTCGAGGCGCGGGGCGAGCCAGACGGTGTGGCCGTCCGTCAGTGCGACCGCGGATGCAGGGAGCGCCATGGTCTCGGGCAGGTCCGACGTGCTCCGGATGGAAACCCGGGAGCCGGTGTGCGCCTCGGCGTAGAGCTGCAGAGTGCGGGCAACCTCGGTGAGGGACAGCCCATCGCGCTGCGCGTCCCAGGCCTCCTGCCCCAGACGCGACTCGCGGAGGAGAAAGCTCCGGGCCACGGACTCGTTTCGGGCCGCCAGGGTCAGCGCCTCCTCGAGGAAGGAGGCCAAGGCAGCGGCGGAGCCGTCCTCGAGCAGTCGGGTGACGGTGGGGAGCGCTGCGAGCCCCAGCCCCGGGTAGCGCCGGCACAGGTCGGACAAGGCGGTGATGATGCGAAGCCGCGGGGCCCGATCGGACACTTCACTCGCGCAGCGCGGCAGCACGCGGGCCAGCTGCCTCGCGAGGGTGCGGTCCGCCTGCACCGCACGGGCGACGGCGTCGCCCACCCACTGCACGGACTCCCCATGGAGACGGGCCAGGTCTGGCAGGGTCTCCGCGAGGTGGGCGGCGGCGGTCCAGTCGCGGCGCGCGACCCCGAGCACCGCTTTGCGCACGGTGTCGTAGACCCGCGGCTCCAGCGTGCTGCGAGCAGCAGCTAGAGACCTGGTGGCGTCTGCGGCCGCCTTGGCATGTTCGACGGGGCTCTCACGAATGCGCTCCCGGGCCAGGACCAGGAGCTCTGCTGCGTCACCGACCTTCAGCGCGCCGAGGCGCTGGCGGATGCCCGCCCCGGGCTTGCGTCGGGTGTCGTCGCTGTCGGCCATGCCCCCGCATTGTAGGCCGGGATTCCGAGAGCCGGCCCCTAGAAGAAGTCGCGCACTACCTCGGTCATGGAGCGCTGCAAGTCGGGATCGTCGGAGAGGGGCTCGACGATGGCGGCCCGGCAGGCCACTTCGGGGCTGAGGCCCGCCCCCACGAGGCGGGCGGCGTAGATGAGGAGACGGGTGCTGACTCCCTCCTCGAGGCCGTGGTTCCGGAGCTTGCGCACCCGGTGTGCGACCCGCACGAGCCGGCTGGCCAGGTCCTCGTCGACGCCGCCCTCGGACGCCACGACCTGGGTCTCGATGTCGCGTTCGGGGTAGTCGAAGCTGATCCCGACGAATCGCTGGCGCGTGCTCTGCTTGAGGTCCTTCATGACCGACTGGTAGGCCGGGTTGTACGAGATGACCAGCTGGAACCCGTCCGCCGCGTGAAGCAGCTCGTTGCGCTTCTCGACCGGAAGAATGCGGCGGTCATCCGAGAGCGGATGGATGACCACGAGCGTGTCGTTGCGCGCCTCTACCACCTCGTCCAGGTAGCAGATCGCTCCCATGCGCACGGCCGCCGTCAGGGGCCCATCCACCCAGCGAGTCTCTCCGTCCACGAAGAGAAAGCGACCCACGAGATCGCTCGCCGTGAGGTCCTCGTGACACGCCACCGTGACGAGGGGCCGGCCGAGCCGATGCGCCATGTACGACACGAACCGCGTCTTGCCGCAGCCCGTGGGCCCCTTGAGCAGGACCGGGATCTTCTGGGCCGCAGCCTGCTCGAACAAGGCCACCTCTTCCCCGGTGGAGACGTAGTAGGGCTCGTCGGGGACCGTCCAGGGGCTGATGCCCTGCAGGTTCGGGTCGGTCACGTGCAGAACTCCTCGATGGCACGGGTGTAGAGCTGCGCGGCCTCCTCGAGGGCATCGAGGGCGACCCACTCATCGACCCGGTGGGCCTGGTCGATCTCGCCGGGCCCGCAGATGACGGTGCGGGCCCCCATCTGAGTGAAGAAGGCGCCCTCGGTGTAGAACGGCACCGTGCTGGGGGCGAAGCCCGTCTGCGCGACCAGCCACTGGACGAGTTGCTCGTCGTCGGCGGTGAACAATGGCTCGTCGACCTCCACTCGCTCGAACTGCAAGCCAATGCCGCTGACAGTGGTGGCGGCGGCGCGTGCGACCTGCTCGACCTCGTCGAGGAGGGCTTCGGGATCGAGCCCGGGCAACGGACGAACCTCGATGGTGAAAGACGAGCGCTCCGGCACCATGTTCCGCGCCGCGCCACCGTCGAACAGCCCGATGTTGAGGGTCGTGTAGGGCGGCGTGAGCCCCCCAGCGTCGACCGGCCGGCCCTTCCACTCCTCGCCGAGCCGAAGCAGCGCGTCGATGGCGCGAGCTCCGGCGTGGATCGCGCTCACTCCTTGGGTGGGGTCCGAGCTGTGGCACGGCACCCCCCGCAGATGCACGCGGCTGATCACGTACCCCTTGTGCCGGGTCACGGGGCGGAGCCCCGTCGGCTCGCCGATGATGCAGTGGTCCACGGGGAGATGGACGGGGCCGTGAGCGAGCTCCTTGGCGCCCAGACACCCAATCTCCTCCTGGAACGTAAAGGCGAGCCACAGCGGCTTGCGGAGCCGCGAGGCGTCAATGCGCTCCGACGCGCAGACCATCGCGGCGATGGCTCCCTTCATGTCGCAGGTGCCGCGTCCGTAGAGACGGCGCCCATCCCGCTCAGGAGCCGTCGTGGCCCGCATGCTCTCGTCCCAAGGCACGGTGTCGGTGTGCCCCGCCATGAGAAGCCCCCCCTCGCCATCGGCAGGTCCGAGTCGCGCGAGGATGTTCAGCTGGCTGTCGTCCCCGGGCTTGCCGTGCAGCTCGACGTGGGCGCCGACCCCAGCGAGGAGGCCCTGCAAGTCCGCAACCATGGGTGCATTGGGGCGCGCGGACACGGTGTCGCTGGACACCAGACGCTCGGTCAGGGCTATGGGCTCGTGCATGAGGGCGGAGTCTAAACGAGCCCGGCTAGTCGGCGCGCTTGTCTTCCCTGGCCGGTAGATCGACGCCCTGCTGTTCGATCAGCTTCTCGAACTCCAGGATGGTGAACTCGACCCGGCGGTTGCGCTCGCGACCATCCGCGGTGTCGTTGCTGTCGATGGGCCGGACCTCGCCATAGCCCACCGACTCCAGCCGCTCCGCCGAGACGCCAGCCGCGATGAGGTAGCGGAGAATCGCCGCCGCGCGCTGGTCCGAGAGGCGCTGGTTGTAGCCGTCCGAACCGCGGTCATCGGTGTGTCCCTCGATGCGGACCTTCAAGATGCGCGGGTTGTCGAGGATCGTGTTCTTGACCGCCTCGAGGATCGGATAGCTCCGACGCAGGATGACGTCCTTCGCAGTGACGAAGAGGATCTTGTCGAGGATGACGATCTTGTCGTCCTTGACCACCGCGATGGTGTCGTCGGGGCAGCCGTCGTCGTCCTTGAAGTCGTTGACGTTCTCGGCGTCGAGTGGGCAGAGGTCGTCGGCGTCGAGGAACCCGTCCCCGTCGTTGTCCTCGTCCGGGCAGCCGTCTTCGTCCTCCCAGGTGTCGAGGTCCTCGGGCGCGTTCGGGCACGCGTCGTCTGCGTCGGGCACCCCGTCTGCGTCGTTGTCCGGGTCGGGGCAGCCGTCCCCGTCCTCGAACTGGTCCACGTCCTCGGCCGCGTCGGGGCAGTCGTCCACGCCATCGAGGAAGGTGTCGCCGTCGTTGTCGGGGTCGGGGCAACCATCGGCATCCTCGAACTGGTCCACGTCTTCGGGGTCCAGTGGGCAGCCATCCTCGCCGTCCACCACGCCGTCTTCGTCGTTGTCGACCTCGGGACAGCCGTCTTCGTCCTCGAAGCCGTCCATGTCCTCCTCCACTTCGGGGCACTCGTCGACCCCGTCGAGGATCCCGTCGCCATCACGATCGCGGGAGGGTGCGTAGCTCACCCCGGCGATGACTCGGAAGGCGGGCGTCCCCACGCCCGTGGTGATGCCCCACCCTCCCCCGACGACGGCAGAGAAGCCCTTTGCCAGCTGAATTCTGAAGTCGACAAGAGCCTCCAGCGGGCTGTGCAGGCTCCCCTTGCCGGGATAGTCCGTCACCACCCCCGGAGAGCGGCCAGGACCCACGATGCCGGTGCCGAAGAGCTCGAGATTCACGTCCAGGCGCTCCGGCACGATGGCGAAGCCCAGCCCTGCGGAGTAGAGGATCTCATCGTCCGCGGCGACGCGGTCGCCGAGCAGGAGGTACCCGGGGTTGCCCAGCTTGAAGCGGTACCCAATGGCCCCCGCGAGCCGAAAGCGCCAGATCACACGGCTCAACGCTGCCTGGGCGCCGAACGTGGGCACGCCGGAACTCAGCATCATCCGGGGGTTGCCGGTGGGGAACGTCACGAAGGGCATCAGCGCCACACTCACGACGTGCTTCTCTTCCCGAAGCAGGCGAAACCGCCCCTCGAGCCAGAGGTCTCCCAGAGAGAACACCCCTGCCGTGTTGCCATTGAGCTGACTGAGGCCCGACCCCGTGCTCGCGAACTGCATGAAGGGCAGCTTGAGGTCGACTTGAATCCAGTCCGTGGGGGCGAAGCCCACGCGAGCGTGCCCGGCGAAGAGCGCATCGATGACCGCGCCCTCCCGTTGCTGGTTCGTGCTCAGGAGTTGAAGTGGGCGATAGGCGAAGTTCAGCTGCACGTCGAAGCCGAACTTCAGCTTCGGGAGCACGTGCGCCTCGGGCACCACCAGGAAGCCATTGGTATTCCCGGCTGGAAGGTACCGCTGGCTATCGAAGCTCGGCGTCGGTTGCGCGAGCGCGGAGTTCGGCGGACAGAGCAGCCCGAGGGCGACCCCGAACGCGAGACAGAGGGCAGAGCGAGCGGACATCGGACCTCCTCAAACAGGCCGACGCGATGGTAGCAGCGGGCGTCACGGTCGCCGTGACCGACAGACGGCGTTTGCCATCGGGCCATCTCGTGCAAACACTGCCGCCATGAGCATCTTCGCCAAATGGTCCGAGGCAGCCCTCCCCGGAGTGCGCCAGTCCTTTCAAGATCTCGCGACCGCGGGGCCTGTCTCCACCGAGTCCCTCTTCCTCGAAGCGCACCTGGTGGGCCCGCTGCCCGTCGACGTCCTCCAGATCGACGGGCGAGACCGCGTGCGCTTCCTCCACGCCATGCTGTCCAACGACATCGTCCTGCTGGACAAGGCGGGTCCAGGACACGGTGTCCGGGCCACGCTCAACTCGGTGCAGGGCCGGTTGGTGGCGGACGCGCACATCTACCTCGTGGACGGAGAGAAGAAGACCGGGCACATGTTGGGCTTGTTCGAGCGAGGCGCATCCGCCGCCTTCGTGGAGATGCTGGACAAGTACGTCATCGCCGAGAAGGTCTACTTCGAAGTGACCGATCATGTGGCGTTTGCCGTCGTGGGACCCGGCGCTGGGGCTGCCCTCGCATCGGCCGGCGCCGCCCTCCCAGAGGAGGGGGAGCATCGTCACTGCGCATCGAACCTCGGGGACGTGGAAGTGACTGTGATCCGCCGCGACCTCGGGGTTCCGGAGAGCTTCGTCCTCGTCGGGCCCGCGGAGGCAGCCGACGCCCTCGCGGCAGCGCTGGGACTCCCTTCGGCGACCCCAGCTCAGCTCGAAGCGGCTCGCATCGAGAGCGCCTTGCCCCGCCCTGGCGGAGACGTCACGTCGCTCAACATCGTCCTCGAAGGAGGGCTCAAGGACCGCGCCGTGTCCTTCACCAAGGGCTGCTACATCGGCCAGGAGGTCATCTGCCGCCTCGACTCCATCGGAACGCCGGCGAGGTTGCTCGTGCAGCTCCAGGCGGACGTGGCTCCGGCCCCGGGGACCGAGCTCTTCAACGGGGGGAAGAACGTGGGGTACGTCACCTCGGCGGTGCAATCGGCCCGACTCGGCGGCGGGGTCTTCCTCGGATACGTGAAGAAGCGGAGCAACGAGGTGGGGATGACCCTGGCGGTGGGTGAAGCTGGCGGCCCCGAGGCCACGATCCGGGCGCACGTCTGAGCCCCCGCGAGCGCCTCGTGCCCTTCCCCCGTGAGCGGCTCGTGCCCTTAGAGGAGCGTGCCGACCTCTCGGATCATCGCCATCACCTCGGCGTGCACCCCAGGGACGGCCGTCACGACCCCCCGCAACAGAGGGTCTGGGCGGTTGAAGACGTGAGCGTTGCCGTCCAGGTCCGTCACCTCCGCGCCTGCCTCGCGACAGAGCATGACCCCCGCGGCAATGTCCCACTCGTTGCGCGGCTTGCGGGTGAAGTAGGCGTGCCCCTTGCCGGCCGCGACGAGGCCGAGCTTCCAGGCGGTGCTGCCCATGTCCTGGACCACCATGCGCTCCTTGAAGGGGTCGAACTCGCCCTTCCGGCTCTCCGTCCGGCTCGCGAGGAGAGTGGCGCCGTCGAGGGGACGGGACGGCATCGCGCTCACGGGTGCCCCGTTGAGGGTCACGCCGCCTCCCGCCACCGCGCAGAGCAGCTCGTCCGTCGCCGGGTTGAGCAACACCCCGAGGACGGGGGAGCCACGGTGCGAGAGAGCGACCGAGATCGCGAACTGGTCGATCCCCTCCACGTACTCCCGGGTTCCATCGATCGGGTCGACGATCCAGACGAGGTCTCGCTCCAGTCGGGAGGGCTCGTCGGCGGTCTCCTCCGAGAGCCAACCGGCCTCGGGGAGGAGGTCGAGAAGCCCTTCGCGCAGCACCCGGTCCGCGGCGAGGTCGGCTTCGGTCACCGGGTTGCCGGCGTGCCCACCGCTCTCCGCCCCCGCGTCATCTTTGTCCCAGATGGTCTGTTGGGAGCGGTAGCGGGACATCACCTCGTGGGCGGCGTTGCGGACCACGGCGAGAGTGCCTTGCAGCAAAGTGGCGTCTGGGATCATGCCGGCGAGGGTACTGCATGAGCGGTCTCCTGCTCGTCGCGGCCCTACAGGTCGAGCTTCGGGGCGTCCCAACCGACCTGGCGGACGTCGAACGCTTCGTCTGTGGAGTGGGTCGCAAGGGTGCGGAGCGCGCCATCGCCCATCTGGAAGCCCGGCGACCGGCGCGCGTGCTGCAGGTTGGTTTTGCAGGCGGACTCCGCGCCGGGCTCACTGAAGGAGACCTCCTCCTCGTGACAGAGGTGTTTGCTGCGGGTGAGGTCCCTCCTCCCGTTCCTTCCAGCGACCTAGACCGCCTCCGCGGGGCTCTCGCTCGACTCCCCCGACGCCTGGCCCAGGGCTCGCTGGTGACGGTCCCGGCCTTCGTGCATCGGCCCGAGGACAAGCGCGCGCTGGCCGAGCGCCACCAGGCCGTCGCGTGCGATATGGAGGGGGCGTGGGTGGCCCTTGCCTGCGCCGACCGGGGGATCCCGTGGTGTGGTGTCCGCGCGATCTCCGATGGAGTGGACCAGCGACTGCTGCCCTCGCTTCGGTCGGAGAAGGGGATCGACCCGGTCCGCTTCGCGAAGGCCCTGGCCAGCCCGGCGGCCCCATGGAGAGGCGCGCGCATGGT
>JAGSHC010000200.1 GCA_023954745.1 Deltaproteobacteria bacterium | reverse complement strand
GTGGCTCTTGAGCACCGCCACCATCCACCCCTCGAGTCCCTCGAACGCATACTCCATCGTGTCCTCGGGCAGATAGCCCGTCTCCGCGAAGGCAAAGCCGACCCGTCCGTGGGCGCCCGCGTGGGGGACGTAGGTGATGTAGTTCCGGGTCCCCGGCGAACGCACCAGCGGGATCATGCTGAGGCCGTTGTCGGCACCGGCTGCGAGGGCGTCGAGCTCGTTCACGAGATCCTCGCGCCCCGCCCCCCGCGCCCCGAACCTGCCGGCGATGCGCTCCAAATCGCGGTCGTCCGGATCGCCCGCGAGGGTCTCTCGCACGCCCAGGACGATCTCCCGGTAGGCATCGACCATCTCGCTGCCGGACAGCAAGGCGAGACCCTGGGCTTCCGGGGCGGCCAGCTCAGCCAGCGCAGGGATGTAGAACCTCCCGCCATCGTGCAGCCGCAGCAGCAGCTCGAGCGGCCGCGGCAGCTCGAGGTCGAGCCCGCCTTCGATGGCGTCGAGCACGTCGTCCGTTGCGGGACGACCAGGTTGGTGCCGCGCTGGGAGCAGCGTGGCCTTGATGACCTCGCGTTCGTCCCGTCGGAGCCGGGCCGGGATGGTGAGGCGCTCGCGACCGAGGAGCGCATCGGGCGGGAGGCCTCGGTCCTCCCCGTCTGCGATGGCGACGGTCGGAGACTCGCTGACGATTTCGCCCCGCCAGGCGCGCAAGACGTCGTGCAGATGCATGAGGAACCCTGTGTCGGCGCTCGGAGGCGGCCTTCGGACCGGGATGACCCAGGCGGCGCATCCTATCCCAGCCGACGGGACGGAGCATGCGTCAGCGTCTATGCTCCCGCGCGCGCGGAGGGCTGGTCGCGCACGCTGACCCGGCACACCCGTTCGCCCCGTCCTCCCCTCCGAGAAGGAGCCCCATGCGTACCCAGCTCTCTGCCGCCCTCGTCCTCTTCGCCCTCCTCCTGGCCGTCCCGGCGTCGGCGGAAAAGGGGCCCCCCAAGCTGAAGCAGCTCACCCCGATGCTCGTGGACCTCGGAGAGGCGCCTTCGGATGAGGCTCTCAAGGCGATCAAGGTGGCCGACCGGTGTGCCAAGGCAGACCGCACCTGGATGCGCGCGATGGAACCCGAGCAGCAGGTGGGCATCGACGAGCTGCACGAGCTCCTCGCGGCGCCCGTCACGTGTTGGCAAGGCGCGGCCAAGAAGGGAGCGAAGGCCGGTGACTCCTACGCTCCGATCTTGAAGTACGTCGAGGCTCAGGCGCTGTACGTCCAGACCCTGCGGGCGTACATCTTTGCCCTGCAGGCCAAGTACATCGGCGACCGGCTCAACTCCTGCAAGCGCTTCAAGCTCGCCATCAAGGAGGCGGCCGCTGCCACTTCCTCGACGGAGGGGGTCGTCGACGGGTTCACCAACGTCGAAGCGAAGACCCTCGCCGCGCAGCAGTCGCAGAACATCGTGGGCATGGGCGCGACCATCGCCGACGAATTCTCCACCCAGAAGTGCGACTAGCGCTCCTCTTCGGGGGGGCGTGCCTTGCGCCTGCGCTCTTGCTCGGAGGTTGCCCCAAGCGCACCTCCGCGCCCGACGCGCTTCCCGACCCCAACGAGCGGGCTCCGCAGCTCGGTTCGTTGGTGGATCGCTGGTCTGATCTGGATCTGTCGCTCTATGCCGACCTCGTGGCGGCCCCCGCGGCCGGTGCGCCTCTGCGCGCGCTCGCCCTCCGGCACGACGTCGATCGCTACACAACGACACTGGTGACCTGGGGCCCGCCCTCACGCGCCGTCGTCCAGGTGCAGGACACCTCCGCGGTGGACCGGGACAGAGGCTCAGTAGGTGCCTGGGTGATCGTCGAGGGTCCGCTCGATGTGCTCGACCCCGAACCCCTGGACCTGGAGGCCCTGTACTACGGAGAAGCCTCTCGCTGGACGGTGGGATCCGTGCTCCTGCGTGACTGGGCGGACCCGGCGCGAGGAGAGGACCCGTTCGACGTGATGCTCGCCGCGACGGCCCAGCTTCCCGCGCCCTGGGTGGTCTGTCGGCCCCGCACCGCCGAGGAGGTGGTCATCGAGGCGCCGAAGGAGGCCGACATCACGGAGATGGCGCACGCCATGGACCCAGTCGTGCTCTACGCATACGACCAGGAGCGCGGGACGCGCGTGGGGCTCAAGGCCCGGTCCCGAGGAGACGCCGTGCCCGCGTCCGGGAGTGGGCCCTTCGACTGGATGATCGACCACGTGGAGTTCAGTCCCGCCGAGCGACCCGCCTCGGATCAGTGGGCGGCGCTGGGTTATGCCGATTGCGTGGAGATCGGGCGGGTCCTCACTGACGAGCGCGCCAAGCGCCCGCGTCGTCCGTTGGGCCCACCGTCGTAACCGCCTTGCCGCAGGAGCGTATGCACTCTCGAATGGACCGAGGTCCTGCCCCGTCTCTCTTCTCGTACGGAGGAACTTCCATGTCTCGTCTCGTGTTCGCTCTCGCGCTTGCCCTGCTCGTCACCGTCGCACCGTCCGCACCGGACGCGATCGCTGGCGAGAGTTCCGCTGTGGCGAGTGCCGATGGCTTCGACCACGCCCACGCCCAGTGGGACGGAGTGCTTCGCGCCCACGTGGACGGCAAGGGCATGGTCGCCTACGCCAAGCTCAAGACGGACAGCACGGCCTTGGACGCCTACCTCAACGAGGTCGCGACCGTGCCCGCCGAAGAGGTGGGTGGCTGGAGCAAGAGCCGACAGATCGCCTTCTACATCAACGCCTACAACGCCCTGACCTTCCGGGCGATCCTCGACGCCTACCCCACGAAGTCGATTCGGGACATCAAGCCCGACGCGTGGGAGAACAGCCGCTGGACCGTCGCTGGGCGCACGGTCTCCCTGAACTGGATCGAGCACACGAAGCTGCGCGGACACTTCGGGGAGTCGCGGGTGCACTTCGTGCTGGTGTGCGCGGCCATCGGATGCCCGCGCCTTCCAAACCGGGCGGTGCTCTCGGGCACCCTCGAAGCGCAGCTGGACGCGGCCACGAAGGCCTTCTTCGTAGACCCGGCGAAGAACCGGGTCGATGCCGAGGGCGGCAAGGTCTACCTGAGTCGGATCATGGAGTGGTACGGCGATGACTTTGTCGGTTGGGGCGGCACGCCGGCCACGCCAGCCCTGGACGGACGCGCCGCCAAGGAGGCAGCCGCGGTCCGTCTCCTGGGCAAGTTCGTGTCCGACGAGGACCAGGCGTTCCTCGCAAAGAACAGCTTCACCGTGATCTTCAACGACTACGACTGGGCCTTGAACTCGCAGTAGACGGGTGCGCGCCGATAGAATCGGCCCATGGCTCTGACTGTTTCCGTTACCTACGACGACATCTTCGGCTTCGTCGAGGACTACCGCACCAATCTCAAGAACCTCACCGCGACGGTGGAGGTGCCTTCTCCTGTCGCGGTCGGCGATGACGTGAACCTGAAGGTGCGCGTCCCGATCTTCGAGGAGGAGGTGGCCGTCTACGGCCGGGTCATGGCGCCCATGGGCAACCGCGCGGGTCTCCAACTCGAGAGCGGAGACAGCGGCCTTGCCCGCCTCGATGCCCGCTACACCATGCTCGGGAAGCTCGTGGAGTCGATGTTGCTCTCGGGCCGCTTCAAGGTGGTGGGGACCTGGGCCCCGGGGGCGGCGCCCGCCGTCGCTGCTGGTTCCGCCGGCGCGGCTGGGGTTGCGGCTCCAGCGGCTCCCGGCCTCGTGGACCCCTACACCCTCGGCGCCGCCGAGCGGAGCGGGGACCTCAACCTGGAGCGAGTCACGGACCTGCTCATGTCGCTCTACCGCAACCGGGAGACGGGCGTCATCGAGTTCCGGACGGGGACGCAGCGCCGCCTGGCCTACGTGAAGTCCGGCGGCATCGTGCAGTACATCAGCGACCCCATCGTCGAGCAGCACTGCCTCGGTGTCTTGCTTGCCCGGGCAGGGCGGGTGACTCCGGAGCAGCTGGAAGAGTCTCTGGAGAAGATGAACGCCACCGGCGAGAAGCAGGGACAGGTCTTGGTCGAGATGGGGGTGCTGACCTTCCCGCAGCTCGTGATGTCGCTGATGACCCAGGTGGACATCATCTCTCGCGGCGTGCTCGCGATGACCGAGGGGAGCTGGCAGTTCTGGTCCCTGCCGAAGCTGCCCTCCACCGTCATCACTCCTCCGATGAAGACCCCGGCGTTCTTCTTCGCGTACTTCCGGAAGAAGATCTCGGCGACGCCGCGGGCGGAGATCGAGGCTGCGCTCCTTCCCCACATGGACAAGTACGTGGTTCTCGACTCGGGCGTGAAATGGGAGGAGATGCGTCTCAAGCGCCAGGAGGCCGGGCTCATCGAGATCCTCGGCGCCCAGTCCTATCGATTCCGTGAGGTCTTTTCCGTGTCGAACACCGGCAAGGGGCTGACCGAGCAGGTCTTGCTGACGCTCCTGGGCCTCGGGCTCGTCGACCTGGTCGACCACGAAGACCAGGCGCAGGTCCACAACCGCTGGTCTGCTCAACTCGAGAAGAAGGTGCTCTACATGCGCACCCAGAATCCCTTCGAGATCCTGGAGACCCACTGGACCTCGCGCTCCTCGCACGTGGAGAAGTCGTACCAGCGGATGAAGGCCGAGTACGAGAGCTTCGGCCGCGGGGCCAACCTTCCGCCCGAAGCAGAGAAGCTCCGAGCGCAGATCCTGGAGCGGATTGAGGAGGCCTATCGGTCCCTCAAGGACACGTCGACCCGGCAGGAGACCCGTAAGAAGTTCTTCGAGCCCATGCAGCACGAGTTCAGCGCCGAGCTCATGTTCAAGCAGGCCGAGATGCTCATCGTCCGCGAGCTCTGGAGCGAGGCTCTCGACAACCTCGAGCGCGCCATCGAGCTCAAGCCGCGAGAGGGTAAGTACCGCAAGTTCCGGGACATGGCCGCGAACCGCGTGGGCGGCGGCAAGTTCTGATCAGGGAGCGTCGGCTGGAGTCATCTCGGCGTCGTCTGGCTCCGCGACGACCTCGGGGCATCGCAGCGGGATGCCCCGCAGCGGATCACGACTGACCGCGTCGACATCCTGAGCCTTCATCGGGTGGAGCGGGTCGTGGCTGGTGCGGACGGCCAGCACGAGTCGATGGGTCATCGACCCCAGCGCGGTGCAAGCAGCCCCGAGTACCGTCTCGTCGGCGATGAGCACGGCGGGCGCGTCTTCGTGCGCCCGAAGAAGCGCCACAGCGCCAGCCCAGGTCTCGGTGATCGCCGGGTTCTCGGGCCCATCGACCAGCGCGGCGTCCGCGAAGACGCCCCCGCCGTCCGTCGCCACCCGGAGCGCTGCCGTGGGCAGGGGCGTTCCGTCGACACCGATGGGGGGCTCGATCTGGCGGTACAAGGCAAGAGCGGAGTACGGGGTGGTCGGGTCGACGGGCTCGCGGGGAGCCTCGTAGCGCCGAATGCACCCCGGCAACAGGCTCACCAGGAGCAGAGCCAGGACCAGGCGGTTCACGCCAGGACGTCGCTCATGGAGTAGAGCCCCGCTGCGCGGTCCGGCTCCGCGGCCCATCGCGCGGCCCGGAGTCCCCCCCGGGCGAACGTGTCGCGATCCCAGCAGCGATGAGTGAGTTCGATGCGCTCGCCGTGTCCCACCAGGTAGACGGTGTGTTCGCCCACGACATCGCCCCCTCGCAGGGTCTGCACGCCGATCTCCTCGTCCGTGCGCGCGCCTGTCTCGCCAACGCGGGCGGGCACCGCGCGTTCACGACCGCCACCTGCGGCCGTCTCCAACAGCATCCATGCGGTGCCCGAGGGCGCGTCCACCTTGCGACGGTGGTGCATCTCGAGGATCTCGACGTCCCACCCGGGACCCGCGAGGCGGACCGCTTGGGCCACGAGCTCCTTGAGGATGTGGATCCCCGTGCCCGTGTTCGCCGCGCGCACGACGGGCACGCGCTCACTCAGGGTGAGGAGCTTTGCCTCCATGGCTGGGCTGAGGCCCGTAGTGCCGATGACCGCGGGGCGCGGGCGCTCCAGCAGCTTGTCGATGAGCGGCCCGGTCCAGTCCGGATGGCTGTAGTCGACGATGACGCTTGCGCTGTCGAGGCGTGCGGGGGCCAGCCCCGGTGCCTCACGGAGCAGACGCACCACCGCGCTGCCCATCTGTCCGTCCCCCTGGACGAAGACGCCGACGGCGCTAATCGGACAGGTCCACGGTGCGAACCGAGGCCTCAGCGGGGGGCAGGGGGTTTCCCGGACCGAGACGCGAGGAATCCCCCGGGGCTCGCTTGAAGCTCAGCCCGGCGTCGGTCATCGCGGCGGCGAGCACGTCCGCCCCCGCAGCGGTGAGCGGAGTCATCGGCAACCGCAGCTCGGCAGAGGTGAAGAGCCCCATCCAGTCCCCAGCGGTCTTCACGGGGATGGGGTTCGCCTCGACGAACAGCGCCTCGAACAGCGGCTGGAGGGCGAGGCTCTGGGCGCGGGCAGCCGCGAAGGCAGCCGGGTCCGTCCCGCGCGCTCCCTCGACGAGATCCACGATGGCCCGCGGGATGATGTTCGACGCCACCGAGACGCAGCCGTCGCCGCCCTGAGCGACAAAGGGGAAGACCGTGAAGTCGTCGCCGCTGAGGAGGCAGAAGTCGTCGGACACGAGGCGTCGAATCTGGGCGGCCCGCAGGACGGAGCCAGTGGCCTCCTTGATCGCCACGATCCGTGGGTGCGCCGCGAGGGCCGCCACCGTCTCGGGCAGGAGATCCACACCGGTGCGGCCAGGCACGTTGTACAGAACGATGGGCAGGTCGCTGTTCTCGGCGACCGAGAGGAAGTGCTGGATCAGGCCACCCTGTGTGGGCTTGTTGTAGGCCGGAGTCACCACCAGGAGCGCATCCGCCCCCGCGTTCTGGGCACGGCGTGCCTGCACCAGCGCCCCATGGGTGGAGCGTGACCCCACCCCCGCGACGACGGGCACCGCTCCGGCCACCCGATCGACGACGTGGCGGAGCACGTACTCCTGCTCGTCGTCGGTGAGCGTGGCCGCTTCACCGGTGGATCCGTTGACGATCAGTCCCTGAATGCCGCCGGCGAGCTGCGCTCGAACCAGAGTGCTCAGTCCGCCTTCGTCGACCTGTCCCCCTTGCATCGGGGTCACGATCGCGGTCATCGCGCCGCTCAGTCTCATCGGTTCTCCTCGTCCCGGACTTGCCCGGAAAAGACAGTGTGCGCGGGGCCTTCGAGCATCGCAGGGGAGCCCGGGCCGGCCCAGGATACAGACAGCTCACCTCCCGGGAGGAGGACACGCGCGCGGTCTGCAGTCGTCCGCCCCGTCGTCCTCGCGGCCGCGGCCACCGCGCAGGCGCCGGACCCGCACGCCAGGGTCTCACCGACCCCGCGCTCCCAGACCCGCACGCGCAGTGCACCGTCTTCGAGGAGCACGTGCTCGACGTTGGTTCGGTGGGGAAACACGCCCAGCAGCTCGACAGCGGGCGCCCAGGCCAGCAGGTCCGGGAGCGGGGCTGGCTGTTCGTCATCGAAGACCACGAAGTGGGGATTGCCCATGGAGACCATGTGGCCGATGACCTGGCGCTCCCCCACACGCACCGTGAGGCGCCCACCCAGGGCGGGGACCGCCAGGGTCGTCCGGATCGTGTGCTCGCCAACCCGGAATGGAACGAGGCCCGCTCCGGAGGCCATGACGCCTTCAGACCCGGCCCATCGGCCGTCTTCGAGGGCCCGGCGCACCACGCAGCGCAGACCGTTGCCGCACATCTCCGACAACGACCCGTCTGCGTTCCACACCGTCATGGAGAGGGCTGCCTGGGGCCGCAGGGCCACGGGCTCCACGTCGTCGTCGACCCCCACGATCAACACCCCATCCCCCCCGACACCGACGTGTCGGTCGCAGAGCCGCTGCACGCGCGCCGCGGTCATGGGGGTGGCGAGGTCGGCCGCATAGACGACAACGAAGTCGTTGCCGCAGGCTTCCATCTTGTGGAACCGCAGCAGGGCAGGCGCTCTAGAAGCGGACCAGGGCGCGGAGTTCGCCGCCGAAGGTCACGGCGCGGGTGTCGCCGTAGATGTTGCCGGGCAGGAAGAGTCCGGCCTGGGCCTTGAGCTCGAATGCGTTGTGCAGCGTGAAGGTCACGTCGCCGTCGAACTCTGCGCCGTAGAAGTTCCGGGGGTCCTGGTCCGTATGGCCGAAGGCCGCAGGCACCACCGGCCACGCAGTGACGATGGAGATGCCAGCGCGCAGGTTGTCCAGGATGTCCACGTGGAACTGGGGCGTGACGTAGAAGGCGTTGCTCACGCCCTGGTGGCTGACGGCCGAGGAGATGTCGACGTTGCCGAGGGCGCCATCGGCCTCGTTGGCGGCGTCACCGATCTGGAACTGCGGCAGCGGGTGCTCGAACATCAGCAGGCCCACGTCGAAGTCACGGTCGAACCGCATCGTGTGCCACTGGTTGTCGAGGGGGTCCTTGTCGCCAGTCGCCACGCCGAGACCGAGCCCGGCTTCCCACGGAGACACCGAGAGCTTCGCGGCGAGCGCGCCGCCACCGCTGAGGATGCGGATGTCCTCGACGCCGATGTCGGTGGTCTCGGCCTGACCCCAGGCGATGAGGGCCTCGGCCTCGAACGAAATGGGTCCCAACTTCGCGGCCCCCCACACGTCGCCGTGCAGCAGGTTCAGCTTGTTGGACGGGCGGCGGGTCCAGCGCACGTAGGCGCCGACCTTCCAGACCTCGTGGAGGTAGCCACCCTGGAGCAGGAAGCTGTGAGTGTCGTCGTCTCGGTTGATGAACCCCTCCGCCCTCGTGTCGATGGCGAAGCTGATCCGGACCGGGTCGATGGCGGACGTGCTGATCATCAAGCGATCGACGATGTCGCCGTAGTCGCAGGTGTCGCACGACCCGTCGTTGGCGAGCAGGCCCATGCCCCAGTGGCTGGCCATGCGGCCGAACTTGAGGTCGACGTACTTGGTGTAGACCTCGACCCAAGCGCGCCGGGCGAAGAGCGAGTCGCGGTAGTCCTCGCCGGGGAGGACTCCACCGGTGAGGCCCACAGGCTCGTTGAAGAGCGTGCCATCCGCGGCTTGCTGGCCGACGGCCTGCAGAATGGCGGGGTTTCCGCCGGCGGGGTTGGCGCCGAACGCCAGGGCGTCGAGCACATCGAAGTCCGCGTACACGTGCACCCCGGAGTTGATCCGGAGATGCGGCACGAGGCGCAGACGCATGTCGATGAACGAGCGGACACCTTCGTCCCGATCGTCCTGACGGTGAAGGCTGAGGCTGTCGAACAGGTTCGCCCGCATGCGGAACATGCCGTCGAGACGGAACTCCACAGCATGGGCGTCGCTGGGAGCGACGGAGCCGAGGAGTGCTGCGGAGAGCAGCAGCAGAGCGAGTCGGGGGGTACGCAAGGCGCGGACTTGTATCACCCAGTTTCCTCCGCTGTCAAAAGGGGTTTGGGACGCAGTAACACGGTTGGGCGTGGCAGGCTTCCCTCATGGATCGGCTTACCACTCTGACCCAGCACATCCGCGACGCCCAGCTTCAGCATCCAGGGGCAAGCGGAGAGCTGTCTTCCCTCCTTACGCAGATCGGAGTCGCGGGCAAGTTGATCTCGAGCAAGGTCAACATGGCCGGGCTCGTGAAGATTCGAGGATCCGCGGGCACGACCAACATCCAGGGAGAGGTGCAACACCGCCTCGATCAGCTGGCCGAGCAGACGATCCGCGATGTCGTGGGCCGCAGTGGGTACGTCTGCGCGCTGATGAGCGAAGAGGAAGAGGAGGTCATCGAAATCGACGAGGCCTACCGAGGCCGCTACGTGGTCGCGTACGACCCTCTCGATGGCTCGTCGAACATCGACTACAACGTGTCCATCGGGACCATCTTCTCGATCTTCCGCAAGGTCTCCCCGGGGGACGAGGTCACCAAGGCCGACCTCTATCGCTGCGGCACCGAGCAGGTAGCTGCCGGCTACATCATCTACGGAAGCTCCACGGTCTTCGTCTACACGGTGGGCCAGGGCGTGCACGGGTTCACCCTCGACCCCACCGTGGGCGAGTACATCCTCAGCCACGAGGACATTCGGCTCCCCAGTGCTTGCAAGGTGCTCAGCGTGAACACCTGCAACGGTCCCTACTGGAGCGCGTGGGTTCATGACTTTCTGGGCCAGCTGCTCGCGCGCAACGACGATCAAAAGCGCAGGCTCACCGATCGACACATCGGCTCGCTGGTGGCTGACTTCCACCGCAACCTGCTCATGGGCGGGATCTTCCTCTACCCCGAGGACGCGAGGTCCCCGAAGGGGAAGCTCCGGCTGATGTACGAGGCGAATCCGCTGGCGTTCATCATCGAGCAGGCGGGCGGCTCCGCGACGAACGGCCGCGACCGGATCCTCGAGATCGAGCCCGAGTGGGCGCATCACCGCGTTCCCCTCGTGATCGGGAACTCTGCCGAGGTCGAGCTTGCTCGTCGGTGTGTTCTCGCGGCCTCGGGGAACGGTTCCAGCGAGTCCGAGGCCTGATCGGGCGCGAACGGCCCCGGGCCCTGCGAGCAGTAAGCCGTCCGTGGCCGATATACTGACGCGCGCGTGAACCAACCCGACTTCCCCTACTACCTCGGCCCCTACAAGGTCGTCGCCGAGCTTGGCGCCGGTGGCTTTGCGACCGTGTACCGCGCGATCGTGGAAGGGGAGATGGGTTTTAGCCGCCAGGTCGCCCTCAAGGTCCTCCACCCGCACATCACCCGGAGCAACCGCAGCGTCGTGAAGATGCTGGCGGACGAGGCGTTGCTCCTGGCGCGGATGCAGCACCCCAACGTGGTCTACGTCCAGTGGTTCGGGCAGCTCGACCATCCAACCGAGGGCAAGGTCTTCGCGATGATGATGGAGTACGTGCCGGGCCGGACCCTGCGCGAAATCCAGGAGGAGGTCCGGCTCATCGACCGGCTCCCCCTGTCCGTCGTCCTCGACATCCACCTCGACATCCTCAAGGGGCTGCGCTTCGCCCACGAGATCACGGGGGACGACGGCAAGGAACTCAACCTCGTGCACCGGGACCTGAAGCCCGACAACGTCATGATCAGCCAGGAGGGGGCGGTCAAGCTGCTGGACTTCGGGATCGCCATGGCGTCCGAGCGGCTCGTCGACGCCACCGAGACCGACATGGTCCGGGGCACGGTGCACTACATGTCGCCGGAGCAGGTGCGTGGGCAAGACCTGGACTTTCGCAGCGACCTCTTCGCCTTCGGCGCCATGCTCTACCAGGGGCTCACCGGCAAGAGGATGATCGGCGGGAGCACCCTCATCTCTGCGATGCATCGCGTGGCTGCATTCAACGCAGACATCATCGCCGAGCCTGTGGGGGCGGTCCTGCCCGCGGCAGTACCGGTCCTCCGGAAGTTCGTGGCCCAGAACCGGGAGGACCGCTTCGGGTCCACGGCCGAGGCATTGACCGCGATGCGCCAGCTGCGGGATGTCGTGCCCAGCAGCGAAGTGAGCTCGGTGTTCCTGTCGCGCAAGGTCCGCGCGGTGAGCAGCGCCGCGGCCATCGCCGACACCTCGGACATCAGTGTTCTGGGCTCGGACGACGTCTCGGGGCTCCCGCCCCTGACGGGGGCGACTCCGCCCGGATCGCAGCCCGGCGCACCCAAGGTCGTCGTCCCAGAGTCCAAGCCCACGGCGCCGCCTCGCCCGCCGGCTGCCGCTCCGTCTGCGCGGGATCCGGACGCCACGGTGCCCATGGGGGTGGGGCCGACCCGTCCTCAGCCTGCCGTGCGGTCCAATCGTCTCGGCCCCCTCGTCTTCGCTCTGGGGGCGGTCCTGGTGGTGTTTGGGGCGTTCTCTCTTCTTCGGTCGAAGGACGTTGGGTCGCCTGCCGATCCCGTCCCCGAGGTCGTCGCGC
>JAGSHC010000137.1 GCA_023954745.1 Deltaproteobacteria bacterium | reverse complement strand
GGCGAACGACGACGACTCCAGCGACGACGACGACGCCACGGCGAACGACGACGACTCCGGCGACGACGACGACGCCACGGCAAACGACGACGACTCCGGCGACGACGACGACGCCACGGCGAACGACGACGACTCCGGCGACGACGACGACGACGACGACGACGGAGCCCCGGGTCTCGCAACGTGCTCCGGTGCCGACTCCCTGAACAACGGCGACTTCGAGCTCGGCACCAACTACGGGTGGAGCGAGTTCTCCAGCCTCGGCGCGACCGTCGTCACGGGCTTCGCATCAGTGACGCCGTACTCGGGCTCCTGGCTCGCAGAACTCGGGGAGTACTCGAGCGAGCAGAGCGCGGTGTGGCAGGACGTCGCCATCCCCTCGTGGATCACGTACGCCGACATGTTCTACCGCTACCGCATCGAGACCAACGAGAGCAGCATCATCGCCTACGACACCGGCGGGCTCTTCATCATCGACCCCATCAGCGGCTCGACCCTGTCCAATCCGGACGCGTGGAACAATGGGGACCAGACCAACGGCTTCTGGCTCCCCCGCATCATCGATCTCTCCGCATACTCGGGGCAGACCGTGCGCATCCAGTGGCAGTGGGACAACGACAGCAGCGCAACCACGCAGCTCCTCATCGACCTCGTCAATCTCACCTGCAGCTGAGGCCCTCCATGCTCCGCATCCTTCTCCCCTTCCTCCTCCTCCTCGGTCTCTCCGGCTGCGGGCTCAGTTCCGGTCAGCCCTGTGAGGTGAGCGGCGACGGATTCACCCGCAACGACCCCTGCGAAGACACATGCGTCGAGTGGGCGGTGTTGTGCGACGACGGCACGAGCGTTGTGCCCGACATCTGCTCGGGCTCTTCCTGCACCGACGACAACTCCTGCATCGCCGGCTGGGGGTGCGCGCAGATCAACGCCACCGACTCGGTCTGCCTGCCCGAGACCCTCTGCACGAGCGGAAGTTTCGGGGTTGGGCAGCCCGCGGCCGCGAACGCCCAGGCGCCACTCCAACCCACCGACCCGGGTGCGGGAACCGTGAGTGACGACCCAGCCGGCGACGATGGCAACGAGGTCGACGACCCCGACGCATCGCCCGAGGAGTACTGAGGTGGCCTGGTTCGACGACGACATCTACGAGTTCATGGCGGACCTGGCGGACAACAACGAGCGCGCCTGGTTCAACGAGAACAAGAAGCGCTACGAAAGCTCGGTCAAGGCGCCAGCGCTGGCGTTCATTACGGACTTCGGGCCCGCCTTGGCGGAGATCAGCGAGCACGTCACCGCGATTCCGAAGGCGCAGGGAGGCTCGCTCTTCCGCATCTACCGAGACACCCGCTTCAGCAAGGACAAGACGCCCTACAAGACGCATGTGGGCCTGCACTTCAAGCACGCCCTCGCAAAGAGCGTGCACGCCCCGGGCTTCTACATGCATCTCGAGCCAGGAGGTTCCTTCTTCGGAGGTGGCATCTGGCGCCCGGAGTCAGCTGCCGTCAAGCAGATTCGCGCATCCATCGACACCCACCGGGACGACTGGGCATCGGTCAAGAGCGACATCGCGGCCGCAGGGTTGGAGTTCGCGGGCGACTCTCTGAAGCGCATCCCCCGGGGGTACGACAAAGAGCACCCCCTCGCCGAGGACCTCAAGCGCAAGGACTTCATCGTCACCACCGAGCTCGCAGAAGATGTGGTGCTCGGCGACGACCTCGTCAACCACCTGGCGACGCTCTGCAAGGGCGCGGCGCCCCTGCACCGGTTCCTCTGCGAGGCCATCGGCGTCCCCTTCTAGAGACTCTCGGGAATGGTTGGGCCCGACGCCCGTACCGATGAGTGCACCCCGGAGACCCCCATGCGCCTGCTTTCCCTCGCCCTCGTCGCTCTCGCCGGATCCCTCACCGCCTGTGCGACGACCTCGACTCCACCACCGAGCGAGATCCCTCCCGCCCTCGTGGCCGCATCCACAGAGCCGGCGGCGATCGAAGCCACCGGCCTCACCCTCGAGGGGACCCTGCATCTCCCCGACCACGCCGAGGGCTCCTCGGTCCCGGGCGTGGTGCTCGTCCACGGCAGCGGACCAAACAGCAGGGACCAGACCGTCACGGGCCAGCTGAACATGGGCTTTGGCTTCGAGCTCGCGCTCTTTGTCGAGCTCGCCGAGGCACTGCAAGCCGAGGGCTATGCGGTCCTCCGATACGACAAGCGCACCTGTGGCCCATTCAATGGCCTCTGCGAGAACGACTACCCGTCCCCCAGCGGGGCCCTCAGCGTCAACGACTTCGTCGACGATGCACAGGTGGCCAGCCGCTGGCTGGGGGCCCAACCCAGCGTCGATGCCAGCCGGGTCTTCGTCGTGGGGCACTCCCAGGGCGCGGCCTTCATGCCGGCGATCCTCTCGGGGGAGGAGAGCCTCGCAGGCGGAGTGTCCCTTGCGGGGAACTGGCGCCCCATCGACGCCATCCTGGGCTACCAGCTCGACTTCTCCATCGCCCTCATGGAGGCGGCCGGTGCCCCCCTCAGCGCCATCGAGGCACAGCTGGGCTCCCTCGCCTCCTGGGTCGCTGACCTCCAGGCCGTGCGGGAGGGCACGTTCACTGGAGACTCCATCGGCAACCTGCCAGTGGGCTTCTGGCAAGAGTGGATGGATCTCGGCGACGCGCGCGCCGACACCGTCGCCGCCGAGTCACGGCCGATGATGGCGCTCTTCGGCGGGTACGACTGGAACATCCCCCTGGACCCCGAAGCCGGTCTGTGGGCAGCGACGGGCGTCACCACCGTCGAACTCGAGTGCGTGACGCACGCGCTGAACTGCGTGAGCAATCCCGACTGGGAGTCCCTTGGCGCGGACGACATCGGGCGCAATCTCGCCCCCGAGGTGACCTCCGCGCTGGTCGACTGGCTCGACGCGCGGGCCGCCGAGTAGCAGACTCGGCACCATGTTCCGACTCCGCGCCGACACGCCGCCCGCATGGGGAGAGGCCATCGCTGCCGACTTCGTGTCCTTTCTTCAGGACCACGGGCACAACGAGCGCAAGGTGGCGAACCAGGCGCTGACGTTGGCGCAGCAGAACCATCGGCGCGTGGCGCTCGTCGCCGACATGATCGAGCTGGCGCAAGAAGAGCTGGGCCACTTCAAGCAGGTGCACGACTTGCTCGCCGCCCGCGGACACACCATCGGGCAGGACAAGCCGGACCCCTACACCGGGCCACTCCGCAAGCTGCTCCGCAAGCGCGACCAGAACGAATACCTGCTCGACCGACTGATCCTGTTCTCGCTCATCGAAGCCCGGGGCTGCGAGCGCTTCAAGATCGCGAGCGAGGTCCTGCCCGAGCCCGAGCTGCGGGACTTCTACCGGGAGCTGTTCGCGTGCGAGGCCCGACACCACGGGCTCTTCCTGGACCACGCGCGGACCCTCTTCGGGCGCGACGTCGCCGACGCCCGCATGGACACCATGCTGGACGCCGAAGCCGAGATCGTGCGCGGACTGCCCATTCGCGCCGCGCTGCACTGACGTGAGCCTCCCCACTCCCGTGCGCGTCCTGGCAGTGGTCGCACACCCCGACGACGAGAGCTGGCTCATGGGGGGCACCCTCGCCGCCTGGAGCGCCGCCGGCGCCGACATGCACGTCGTCTGCATGACGACTGGGGACGCCGGAGCGGACCGCCGGGGGGGCGCCCAAGGCCCGAAGGCGCTGGCCGCGCTGCGCCGAGAGGAGTTCGCCCGCGCCTGCTGCGCCCTTGGGGTCGCCGGCGACGTGCTCAACTATCCCGACGGCGGTCTGACCAGTGTCCCCCGGGAGGAAGCGCTCAACGAACTCTCCGCGTACGCCGCCCTCTACGCTCCCGACCGGGTCCTGACGCACGGACTGGACGGCGACTACGGACACCTCGACCACCTCGCCGTCGCGGGTTGGGTGCGTGCCGTATGGCCCGACGCATGGACGGCGGCTCTTCCCCCGGGACGCATGCATCGGGTCTGGAGAGCCCTTCGGAACAGCGGATTCGATGGCGTGGAGAAGGGGATGCACGCTCACCACTTCGGCGCGCATGGGGACGTAGCCGTCCCTCTGACGGCGGCGGCGTGGTCGGCGAAGCGAGAGGCGGTGGCTTGCCACGAATCCCAGCTGAGGGACCGCGCCGTCTCCTCCTTCCTGAGCGCTGGGCTCATGGACGAAGACTGGACCAAGACCGAGCGCTGGAGCACCGGCCAATGAGTGTTCTGCACATCACCCGCGATCTTCCCCCACGTACCCGGGGGGGCATCTCCACCGCGGTGGGACTGATCGTGGACCAGGCGCGCTCCCAGGGGGAGACCGTCTCCGTCGTGTCCTTTGATGGCTGGCGGCCCTCGGCGAAGGAGGGTGTCGTCACCGTGGAAGGCCCGGTGTGTCGCATCTCGGGGCCAGCGGGGCTGGAGCGAGCCCTCGCGTTCGCCGTGGAACAGTCGCCGCGTCGCATCGTCGTACACCACGGCATGCTCTGGGACTTCGCGAGCGACGTGCGTGCCCACACCGCTGCCGAGACCTGCCTGTTCGTGCACGTGGCGCAGCGGGCCCTGCGACGGCAGCGGGGCTTCACGCAGCCCACCCGCAGCGAGCTGGCCCAAGAGGTCGCCCTGGGTGAGGCCGACGCGCTGTTCGTGCCGGGAGAGGCAGCGCGCACCTTGCTCGCCGAGGACTTCCCCCGCGAGGCGGCCCGGGCGCAGGTGGTGCCCATGCCGCGCCCGCCACGGTTGCGGTCGAACGCCTCCCGCGAGCCCGGCCGCGTGCTGCTCGTCGGTCGCTTCGACACTCTCAAGGGCACCGCCGACGCCCTCGCCGCCCTCGAGCTGCTGCTTGCTCTTCGCCCCGAAGCACGACTCGTCCTCGCCGGCGGGCTCCCCGACAACCGGAAGTCGGAGCGTCGCTGGCTGCGCAAGTGGCGCTTGTCGGTGCCAGAACCGGTAGCCGAGCGCATGGAGTTCGTGGGGTGGCTGTCGACGGCCGAGCTCGCCGATCAGTACGCCCGCGCCACGGTCGCCCTGGCGCCGTCGCACATGGAGACCTACGGCCTCGCCCTCCTCGAGGCGCAGCAGCACGGATGCGCGGTGGTGGTCACGGACATCGCGCCGCATCGCGAGCGAGTCGATGCCGCGAAGCCCCACGCGTTCGTGCCACCGGGAGACCCCCGGGCCCTGGCGGACGCCACGGCGGAGTTTCTGTAGGACGCAGCCCCGCGCCTGGTGGGGGCCGCGCTCAGCGCCCGCTGACGGTGTCCTCGAGCTTGAGGAGGCGCGACCCGACCTGAATCTGGCCGTCCTTCAGAGCCCGCATCCGCGCGTCCCGGATCACCTCGATGAACTCGGGGTTGGCGAGCTGACGCTTGCCCGCGAGGTCCTCCAGGCGCTCCACCACGAACTGGCCATCGCTCCAGTCCCCGGTGAGGGTCGCGCCCTGCAAGAAGAGGATCCAGCACACGGCCTCGAAGTAGCCACCTGGCTGAATCATCGGCAGCACGCGGCGCACCGTCTCCAGCCCCTCGCGCGGGTTCTTCGCCTCCATGTCGACGCCAGCAGCACACAGGTCACCCATGACCTCGTGCTTGCTTCCCACCTTGCGCCACTGGTCCCGCGCGCGGAGGAACCACGCCTTCGCCTCGACGAGGTCGCCAGCCTCCCGACGTGCCTCCCCCAGGCTCGAGTAGGTATCCGCCACGAGCACGTGATGGCCCGAGTGCACGAAGTGCTCGGCCGCGCGACGGGTCCACTGCTCCGCCTCGATGGGCTGTCGCAAGTCCCGATGCAGGGCGGCCTTGACCTGCATCGCCTCACCGATCCGCTTGTCATCCTCGCTCGTGCGCGCCGACGCCAGTGCGCGGTCGGCCATCTGTCGCGCCGCGTCGAACTGCTTCTCGTGGCTCAGGGCCCGGGCCAGAAGACGCATGGCCCGCTCCACGGCCTCGGCCATCGTCGTCCTCTCGAGGTACTCCAGCGCCTTGCGCAGCAACAGCAGCCCCTCGGCGGACCGGTACTCGCGCAGCTGGACCTGGCCGAGCACCAACAAGGCCTGCCCTTCCTTCTCGGGCCAGTAGTACTCCCGCGCCAGCTGCGACAGGTCGTGGGCGGCATCCACCGCCGCCTGCACGTCGCCCACCATCAGCTCCGCATCGGCGCGCGCCGCGAGCAGCACTCCACGCCGCCGGTCCGAGGGCGGCACCCCAAGCTTCTCCAGCGCCTCCTCGGCGAGGTCGATGATCCGCAGCCCCGCGTTGACGTCGTCCCCCACGGTGCGCACGGCTGCGGCGCGGGTCAGCACACGGAAGGCGCTCGCCCACTCCCGGGCCTGCATCTTGTGGCGCCCGATGCGCTCCAGACGCGGGCCCGCCGTGTTGCCCGGCAGCGCGTAGAGCGCGTCGGCGCAGACGTTGTTCCAGCCTTCCCACCGGCCTTCGAGGCGGGCGGCGCGCTCGATGCTCTCCCGGAGCAGGCCGTGGGAGAAGGACCAGCCGCTCTCATCCGGCTGCGCGAGGCCACCGTCGAGGAGGGCCGCCTCCAAGCGCTCGGGGAGGGCCAGCTGCGCCCGGGCACACGAGGCGATCCACTCGGCACGCTCCACACGCTCGCCGAGGGCCGCCGCCACCTCGAGGGCTGCCAGGGCGGTCCGCCCCAGAGGCTGCACCACGCGCTCCACCCGACGCTGCCACAGGGTGTAGATGTCGCGCGGGAGCGAGCTGCGGGCCCCGGCGATGAGGGTGAACCCCTGAGCTCCGGCTTCGAGGACGCCCCGCTCGGCGAGGTCCCCGAGCATCTGAATGGCGAACAGCGGATTGCCTTCGGCGCGCCGGTTCACCTCGTCGGCGAGACCCGGCTCCAGCGACAGGAGAGAGGCCAGTAGCTTTCGCTGGCTCTCCTCGGACAGAGGCCGTACCGGCAGGTCGCGGGCTCGCGCCTTCTCGATGAGACCGCGGAGGACTGCGCCGGTGGCGTCCTGCTTCCCGATGGGCTCCGTCCACGAGGTGCCGACGAGCAGCACCCTGGGGCCTCCCGGATGGGCACGCTCCAGCACGTGCTCCGCGAAGGCGACGCCCTCGGGACCAAAGTGCAGGTCGTCGAGCCAGAGCACCACGGGGAGGCGACGTCCCTCCGCGCCGATGAGACGCAGCAGAGCCGCGAACCTCTGCTCGGGGGTGGTGCGAGCCAGCCCCGCGACGGTCTCCTCATCCAGCGGACTCATCAGCGTCATCAGCGAGTCGACGTCGCTGGGGTCCCCCCCCAAGCGAGCGAGGTGCCGTCGCACCTCTTCCCGGCGCATGGGCCAGCTCATCGTCTGGAGGCCCAGGTGGCGCACCAGCATCGCCCCCAGCCCCTCCCCCGAGCCTCCGGTGCGACCGAAGCGGGCAGAGAGGGTGTGGGCCACTCCCAGCTCGGAGCTGCGCTCTTCGAGCCACTGCGCCAGCCGGCTCTTCCCCTGCCCCGGATCCCCGTGGAGGAGGATCAGCTCGGCGCCGTTGCCATGACACACCCGCCCCAGGGCCTCCCACATCCGGTCGCGATGCGCCTCGCGGCCCACAACGCCCGTGCGCCGCAACGCCAGGAGACCGAGGCCCGCGCCTTGAAGCTGAATCGGGTCAGGCCGTCCGTCGGGGAGCCGCCAGGTCGTGGGAAAGGGAACCGCCCTCTCCGCCTGCTCTGATGCCACCCGCTCGGCGGAGCGCGGCACCGGCACCGACGTCATGGGCTCGGAGAGCTCGACGATGACGGTGCTGAGGGCCGGCGCCTGGGAGAGGATGGGGCCCATCTCCACCGAGGGCTCGTTGCGAGGAGCCACGCTGGAGGGCACTTGGCTGCCGTCGATTGCCCAGAGGTCCCGCAGCGCCTCCGCCGCCGACTGATAGCGGTCCCAAGGGTCCTTCTCCAGCAGCCGCCCGAGCCAGTCCTCGAGGGCCACGGGCAAGGAAATCAGTGGCTTCCACGGGGGGACCGGCAGCTCGCGGTGGGCACGGGCCATCTCCGCAGGGTTGCCCTTCCCGAAGGGGGCCTTGCCCGTCGTCAGGAGGAACGTGAGGCACGCGAGTGAGTACAGGTCGGTCCAGGGGCCGTACAGCCGCGCGTCCCCCGTGAACTGCTCGGGAGCCATGTAGGGCGGAGTGCCGACCGCCGTGTCCTCGAAGATGTCCTCCACCTCGTCCCCACCAACCGGCAGGGCGAGGCCGAAGTCCGACAACTTCCAGCCTGGCCGCAGGTCGCTGCCGGCACACAGCAGGACGTTGCCGCCCTTGATGTCGCGGTGCACCACCCCCCGAGCATGGGCGTGAGCCAGGGAGTCGAGCACCGAGGTGAGCACGTTGCGCAGCGCTGGCCAGTTCCCGGGCGGGTGGTCGAGCAAGGTGCCGCCCGAGGCGAACTCCATCACGAGGTACGGAGCGCCCTCGCTGAGCTTGCCGCTGCTCTGGGCCGCGGCCTCGGCGGGGACCTGCCCGTGGTCAAAGACCAGCACCACGCCCGGGTGGTCGAGTCCCACGACGGCACGCACTTCGGCCGCGAAGGCGTCCTTGAACATCGAGTCGATGGCGAGGGAGCCCTCGAGGACCTTGACCGCGACGGGGAGGCCCGAGCTGCGGTGCTCTCCCCGCCACACCGAGGCCATGCCGCCCTGCCCGAAGGGGGCGATCAGATCGAAGGGGCCGAGGGAGATGGGGGACGCTTGGGACACGAGTCGGCCATGAGCATAACCGGGTGGATGCCTGGGGACCGGGTTGCCGCCGGCAGGGGCGCGTCAGTCGATGAGGCTCAGGAAGAGCGCTTCGTACTGCGCCACCGTCGCCTCCCAGCTCCAGCGGCTGTGCACCCACTCGAGGGCCGCGGCCCCCACGGCCTGACGCCGCGCGGCGTCCGACGCCATCGACTGCATGGCTGCCGGAAGCTGATCGAGGCGATCCACCACCACCATCGCCTCGCGGGACACCCAGGCGCCGTAGCCCTCGTCCCAGAGCACCACCACGGGAAGGCCCGTAGCCATGGCTTCCTGGATCGCGAGGGGGAAGCCCTCCCCGATGCTCGCGAGAACCATGAAGTCGACGCACCCGAAGAGGTCCGGCATGGCGTCGTAGGGCTGCAGGCCGAGGTTGACGACATCCTCGGGGAGCGCACGGTCGGCCCCACACACGGCGAGCGAATAGCCGTCGCGGGCGCAGTTGAGGACGGCGGGCAGGTTCTTCTTCGGGGTGTCGCGGCCCACGAACAGCCCAACGACGTCGTCGGGAGGGATCCCGAAGCGCCCCCGAGCCGCGCGGCGCTGCTCCTGGTCGCGCGGAGCGAAGGTCTTCATGTCGACGCCGTTGCCGATGAACCGGGGCTCGTGATGGGGGGGCTGGCTTCGCAGGAAATCCGCGACGCGGCCGTTGTATGTGGTCACTGCCTGAGCGGTCTGAAGCACGAAGCGCCCGAGGGTCGCCCATGCGAGCTTCTGGGCGACGTTCAGGTGCCTCTGCTCATACTCAAGAATGCCGACGTGGTCGGTGAGCACCAGTGGGGTGCCCCGCTTGCGCGCCATCCCCGCGGCAACCTGCGACGTCACGTAGAGGGCGCCGTGAGCGTTGAGCACATCCGCGGAACGCAGCGCATCCCGCACCGCGGACCAGCCGGGCCCGAACTGGACCGGATAGGGCACCCCGAATCCCTCCGTGTGGTGCAGCGTGGGGAGCCGGTGCACCGTGACTCCGTGCTCGACGGACACCCCCCGCGCGTCCTCCCAGGCGCTACTCACGAGGGTGACCTGGTGGCCAAGACCCGCGAGCCCCCGCGCCAGGTTCATGACCATGACCTCGAGGCCGCCGGGATGCGGAGGGAAGTTGTGACTGAGGATGCCGACGTGCATGGAGCGCGGGAGGATACCGGTCAGCGCCAGCGACGCCCGCGCAGCACGAGCTGGGGGCGTCCAGGACCCGAGAAGGCGTCGTCGAGGCGGAACAACCGGGGGAGCAGCTTCCCCACGAAGGAAACCAGGGGGGAGGACGCTGAGGAGGCGAGGTCGTCGGGGTCTTGCCGGGAGGCGAGACCGTAGTAGGTGGCGCTGAGAGGACCGCCCCAGCCGTAGTAGGAGACGACCTCCAGGCCGGCGTCTCGGGCGAGAAGCTCGAACGCGGGGTACTCGAAGCGCTGGATGTGGCCCGCGAGGTCGTCCTGCCGTGTCCAGTGGCGCATCCCGCCGGGAACGGTGAGGACGGCGGTTCCACCGATCCGCAGGAGGCCAACCAGCACGTCGAGGGCCTCGCCAGGCTCCTCGAGATGCTCGAGGACCTCCGAACAGACGATCAGATCGAAGGAACCGGCCTCGTGCCCGCGGGCGACGTTCATGAGGTCGCCTTGGACGATGCGTTCCTGGAGCGCGGGCGACGCGGCGGCGACGGCGCTCTCGGAGAGCTCGATTCCGTGCAGCTCCGCGTCGGGCCATCGGGCTCCGAGGAGGGAGAGCAAGGTGCCCGAGCCGCAGCCAGCATCGAGGACCCGTCCCGGCGACTCCAGGCCGTCCAACTCAGCCAGCACGAGGCGATAGCGGTTGTGGGTCAGGGGTCCGACGGCTTGCTGTGCCGTCCAAGCCTGGTCCCAGAGTTGGTCGTAGAAGTCCTGCGCCATGGGGCCGCGGACTATACCCGGGCCCTGCCGATGAGCGAGACTTGCGCGATGCCGCCGCCCCAGCCCTTGCGCGTGCTCTCCCCGCCGGACGAGCCCGGCCTCGACGAGCTGTGTGTGTGGATCGGGGACGGCCCCGCGCCCCCGGGGGCAGCAGTGGTGGTGGGTGGTCGGGCGACCGCGCCCTGGCAGCAGACCCTCGACGCGAGCTGGGCAGAGCCCCATCGACGCGAGGAGCTTCTCGCGGTGGGGCGGCGGCGACGGGCAGTGCTGTCACGCTACGCCGTGCCCCGGGCGGAGGTCTTCGGCGAGCCGCGCCTCCTGTGGCTGCGAAGCGAAGTGGACCGTCTCGATCCGGCTGCTCTGCTCGATGTGGGCTGCGGGATCGCCTACTCCACCTTTTGTGCGGCCAACGGACGGGGCTTCATCGGGGTCGACATGGACGAAGGCAACCTCCGGCACGCCCGCGGCGTGCTGAGAGGAGTCCCGGACGTGACCCTCCTTCACTCGGAAGCCGGAGCGGTGCCGCTACCCGATGGCTCGGCCGACTGCGTACTCATGACGGAGATCCTCGAGCACCTGCACGACGAGAGCACCGCTCTCGCCGAGGCCTGGCGAGTGCTCCGGCCGGGGGGCCACCTGCTGGTGACGGTGCCTGGCCTCCGCTTCGGGATCGACTCGGGGCTGCGCTTGTTGCCGGTCCGCACCGTGCACGACATCCCCGGACCCGAGTTCCACGTGCGCCCGGGCTACACCAGGGACAGCCTGCGTGACCTCCTGATCAGCGCCCGCTTCGAGGCGGACGCGGTGGACTGGCTCGTGGGGCCAACCCGTCGGGCGCTGCAGGACGTCATCGGACTCGGGCACATCGCGGTGCAGCGGCTCGTGCATCGACGCAAGGGCTGGAACTGGAGCGAAGCCAGCGAGACGGAGGACTCCGCAGCCTTCGGACTGTACGCGCGGCTTCGCCCCGTCATGCGACGCATCGCGAGTCTGGACGAGCGCCTCGCACTGCCGGCCGGCTTCCAGGTGGTGGCGCGGGCGCGCAAGCCGACCGGAGAGGCAGTGGACTCGTGAGGATGCTCGGCCCGCTCCTCCTCCTGATCGGGTTGATCGGCTTCGTGCAGTCGGGGCTCGTGGCCCTCGATGGCTTCGTACTCGACCTCGGGGAGTTGGACTGGCCGGCTCCCCGCCACCGGGTCTTCCTGCTGATGGTTGGGCTCTACGGGGGCCTCGTGGCCGCGGGCGGGACCCTGGCGCTGCGCGGACGCGACTGGCTCGCCGCCCTGGAGCAGCCGTCGGACCGGGCGTGGCTCTGGGCGACGACGGGAGGCGCGCTGCTGCTCGCCCTCGCCGTCCACTACGGCGTCCTCGGAGGCATGGCGATCACGGACGACGAGCCGGCCTATCGGTTTGGGGCGGAGCTCCTTCTGACGGGACGGGTCAGCGCGCCACCGCCGCCGCTTCCGCTGCACTTCGCCCACCCCATGGTGGTGATCACCGAGGGATGGCACCCGGCGTACTTCCTCGGGTTTCCCGCGCTGCTCGCGCCGTTCGTGGCCCTGGGGGTCGGAGGCCTCGCCAATCCGGTGCTGGCGGCGCTCACGATTCCAGGGCTGTCTTCGGTGCTCGAGGAGGTCGCAGGGCGCCGATGGGGGCGGGCGGCGCTGCTCGTGTGGGTGCTCGCCCCGATGCCGCTCTTCCTGGCCGGAACGGGCCTCTCCCACACTGCGTGCCTCTGTGCGCTGACGTGGACAGCGTGGGCTGTGGCACGGACCCGCAGTGGCGGGCTTCAGGGCAGGCACGCCCTCGCAGCCCACGGGTTGGCGGGCCTCGCCTTCTCCGTCGCCTTCTTCGTGCGGCCGGTGTCGGCCCTCCTCATCGGAGGCCCGCTGCTGGTTGCCTGGGGCGTAGACGCCGTACAGCGCCGGGACCTGCGGGCGGGGGCCGCCGCCGGGCCCGCGCTGATGCTCGCCACTCTCTTTCTGGCGGTGAACGCCATCCAGAACGGGTCTCCGTGGCTGCCGTCGTACGTTGCCGGGGCTGACTACCACGCAGCCAACGGCTTCCGGTTCGTGATGCCGTCGGCGCCAGACGCGGCGGTGCTCGCCGTGGCCCTCTCGCCCGTGGCCGCCCTCGAGCAGACCGCCGCCGGGCTGCTCCGCCTCAACTTCGCGGCGTTCGGGTGGCCCTGCTCCTTTCTCTTCCTGGCGTTCGCCCGCAACCGGTTGTGGTGGGCGGCGATGATCGGCGGTCTGGCCGGGGCGGCTCTGGTCCTCGACGTGGGCTTCGACACGTTCGGGCCGGTGCACTACAGCGAGGTGATGCTCCCCCTCATCGTCTTGACCGCACTCGGACTGGCCGGCGCCGCGCGGCGCCACGGGGACCAGACCACCGGCGCCGTCCTCCTCGGCTTGTTCCTCGTCAGCCTCGCCCTGTATTGGCCAGTGCGCGCGGCCAACGCTCACCGCATCGCGGGGTCCGTCGAGCGACCCATTGCTCACGTCGAGGACCTCGATGACGCCGTGGTCTTCGCCATGTGGCCGTTCTCAGCGCAGAACTGCGACATCGCCCCTACCCGGCATCTACGTCTTGCGAGGCCTCTCCCCCACCCCGATCTGGTCGGGCCCGTGGTCTGGGCAAATCACATCACGCTCCCCTCGGATCGGCGCCTGGTGCAGACCTTCCCGGGCCGCACGGGTTACCTGCTCTTCTACGACACCCACTGCGACTTCCAGCTGGTGCCCCTCGACTCCGTCCCCGACGGCGAGTTCCCGGCAGGCTTCGTGGGCGGGAACGGCGACCTCAGCGGCTACGAGTAGGCCTCGCGTCACGGCGCAGACCACCGAGGAGTCATCGAGGGCGAGCAACGCCCCCCCAATGTCTCGCCCTCCCAATGTCTCTGGGGCCCGGTTGTGACGCGCTGAGTGCCAGAACGACGAAGGGGGCGCGTCCGCCAGGACACGCCCCCTCGTCACTCTTGCTTGGGGTCCGACTAGGGAACGAGGACGAAACCCTTGCCCGGCCGGCGGAAGCTGCCGGTGTGCAGGGGAACGAACACGCCCAGGCCGTCGTCCGACTCGAGCAGGTCGCCGTACACAGCCACCCAGGGGACGTCCGCGTCGTGGCTACCGCCCGGCAGGTTGACCAGCGGCGGAGGCCACTCGTTGGTCATGTCGCCCAGGTCGATCTCCTTGAGCTCCGGCTTGTCCTCGTACTTGGGCCGCGTCGGGGGGGTGGTGTCGATCCAACCCGCGAACTTGCCGTCGGGGTTGGTGTTCGGCACCTCCTGGATGCGCGCGCGGGGGACCTGCTGGACGATGCCAGTGGCCGAGACCGGGATGCGCGTCTTCAGGTCGATGATCCCCGTGGGGCCGGTGCATGCCTCGGCGCAGGTGCTTCCCAGGCCGAGGATGTCGTCGGTGGCGGTGATCACGGCTCCCCTGAAGGAGTTCCCGATGAACACGCTGCCAGCGGCACGCTCACTCACGAGCGTCACCCCCGACACCTCAGCGCCGAGCACGACGGCTGGCTGAGAGACGAGCACGTTGCCCATGAACCGAATCCCGCCGTACTCGAGAGCGATGAGGCGCGTGCCTGCGTAGGCCAGCTCCACGTTGCCCTCGACGGTGAGGTCGGTCGCGCAGACGAATGCGCCCACGCCGGCGTGGCCCATCGCTTCGGAGAAGGCCTCCGCGTTGATGACGCCGCCGATCTGCACGTCGCACTGCGACGTGACAGGGTCGACATGGCTGAGCGCGATGGACGTTCCATCGGGAACATCCGCCACGACCACTCCGGGATGACCAATGGCCTCGAAGTCCTCGCTGGCTGCCGACGCCAGACGCGTCCGCGAGCATGCGCTGTCGCGGAGGACCTTGTCGGACTCCTCGGCGTAGACGAGGTACTTCTCGCCCTCTTCGAACGCACGACCGCACGCGGCAGAGCTCGCGTTGGTCTCGATGACCGCGCGGGACTTGTCGCCCTTGTACGCGTGCTCGATGGCGAAGGCGACCTTGAGGGTGCCGCCCGGGTTGCCGGCATCGCCGACCCGCGAGATGGACGTGACGGTGCCAACGAACGCCGAGTCGGCGTTCTCGAGAGCGACCTTCGGCGGCGGGACGGGCCCGCACGAGCAGGCCTCGGCTTCAGAGGGAACGGCGACGAGAGCAAGCCCCAACGCCAGGACGGGAACGATCAGACGGGTGATGTACGTCATGGGCTTACAGTCCGGGGATGGGGTTGTCGGTGGGCCAGAGCTCGGAGGCTCCGGGGGCGAGGACCTGGAGTCGAACCAGCAGCTCCGGGTCGGCCTCGACGATGGCGGTCTCGAGACGGCTGCGGAACTCCGCCTGCGCGTCCTCGTCCTCCTCCACGAGCTCGAAGAGCGCGTTGGCGGCGACGGTCAGGTTGCCGAAGTCGCAGTGAATCCCAGCCGTCTGGCAGATGGGCGTCTCTGAGACGACACCGCCGCCTCCGACGATCAGGTCGAAGAGGGTCGCTACGGAGGCGTCTTCCTGCGCGATGATGTCGCTGGCGGTCAGGCCACCGCGGATGTAGACGCTGGGCGCCTCCGCGAGCTTGTCGGAGAGGGACTCCACCGCCTCGGGAGCGTGACTGAGCACATCACATCCCGCTGCCATGGCTGCAAGCTGGTCGCCGTTGAGCGCAGAGAGCTGGTCGCCCAGCTGCTTGCTGCCCGCCGTGTCCCAGTTCACCGCCGCGCACGCCGCGGCGCGGGCCGAGACGTGCAGTTCGGTGTCCAACGCGAAGCCCATGATGACTTCGTTGGGGTTCTCAGCCACACCCTGGAGCTCGATCGCCGCCTCCACGAGGTAGCGACCCGAAGGGTGCCCCACCGGGAAGTGGTCGATGGCCTGGGTCAGGCGGTCGAGCGTGGCTGCGTCCTGGAGCACGATCGTCGCGTCCAACGCCCGGAGGCTGCACTGGATCACGTCCTGGTCCTCGGCGACCTCGGTCCAGTTGGCCCTGCTGCCGGTCCAAGCCTCGACGCTCGGAAGCTTCGCGCCGGCAGACGCGCTCATGAGCTCGGCCGCCAGGGCGTCGAACTCCGCGTAGTTCGAGAAAGTGCGCTCCGGCAACGGCGTGCCGAAGTCGGACAGTCCCTGACTCGCCGCCGTCACGAGGACGTTCGCGATGCCGTCGGCGCCCGAGGGCACTCCGTTCGTCGCGACGAGTACCTCGTACAAGGCGCTCACCAGGTGAACCGAAGTCACCTCGTTGCATGCCTGGTTCTGCAGCACGTTGACCAGGGAAGGAAGCGCGTCCTCCCCATAGCCGATGACTTCAGCGATGGTCGCGTCGAACTTGGCGCGCTTTGCAGCGTCCGCCAGGTCTGCAGCCTCGTAGGCAGCAAGTTCCGCGATCTTCGCGTCGATGCCCGCGTCGACCTGGCCGACGTCCTGTTGCACATCGACGACTTCGCCGCCTCCACAGCCGGCCCCGGAAGCGTCGCCGCCGAGCCCTCCCCCCGTGAAATACACACCGGTACCCACGAGCAATGCTCCCGCCAAAGCGGGCAAAAGCGCTCTTGATCTAGACATTTTGAATCACTCCTCAGGAAGGGCCCCGTGCACCCCTTCCCGGATCCGTTCGTTCAGGCTACTACACTCCGCGATTCAGTGAATGCGCATGATCAGATCCGGGCGGCACTCGCCCTTCTCCCAAGCCTGTTGTTCCTGCTCTGGTTCCTGCGTGCCGCGAGTCGGACGCCGGAACCGCCGCGGGTTGTAGCACTGAGCTACTTGGGAGGTTGCGCGGCGTTCGCATTGGCGGTCTTTGGCCTGGAGGCTCTCGACCCCGTCCTCAGCGCGCTCCCCGCCAACATTCGGATGTTTGTGGGCGTCGCTCCGGTCGAGGAGGCGCTGAAGCTCCTCGTGGTCGTCATCGTGGGCGGGATGCCCTCCCGCTGGGGGCGAATGACGAGCGGACTCGTCTACTCCATCGCGGTGGCCCTGGGCTTCGCTGCCGTCGAGAACATCGCCTACACGGACCGATTCGGCATCGAGACCGGCCTGGTGCGGGCTCTCACCGCGGTCCCTGGCCATGCCCTGCACAGCGCCCTCGTGGGGGTCCAGCTCGGTCGCGCTCACTCGGCCCGAAGCCGCTCAGCCATCGGAGGGGTCGCTCTGGGGCTCCTGATCGCGATCCTCGCACACGGGACCTACAACGCGCTCCTGCTCGAGACCCCGGCGCTCCGCACCCTGGTGGTGCCCCTGCTCCTGGTCGAAGGGGCTCTCGTCCTCGCCCTCTTCCGTCGCGCCCGGGAGGAGGACCTGTCCTCCATCGTCGAGCAGCTCTCCATGGTTCCTGCTCTGGCGAACGCGCCTGCCTCTTCCCTGCGCATGCTCGCCACCCGTGCCCTCAAGCGGCGAGTCGCGCCTGGCGAGCGCCTGTTCGTGGAGGGGGACGAGTCCGAGTCCGTGTTCCTGGTCCTCGGCGGACACATGACCGTCGAGCGCTTCACGCCGGACCCCAACGACGGAGACGCCCGGGAAGAGGTCGGCGAGCTCGACCGCGGCGACTTCTTCGGGGAAATCGGGGTGTTGCTCGATCGCGAACGCTCCGCCTCGGTGCGCGCAGACGGGGACGCCATGGTCCTCGAGCTCTCCCGCACGGGCCTCCACGAAGCGGTGGCCGTCGTCGACGGACTCGCCGAGGAGCTGCGCGACTCCGCTTCGCAGCGCGGAATTGATTCGTCCCAGCTGCCGACGGTCACGGCCCTGCATGCCGAGGCGGACCTGCGCGAGGAGAGGCAGGCGAGCGACCTCGACCCCGAGTCCCTCGAGGCGCGACTGCGCGCGATTCCTCTTCTGGAGGGACTGCGCACGGAGGTCCTGCGGCTCCTGGCGGCGAGCGCGTGGACCGAGACCCGTCGACGGGGATCCGTGCTTCTCCGCGAAGGAGCCGCGGGGCGGGGTCTCTGTGTCGT
>JAGSHC010000008.1 GCA_023954745.1 Deltaproteobacteria bacterium | reverse complement strand
TCCGGCGACGACCGCGCCCGTCGCCGCGTTCTTCGTCAGGTCCTGAGCCAGGCCGACGGCGAGGGAGTTGGGAGAGAGGGCGTCGAGGATTTCGCCCACGACGCCGTGGGGTTCGTCCGCGGGGAGGGCGGTCTCGACCAACTCTCCGATGAGCTCACCTCGCCCGTGGGTAGTCACGCCCGCGAGGCCGCCGGCCCCGACCACCTTGGCCAGGTGGTCGGCCTCGGCCCGGAGCTTCAGCGCCTCCCCGTCGCTCAGCTTCAGACTCGCCGAGATGCGCGCCAGACACGCCTCTTCGTTTCCCGTCACCTCGCCATCGCACGCGGCCACCAGGATGAACTCCTCGTACGCCAGCTCCGCTTCCTCTCTGGAGAGGGAGGAGAACGCGTCTCGGTATCGAGGGGCGCAGCTCTCGAGGTCCAGGCCGTCGAGGAGCCGTGCCATCGCCGCCTCCTCCTCGGGCTGGACGGAGCCGTCCGCGTGTACGAGGGTCACGAGGGCATGGGCGAAGTCGGTCTCTTGGTGGCTCAGGTCCTTGCTGTGCATGGCTCTCCCAGGGGGAAGTGTACTTGTGAGGCAGCGAAGGGACCTACCGGGGAGACCCGCCACCATTGCCGGCATTCCTTGACGCCCCCCACCCTCGTCCGTACTTTGCTCGCCGCCCAGAGCCCGCATCGCGCGCGAAGGGCAGCTACGACCGTCTGATCCCCTGTGTTGACCACGAGGGCTCGATTGCGATTGGCGCGGCGGTCGGACATCCGGGGACGAACTCCTCGGCGCAACCAGTCACCCGAAAGGGGGCCTCCGTGGCCACCCCCCCAGGCTTCGTGCCTTCGTCCCGCGCTTTTGACCAGGACGACCTCCTCGAGGCAGCCGTCCTCTCCCAGGTGAAGAAGCCATCCCGCTATCTCGGTGGGGAGGTCGGGCAGACCAAGAAGGACCTCGACACCGTCGAGTCCATCGTGGGCCTCTGCTACCCCGACCTGTACGAGATCGGGATGAGCCACATCGGGCTCAAGATCCTCTACTCGGTCCTCAACAGCGACCCGAAGACCGCTGCGGAGCGCGTCTACGCCGTGGCCCCCGACTTCGAGCAGGCCGTGCGCAGCCGCGGCGCCACCTTGCGCACGTTGGAGAACCGGGTCCCGCTGAACCGACTCGACGTCCTCGGCTTCACGCTCCAGTACGAGCTGTCCTACACCAACGTGCTCCAAGTCCTCGACCTGGGCGGCATCCCGCTCAAGTCCGAGGACCGCCGCCGCGAGCACCCGCTGGTCATCGCGGGGGGCCCTTGCGCCTTCAACCCCGAGCCCATGGCCATGTTCATCGACGCGGTCTGCCTCGGCGACGGGGAGGAGACCATCACCGCGGTGGTCGAGGCCCAGCGGGCCTGGAAGGCGAGCGGCAAGTCGCGGCAGGACTTGCTGTGGTCGCTGACGGAGATCCCCGGCGTCTACGTGCCGAGCCTCTACACGCCCTACTACAACTCCGACGGCACCGTGGCGGCGGTGGTGCCGGCCCCAGGCCTGCCCGAGCGCGTGCGCAAGGCCATCGTCACCGACCTCGACGCGGCCCCCTACGTCACCAAGACGCCAGTGCCCTTCATGGACGTCGTGCACGACCGCGTCGGCGTCGAGATTCAGCGTGGCTGCATGCGGGGCTGCCGGTTCTGCCAGGCCGGCTACATCTATCGGCCCGAGCGCCAGCGCAGCCCCGAGCGGGTGCGCGAGCTGGTGCGCGGAGGGCTCAAGGCCACGGGCTGGGAGGAGTACTCGCTCCTCTCCCTGTCGGCCGGCGACTACAACTGCATGGAGCCGCTGCTCTCGACGCTCATGGACGAGCACGAGGACAAGCGCGCCGCGATCTCGCTGCCATCCATGCGGCTGGAGACCCTGACGCCTGGAATCATGAAGCAGGTCTCCCGCGTGCGGAAGACGAGCTTCACCGTGGCCCCGGAGGCCGCGTCGGATCGGCTCCGCGCCGTGATCAACAAGGTCATCGATGAGGACGTGCTCATCGACATGGTGGGCGAGGTCTACGCCCGAGGGTTCAATAGCCTCAAGCTCTACTTCATGCTCGGCCTGCCCACGGAGCAGCTCGCCGACCTCGAAGCGATGGTGCACCTCGCCGGGCGGTGCCGCGGCAAGGCCAAGCAGCACCGGAGCAACCCCAACATCACGGTCTCGGTGTCGTCGTTCGTTCCGAAGTCGCACACGCCGTTCCAGTGGGCGCGACAGATCGAGCTGGAGCAGATCCGCGAGAAGCAGCGCTATCTCAAGGACGGCCTGCGTCGCAGCAAGATCGGCTTCCGGTACCACAACGATCGCAGCACGGTGATGGAGGGGATCTTCTCCCGGGGTGACCGCCGCTCGGGCGAGGCGCTGTTGCGCGCCTACGAGCTGGGCTGCCGCCTCGACGGCTGGCAGGAGCACCTGGACGAGGAGGCCTGGGCCCGCGCCTTCTCCGAGACGGGCTTCGACCCTGCGCACATCAACCAGCGCCGCCGTGACGTCACGGAGGTCTTCCCCTGGCACCACATCGACATCGGGATGAAGCCCGAGTGGCTGTGGGACGACTGGATGGACGCCCTCGAGGCCGGCTTCGTGCCCGACTGCACGAGCGAGCCCTGCTACGACTGCGGCGTCTGCGACCACACCACGGTGCACAACCGCGTGTTCGACAAGGACGCCCCGGACATCAAGCCGCTGCACCGCACGCGCAAGCCCTACCTGCCTGGCCGTAAGCAGGAGGACCCGCAGTTCGTGGCCATGCCGCGCCCACCGGCGAAGAAGGCCAACAACGTGGTCGACGCCGTGCCGCCCCAGGGCATGGCTCCCGGCTCCGCGGGGGCGCGCTACGCCCGAATGAACGCCGAGGCGTGGAAGGCAGACATACGCACCCCCACGGCCAACGCTGGCCCCCAGCACCTGACCAACTACGACGGGGTCTGTGACACGCGCCTGCCGGTCGAGATGCGCATGAAGGTGAAGGTCCGCTACGGCAAGGCGGGCGCCCTCGTGCACCTGGGTCACCTCGAGGTCATGCAGGCCTTCCGCCGGGCGCTGCGCCGGGTCGAAGCGCCGGTGTTGTGGACGCGCGGGTTCCACCCTCAGCAGCGGATCATGTTCAGCGCGCCGCTCCCGACGTCCATGGCGTCGGTGGCCGAGTACGTGGAGATCGAGTTCCGTCGGCCCTTGGACGTCCCCAAGTTCGAGCGCCTGCTCCGGGAGGCAATGCCCAAGGAGCTGCCCATCTTCGAGGCCGAGGAGATCCCCTGGGCGACGCCGCCGCTGCAGGAGCGCACGACGTCGTTCGTCTACGAAGTCCGCGGCCCCGACGACAAGCGCGAAGAGATCACCGAGCGGATCGCTGCCTTCCTGCGCGGCGAGGACACCGTCATCACCGTCGAGAAGAAGGGCAAGACCCGGGAGGTCGACCTCACCACTGCGGTCCTCTCCCTGGAGGCCCACGACGACGGGCTCTGTCTCATCGAAGTTCTCGCGCGGGGGACGGGTGCACGCATCCGGGACGTGCTCCGTGGCATCTTCGGTGAAGGACCGGCTGCCCTGCTCCCGGGGTGGTCTGTCGCCCGCGCGAGCGCCACGATGACCGAGGTGCCACCGCCATCCCCCACTCCTGATCGACTGGAGGCAGGCGCCCCCGCCTGAGCCATCTTGGACAACGCCCTTCTCCTCTCCCGCACCTTCGGAGAGCGCCGCATGGCGCTGCGTCGCGACGGCGCGCTCGCGGCGTTCCAACTGGAGCGTGAGTCCGAGCGCGGGGTGGTGGGCAACGTGTATCTGGGGCGGGTGTTGCGCGTCCTGCCGGGCATGCAGGCAGCGTTCGTGGACATTGGGCTGGAGCGGGCTGCTTTCCTCTACGTCGGTGACGCGGTCACCCAGGAACAGCGGGCGGCGATCCTCGCGGAGCCCGAGGAGGGCGAGACCGAGGACCACGGCGACAGCACGGTCGACGCCCCCAGCCCCATCTCCGTGCGCGAGAAGATCCAGCGGTCCATTCGGATCCAGGACGTCGTGCAGCAGGGTGAGACCGTCCTGGTCCAGGTGACCAAGGACTCCATGCGGACCAAGGGGGCGCGGATCACCCGTCAGGTGACGCTGCCGGGCCGCTTCCTCGTGTACATGCCCAGCGCCGACCACATCGGCGTGTCCCGTCGCATCGATGATCCCGAAGAGCGCACGCGACTTCGCGAGGTGGTCGAGGCCCTGCGGGAGCCCGGTGAGGGCTTCATCGCCCGCACCGCATGCCAGGGGCGTAGCGACGAGGAGCTGCGCGAGGATGTCGAGTATCTGCGGGAACTCCACGCTCTGGTGCAGGAGCGCGGGGCCGCAGGGTCCGCCCCGAGCTGCTTGCACTCGGATCTGGACCTCTCGCTTCGCTCGGTGCGGGATCTCATGAACGAGGACCTGAAGCGGGTCGTGGTCGATGATCCCGAGGAGCACGGACGTGTCGCGGCGTTCGCCGCACGCTTTCTCCCGCGGTTCGCCGACCGAGTGGAGCTCTGGACCGACGACAAGCCCCTCTTTGCCGCCGCTGGCGTGGACAAGGGACTGGGCCGCGCCCTCTCGCGCAAGGTGGCCCTGCCGTCCGGTGCGTACCTGGTCATCGACCACACCGAGGCCCTCACCGCCATCGACGTGAACACCGGTCGCTACGTGGGCAAGCAGTCGCTCGAGGACACGATCCTCGAGGTGAACCTCCAGGCCGCGAAGGCCATTCCCGAGCAGCTCCGCCTCCGGGACATCGGCGGCCTCATCGTCATCGACTTCATCGACATGACCGAGGCGGACCACCGCAACCAGGTGGACACTGCGCTGCTCGACGCGATCTCGGGGGACAAGGCCCGCTGCTCGGTCCTGCCCATCAGCGAGTTCGGACTCTCGCAGATGACCCGCCACCGCGTGCGGGACGATCTCGGCCGCCAGATGACCGTCCCGTGCCCCACCTGCTCGGGTGAGGGCAAGCTTCGGGCGCCCGACGTGCTGGCCTACGACGTGCTGCGCGCCATTGGCGTGGTCCGGGGCGCGACGCCCCACGGCGACCTGGTCGTGAAGTGCTCGCCGCAGGTCATCGGCTGGATCGGCGCGAACGAGAAGGACGCCATCGGCGCCCTCGAGTTGCGCCTGGGAGCCCGGATTCGCCTGGAGCCGAGCCGGGACCTCGACGACCGCTGGTCGGTCTCGTGGACGGGCGGTCCATGAGCGAGCAGGCCCCGCAGCCCGCGGCGGAGCCGAAGTCGCTCCAGAGCCAGATGAGCCGCTTCATCCGCGACTCCCTGATCTCGGGGATCGTCGTCGCGATCCCGCTCTACATCGTCTACTGGGTGGTGGAGCGCATCATCCTGCAGGTCGAGGGGGTGCTCGGTCCTCTGCCGACGGCGCTCGTCCCCCAGTGGGTCAAGGACATCCCGGGGCTCGGCTTCGTCGTGACGCTGCTCGTGCTTCTCGCACTGGGCACGCTCTTTCGCGGCTTCGTGGGGCGCCGGCTGGTGTCGTTCCTCGAGGGGCTGCTGCGGCGGGTCCCCCTCATTGGGACGCTCTACTTCGCGTTCCAGCAGTTGCTCAAGTCGGTCTTCAGCGCGGACGCCCAGAGCTTTCAGCGGGTGGTTCTGGTGGAGTTCCCCCGGCGACACAGCTATTGCCTGGGTTTCGTGACCGAACGCGCCTGGAGCGGCGTGGAGACGGCGGTGGGTCGCACCCTCATCTCCGTCTTCGTTCCTACGACGCCCAACCCCACATCGGGCTTCTTCATGATGATTCCCGAGGACGAACTCATCGTGCTCAACATGACCGTCGAAGAGGCGTTCAAGGCCATCATGAGTTCCGGCATCGTGATGCCCGAGGACGGCGGCGTACTGCACGGCGTCGACCCCAAGACCGTCACCCAGGACATCGAGCCCGTCACCCTCACCTACCCGTCGGACCAATGAGCACCGATCCCGCCATCGACACCGAGCTCCTCGACACCCCGGCGGACCCCGCTCAGGGAGACTACGCCGCAGGGGCCATGGTGCAGATCGGGCAAGTGCCCAAGGCCGTCGCCAAGGACGACCGGGTCGAGCTCATGGGCATGTCCATGGAGGACCTGCGCACCTTCGCGGTGGATGTGCTCGAGGAGAAGCCCTTCCGGGGCAAGCAGCTCTTCAAGTGGATCTACGGGAAGCTCGAGACCGACTTCGACGTCATGACCGACATGAGCAAGCCGGTGCGGGCGAAGCTCAAGGCCATCGCGAAGATCTCTCGCCTGGCCCCGGCGGAAGTGCATCGCAGCACCGACGGAACCATCAAGTTCCTGTGGGAGCTGCGGGACGGCCTCAAGGTGGAGTCGGTGCTCATCCCCGAGGTGAAGCGCCTCACGCTCTGCATCAGCAGCCAGGTCGGCTGCGCCATGGGCTGCGACTTCTGCGTGACCGCCAAGGGCGGCTTCACCCGCAACCTCGACAAGTCCGAGATCCTCGGCCAGATCGTGCAAGCCCAGACCTACGCCGCCGACGAGCGCCGCATCAGCAACATCGTGCTCATGGGCATGGGGGAGCCGCTGCTCAACCTGGACAACGTCATCGAGAGCATGGAGACCGCCCAGGAGTCCGATGGTCTCGGGCTCTCCCATCGCAAGATCACGCTGTCGACCATCGGCCTGATCCCTCAGCTCGAGGAGCTGGGCAAGCGCTCGCGCATCAACCTCGCGGTGTCCCTGCACGGCACGACCAACGAGAACCGCTCGGCGATCATGCCGATCAACGACAAGTACGACATCGAGCAGCTCGTGGCGGCGCTGAAGCGCTTCCCCCTGCCCACCCGCAAGATGATCACCATCGAGTACATCTTGCTGCGGGACATCAACGACGACGTGGCCGACGCCCACCGGCTCGCGAAGCTGCTGCGCGGCATGAAGGCCAAGGTCAACCTCATCCCCTACAACGACAACCCCTTCACCGAGTACCGGCGCCCACGCGACAAGGACATCCTGGCCTACCAGGAGACCCTCATGAGCTACGGCATACACACGGTCACGCGACTCAACCGGGGGGGCGACATCGCTGCCGCGTGTGGGCAGCTCGGTGGGTACAAGCAGCAGCACCCGCGCAAGCGGACAAAGGGCGCATCCGCGCCTCCAGAGGAGACGGCATGAGTCAGCGCATCGTTGGAGTCATCGGAGGCAGCGGCCTCTACGAGCTCGAAGGCCTGGAGAACGTCGAAGAGATCGACATGGACACTCCCTTCGGCAAGCCCAGCGACGCCATCATCTCGGGGACGCTCGGGGATGTGCGCATGCTCTTCATCCCCCGCCACGGCCGCGGTCACCGCTTCACGCCGTCCGAGGTGCCGTACCTGGCCAACATCTGGGCTCTCAAGAAGCTCGGCGCCCAGTGGTGCATCTCCGTCTCGGCGGTGGGCTCGCTCCGCAAGAAGGTCGTGCCTGGGCACGTCGTGATCGTGGACCAGTTCATCGACCGGACAAAGGGTATCCGCCCCAGCACGTTCTTCGGACACGGCATCGTGGGGCACGTCGCCTTTGGTGATCCCGTCTCGCCCGTGCTCGCCAAGGTGCTCTACAAGGCCGCCAAGAAGGCTGGCGCCACCGTGCACAAGGGCGGCACGTACGTGTGCATGGAAGGGCCGCAGTTCAGCACCCGTGCGGAGTCGGAGCTGTACCGCTCCTGGGGAGCCCGAGTCATCGGGATGACCAACATCCCCGAGGCGAAGCTCGCGCGGGAGGCAGAGATCGCCTACGCCACCGTCGCCCTCGCCACGGACTACGACTGCTGGCACCCCGACCACGACGACGTGTCGGTCGATCAGGTGGTGGCGACGGTCAACAAGAACGCGGCCCTGGCCAAGGAGATCATCGCCATCGCGGCCGGCATGATCCCAGACGAGCTGGACCCGTTGGTAGACGGCGCGTGCAAGTACGCGGTGATGACCCGGCCGGAGCTGCTCCCCGAGGAGCAGAAGAAGGCTCTCGACCCGCTCTTCGGCAAGTACTGGGGGAACCCGAGCTAGCTCGCGGTTCCTTGGGAGTTCGCCGAGCGAACTCTGGGGCTAGCCCTCGCCGCCTGGTTTGAACAGCGCCAGCACGGTGTGGGTGGCGTCCATGATCGAGCGGGCGATGTCGCCCACCGGCCCTGGGACGTGGGAGTAGCTGTAGATCAGCGCGGCGAAGACGCCGAGGGCCACCGAGATCCGAATCAGCGAGGGCAGCAGCCCTCGCCGGTTTGGGAGCGAGTCGCCAGCCTGGCGCTCACTCTCCACCGGGCCGGACCGCCTCGACTGCGAGGGCTGAGGGCGGGAGAGCGCGCGCGCCAGCTCCGCGTTCGGGTCCTGCGGGATGACCGACGCGGGGACTGACTTCGGGCGGGCGCCGGGCCGGGCCTTGGGGAGCTCCGCGGGGGCTCTCACCGCCGGCAAGTCGCCTCTGTCGGCGGTGTTGTGGCGGAACAATGGATGGCTGGGGGGCAGCTTCGGCACCGCGGCCATGTCCGTGGGCGCCACGGCCGCCTTCTCCGGTGGAGATTGCGCCCGGCGCACGTCACGCAAGGAGGGGGCCAGAGGCCGGCCCGGCTTCACGAAGTTCGGCTGCGGCTCCTCTGTCTCTCCCGGGGGGGCGGGCTCGACCTTGATGAACGAGCCCGAAGCCATGAAGCGAGGCATGGCGGGCGGCCCTTCTGGCCACGCCTGCTCGAAGTTCAGCCGTGAGAGGGAGGCCTCCGACGTCGTCGGCTTCCCCGTCGCGGGCCCCGCCGACGGACCCAGGGGCATCTGGAACTGGGACGGCACGTCAGCCACGGACTGCATCGGCATCGAGATGGTGTCGTTCGCGCCGAGGTTCGGGTCCCGGACGATGATCACCCCTGGGAGCATGTCTCCGAGGTCTCCATCCTCGACCCGCGGCAGGTGCGGCCCGACGGAGCCGAGCCAGTCCCGGAGGCTCTCGCCCTGCGGCTGCTGCTCGCGAAGAGCTTCCAGGTCCGTGCGCAGCGCGTTGGCGTTCGGATAGCGGTCCGCCGGGTCTGCCTGCATGCAGCGCAAGAAGACGGGGAGCAAGCCGGGGAAGGCCTCCTTCAGACGCTCCGTGGCCCCCTCGATGTCGACCTCGAGGACCGCACGAAGGATGGGGATGAGCTCCTGTCCTGCGAAGGTCTTCGTGAGCGTCGCCAGCTCCTGCATCATCGAGCCCACGGAGAAGATGTCGGACCGGCCGTCCATCTCCCCGCCAGCGACCTGCTCGGGGGACATGAACAGCGGCGTGCCTCGCGTGCTCTGTTCTTGGGTCGTGTAGAGGTTCGTCGTGGCCTTCGCGATGCCGAAGTCCATGATCTTGACCTGCCCGCCGCGCCCCACCATCACGTTCGCTGGCTTCATGTCGCGATGGACCAGCTTCAAGGGGTCGCCCGCGCGGTCGGTCAGCGTGTGGACGTAGTCCAGGCCCTTGCAGAGCTCCACCATCAGGTCGAGCACGACCCTCGGCGGGATGGGCTCCTCACGGTCCCGGTGCATGTTGAGGAGGCGGTCCAGCGGCCAGCCATCCACCAGTTCCATGGCGATGTAATAGAAGGGCCCGACCTGTCCCAGCTCGTCCGTCGCGACGATGTTGGGGTGGCGCAGCAGTCCGCCGAGTCGTGCCTCGTCGGTGAGCTGGTCGATCTGTCCCTGCGTGGCGGTGGCGTTCGGGTCGAGGACCTTGAGGGCCACTTCCTTCGCGAAGCCGTGGGGCCCCATGCGCACGGCGCGATACACCTGTGCCATCCCGCCCTTGCCCAGCAAGGCGCGGAGTTCGTATCCCCCGAAACGGACTGAGCCTCCCACGGAGAGATCATACGTGCCGACCCGGTGGTAGCGTCGGCGAGTGCCTCGAAATCCCCCGCGAAAGCCCGGGCGTCCCCGGAATCCCATTCCACGGGAGCGCATGCTCGCGGTGGCGCGGGGAGCATTTGCGGAGCTGGGCTACTCCGGCGCGAGCATGAACGAGATCGCGGGGCGGGCGGGGATCCGCAAGCCGTCGCTCTTCCACCACTTTCCCACCAAGGAAGCCCTGTATGTCGAGGCGGTGGGAGCGGCTCTGGCGCCGCTGGGAGAGCTCGTGGCGGAGGCGTCCAGGTCCACCGGGGACTTCGGCGCGCGGCTCGATCGTCTGAGTGAGATGGTCGTGGACTACCTCAGCGCCCACCCCGAGACGGCTCGCTTGCTCGTGCGGGAGGTCCTGGACTCGGGCCCCTTCCTCTCGGCCGGCGGAAAGCAGACGGTCGGAGCCATCCTCGGGGCGGTGGGGGAGTTCCTGGAGCAGGGCATGCGCGCGGGGGCGTTTCGAGAGCAGGACGCCCGCCACCTCGCACTCTCCATCATCGCAGTCCACTTGTTCTACTGGGCAGCCGACCCTCTCTCCGGGGCGCAGATCGAGGGCTCGATCTTCGAGGCTGCGGAGGTCGCGAGCCGCCGCGCGGCGGTTGTGGAGCACGTGCGCGCCCTGGTACGCGTGGCTACTTGAGCCAACCCGGACCGCTCAGATCGCTACACTCGTGCGGTCGGAGCTACCCGACCGACCTGCTGTGCTCAAGGAGGCCCCATGCGCCACCACGCTGTCTTGCTGTTCTCGCTGCTGTTCCTCGCCACGGGCTGCATCACCCCGCGCGCCATCAACGAGGCCGACGCCCACAAGAAGATGGGGCTGGCCTACATCCACGACCGGAACGACCCGGCGGCCATTGGCGAGCTTCGCCAATCGGTCAAGAAGAACCGGTGGGACGAAGAAGCGTGGCAGCTGTTGGGCCTCGCCTACTTTTCCTACGAGCGCTACGACGAAGCCGAGGCCGCGTTCTTCCGCGCCCTGAAGCTCAAGCCCGACTTCGCCCAGGTGCACGTGAACCTCGGCAGCCTGTACATCCAGAACGGACGCTTCGACGACGCGGTGGATGTGCTGCAGACCGCGGTGGACAACGCCGAGTACCGGGAGCCTGCGCGCGCACGCCACAACCTGGCGTACGCGCTGTTCAGCAAGGGCGACCTCCCCGAGGCTCGCAAGCTGTACGTCTCGGTGCTGCGCAGCTTTCCCCAGTTCTGCCCGGGGCTGCACGGGCTCGGGATGGTGGATGAGGCCGAGGGCCTGCTCACCGACGCTCTGGGCCGCTACCGGCAGGCGCTGGAGTGCGACCCACGGGACCTGAAGGTCCGTCTCAGCCTGGGGACGGTGGAAGCGAGACTGGATCTGTTGGCCAATGCGTGCGAGAACCTCGCCATGGTCAAGGAGGCGGACCCGTATGGCGACCTGCGGTCGGACGCGGCGACCCTCCTCGAGCGTCTCGACTGCGAAGCCGTAAGCCGGCTCTAGACACCCTGGGGGCCTGAGGGCCCGCGTTTCCCACGGCGGGGAGAACGATGGCAAGAGGGCGACAGCAGCTGCTGGTCGACACCCTGCGTCGCTTCGTGCGGCGGGGAGCCGGCGTGCACCTCGAGCGGGTGCTGGAGAAGACGCGCAGCGAGGACATCGCCGCCGCCTTGGAGCAGCTGCCGCCGCGGGAATGCCACGTGATCTTCTCGCGGCTCCTCGAGAGCCCGGCCCGGGCTGCCGAGGTGCTCTCTCAGTACGACATCACGCAGATCGCCGAGCTCCTGGACGGGCTCGACGGGCTCGCGCTGAAGCCGGTCTTTGCCGAGCTGAGCTCCGACGACGCCGCGGACATCCTCAGTGAGCTCCCCGATGCACTGAGTGACGCCATCCTCGAGGAGCTCGAGGACGAGGAGAGCGAAGGACTCGAGGAGCTCATGCAGTTCGCCGACGACACGGCGGGCGGCATCATGTCGACGGAGATCTTCGCCCTCGACAAGGAGCTGACGGCGCGCGAGGCCATCGTCGCCCTGCAGGACTCCATGGACGCCGAGATGGTGTTCTACATGTACTGCATCAACGAGGAGGGCCACCTCGTCGGGGTGCTGTCGCTGCGGCAACTCCTCACGGTGCCCCCGGCCACGCAGCTCAAGGACGTCATGATCAGCGACGTCATCTCCGTGCCGGTCACGTTGGACCAGGAGGAGGTGGCGGCCCTCGTGGCTCGCTACGACCTCCTGGCGATCCCCGTCACGGACGAGTTCAACAAGCTGGTGGGGATCATCACCGTCGACGACGTCATCGACGTGCTCCGGGACGAGGCCACTGAGGACATGATGCTCATGGCGGGCCTTGGCGACGACGACATGGCCTCCCGCACCACCGGGCGGGCCATTCGGACCCGCATTCCGTGGTTGGCGGCCGGCATCGTCGGACTCATGGGGGCTGCGGCCATGATTCGGGCCTTCGAACACCGCATCGAGGCCGTCGCGGCTCTGGCGGCCTTCATCCCGGTCGTCGTGGGGCTGTCCGGCAACGTGGGCGTGCAGAGCAGCACGCTGGTGGTGCGCGGCATCGCCATGGGCCAACTGGACGTCAACAAGGTCGGCAGCGCCGTGTGGGGCGAGGTGAAGGTCGTCGGGGGGATCGCGGTCTTGTGCGGGATCCTCGTGACGGGCATTGCCTACTTCGTCGGTGGGAACAACATCATGCTGGCGGGGGCGGTGACGACGGCCCTCTTCCTCTCGATGCTGGTGGCGGCGGTGGTGGGCACGGCGGTCCCCCTCGTGGCGGAGCGGTTGGGCATCGACCCCGCGCTGGCCACCGGCCCGATTCTCACCACGACCATCGACCTCGTGGGGGTGTTCATCTACTTCGTGGTCGCCGGTTTCTGGCTGGGGCTTTGAGCACCGACGAAGCCGCGGAGGCGGTCGTTCTGCGCTTCGCTGCGTTTGGGGAGGCCGACCGGATGGCGAGCCTGCTCATGAGCGATGGAAGTCGCCGAGAGGTCCGCGTGGCGCAGGCGCGCAAGAGCAAGCGGCGCTTTGGGGGCTTCGACCTGTACGTCCGGGCGGAGTGTCGCTTCACCCCCGATCGGAAGGGACGCGCGCGCCTCGAGTCCGTGGAGGTGCGCGACGGCCACGACGGCCTCCGGGACGATCTGGTCCGCTCCGCCCTCGCGGCGCACGTGGCGGAGCTGGTGGTCCAAGCCTCTCAGGAGGGGCACCCCCTGCCGGACCTGTTCCGGCTCTCGCTCGCGGCCTTCGCGTCCATCGCAGCCGGCGGGGCCGACGAGGCGCCCCAGGGGTGGGCTCGCGGCTTCGAGCTCAAGCTGCTGCACGTGCTCGGGGTGCGTCCGGCGTTGCTCAAGGACGCATCCAGCGGCGCCCCACTCGAGGAGGGTGGGGTGCGCTGGTCCACCACCCACGGAGGACCGATCAACGGCGACGGGCCGACGGACGCCCGCTCCCTCGCCATCGACCTCGCTACGCTTCGGCGGATGAACGACGCCTTGCGTACCCCGCTGGCCGACCAGTCCGGGGTTTCCTGGTCCGACGCCGCCATCACCCAGGCGTCCCGGGCCCTCCAGGACTTCCTGGCCGTGCACGTGGGCCGCCGAGCGAGGGCGCGTAGCTTTCTCAACGACGTCCTCGGTGCGCTGCCGGCGGTGGCGGTCCTCGGCCTCGCTCTCCTCGGCTCGGGCTGTGCCGGATACCAGTCCCCCAGCAGCGTGCGGGTCCAGGGCTGGCTCTACGAGTCGCCGGACCCGATCACGGACACCCCGGTGGTGCCCGACTCGGGCTCCCGCGCCCTGGCCGACGACGGAACGCTCATTGCCGAGGGCACCGAGCCCTTCTCCGACGCCCCGGGCTATGTGCGATTCAGCGCGATGCCGCCCCTCACGCGGCATCACCACGTCTTCGTTCCACCGCCCGGGGAGGACCACCCCGAGGTCACCGAGCACCTCACCACGGTGGTCACGGGGCTCAGCGGCTCGGACGATCTGTTCCTCGATGCAGGGGAGTTTCACCTCTGGCCGCGAGCGACCGTCGACGGATGGCTGACGGCCTGGGAGCTCGTGGGGGGAGACCTCAGCCTTCCTGCCCTGGACCCGGAGGAGGACGGCGGGGGCTTCCTGCGCGGGGTCGTGTTGGAGCCCGATGCCTGGCTCGGAGCGCGGTTCGCTCTCGTGGACGCGGCCGCGACCCGGCTCCCCGCGGTCTACCTCGACGCCGAGGGCGCTCCGTCCTCCAGCCAGGAGGGCCTCTCGGAGTCCGGGGGTTTCTTCATCTTCGGCGCCGAGGCGGGCGTCGGGATCGTGCATCGGATTGCTGCCGACGACTCCCTCGAGCCCGACGGGCTGCCGGTGTGGATCGAGGAGGACGGGGTCACCTCGCTGCCCTCCCTGCGCCTGGGCGGGTAGGATCCGAATCCCTCGGAGGACTCATGCGTCTGGCTCTCGCCGCTCTCACCGTTGCCCTCGCCGTTCCTACCTCTGCCCTGGCGCAGACGGATCGCCCACAGCTCTCGAGCACCTGGCGGGCTGCCGCGGAGGCTGGCCCCGACAACCCGACGGGCGACCCCGGAGTCCCCCTGCGGGCTGGTGGGTACCTCGACGACGCCTCCTGGCGCATGCTCGACGAGCACGCGCAGCAGTACCACTTCGGCCTGTGGACGGCCGAGGAGGTCGCCGCTCTGGAGCAGATGTCCGGGGTGCAGATGGCGGTGATGGCGCCGGTGCCGGGGAGCGATGAACTCGGGGTCGTGCAGTGGCCGGATCGCGTGAATCGCGGCGGGATCTTTCTCGTGGCCATCGCCGACGCCGATCCAGGCACCGACTGGGTCCTCCGCCCGGTAGGAGACGTCCCCGAGGCGGGCATGCCGCCGGTCGATGGGCCGGCGTCCGCGACCGCGCTCCCCACCTCCTCCGGCTTCTATCGTGTCCACCGGGTGGTGGGGGCTGACGCGTTCCGCGGACGCCGCGCGCTGTACCGCGCCGAGAAGGTGGAGCTCAACTCCCTCGGCCTGGAGACGGAGCTGGCGCTCACCTCCGACTCCGTGCGGCTCGAGCCGGGCTCGACCATCGCCGGGCCGCAGGTCCTCGCCGCCGGCAGCTACACGGTGCGGGACGCGGACGGTCCTCTGGTGGCCCCGCTGGTCGTGAACCTCAGCCTCCAGGGGCCCAGCGCCGAGCTCTTCACCCTCGAGGTCCTGCCCGCGGCCGGAGAGCCCGCGCTGGCCTCGTCCCGCGACGTCCGGGTCCGGGATCGCATCCTGTTTCGCGTTCTCGCGCCGCCCGCGATGATCCGCGGAGGCATGTTCGTGGACCGGGCCCTTCCCCCCGGCGGCTCGCTGATGGTGGAGATCCAGGCCGAGGTGGTCTCGTTCTCCAACGACGACGGCGAGGAACTCGACGCCGGCCTGTCCACTGTCGGCTTCTCCGTCGCGCCTGGCGTGCCTGTGGTCTTCGGGCCTTCCCGGCAGGCCCCGGCGAGCGTGGTGCGACTCCGGGCCCCCCTCGAAGTCTGGCGTCCCATGCCGTCAGCCCCCGAGCCCGCCGCCGAGGAGTAGGCGTGCAACCTGTCGAGCTCATCGGCGTCCCCATCGACCTCGGCGCGGGCCGTCGGGGCGTGGACATGGGGCCGTCGGCCCTCAGGATCGCGGGACTCGCGGGAGCGCTCGAAGCGCTCGGCTACGTCGTCGTCGACGGGGGAAACGTCGAGGTGCCCCAGCGAGAGATCCTCGACGAAGGGGAGCCCGACCTGCGCTTCTTGGGGCCCATCAACACGGTGTGTCGCTCCCTGTACGCGGCCACGCTCGCGGCTCTGAAGGCAGGCCGGATTCCTCTGACTCTCGGCGGCGACCACTCCGTCGCCATGGGCTCTGTGGCCGCGGTCGCGGACCATGCGCGCTCCGAAGGGGGTCGCGTGGGCGTCATCTGGCTCGACGCCCACGGAGACATGAACTCGCCGGCCACGACGCCGTCGGGAAACATCCACGGGATGCCCTTGGGTTGCCTGCTGGGTGACGGAGCCGAGTCGCTGGTCAACATCGCCTCCCGCGTGCCGGCGGTCGACCCCGAGGACGTGTCGCTCATCGGCATTCGCGCCATCGACCCGCCCGAGGCCGACGTCATTCGGGCGAGCCGCGTCAACGTCTTCACCATGCGCGAACTGGATGCCCGCGGGGTCCAGGCGGTGATGGAGGAGGCTGTGGAGCGCCTGGTGCCCCGGTGCGATCGGCTGCACGTCTCCTTCGACGTCGACTTTCTCGACCCGGGCATCGCGCCGGGGGTGGGAACCCGGGTCCGGGGCGGACCCAACTACCGTGAGGCCCACCTGGTCATGGAGATCCTCGCGGACACGGGGCTGCTCTGCAGCGCGGACGTGGTGGAGCTCAACCCGATTCTCGATCGAGAGAACACCTCGGGGCAGCTCGCCACCGAGCTCCTTGCATCGCTCTTCGGCAAGCGCATTCTGTAACTGCAGCCGGTCTGGAACGTAGGCTCAGACGACGCGGGCCGTTGCCCGCCGCTGACGTCGGAGATGATTCGTGGAAGTCCTCAAGAACGTACTGCTCAACTGGGTTCTCCCCGTGCTCGCCGCCCTCGCGGTCTACGTGGGGATCCAAGCGGTGCGTGCGCCCGAGGTCGTGACGGACGAGGCGGGTCACGCCCCCACGTTCACCCTGATGTCCACCACGGGAGAGCGAGTGGCTCTGGAGGATCTGCGGGGTAAGCAGGTGGTCCTGAACTTCTGGGCCACCTGGTGCGGGCCCTGCAAGGCCGAGATTCCTCAGATCAACACCTTCGCCGCGGAGAACCCGGACGTGGTCGTGCTCGGAGTGGCCGTGGATTCGGGCACGCTGCCGGTCCTCGTGAAGGCCCAGAAGGATCTGGGGATCGAGTACGACGTGATCCGCGGGAACGCCGGAGTCCAGCGGAACTACGGGGTCAAGTCCGTGCCCACTACCTTCCTCGTCGACGCCGAAGGACTCATCACGAAGTCCCACGTCGGGGTGGTCACCGCCGGCAAGCTCGCGCGCTGGCTGAGGTAGACCCCGCACCACGGTGGCTGTGGTCCCAGGGGACCGGGTATCTTCCCGCCATGGACAACGAGACCAAGTCCCGCGCCCGCTTCGTGGCTCGCTATGCCGTGGCCGCCGCGATCATTCCGCTCGGGGTGGCTTTTGGGGTCGGAGGGCTGGTGCAGAACTGGTCCCGCGCTCTGCGCCGGCGTCCCCGCCGCTCCGCCCCGACCCCACATGGGTTTCCCGAGGACAGCGGCCTGCGCCGCGTCGGCGACGCGTGAGCGATCGCCTCGCCGGCGCGCCCTGGTTCGCCCACGGACGGCCGGTCGTCATCACGGGGGGACGAGGATTCCTCGGCTCTCACCTCGCCCTGCGGCTCGCCCACGCTCACCCCGAGGGGCAGGTGGTGTCCATCGACAACGGCACGCGGGACTGCTTCGCCGCCCTGGGGGTCGAGGCCCCACCGAACTTGCGCTTCGTGGAGGCCGACGTGCGGGACCCGGGCGCCTGGCTGCGGGACATTGGGCGGCCGTCGGTCGTCGCGCACTTCGCCGCCCTCGCCGGCGTCTCGACCTACTACGAGCGCCCGCGCTCCGTGCTCGAGGTGAACGGCATGGGCACCGCACGTCTTCTCGACCTGCTCGTGAACGACAGCGAGGACCTGCGGCCGGATCTCTTCCTCAACGTGAGCACGTCCGAGGTGTATGGACCCGAGGCTGCGGGAGCAGACGAGAGTCGCCCGACCCCGGTCGGGCCCGTCTCGGATCCCCGGTGGACCTATGCGGCGAGCAAGGTGTTCGGCGAGCACTGGACCTTCGCCACCGCCCGCTCCACGGGGTTGCCGGTGGTCTCGGTGCGCCCCTTCAATGTCTACGGGCCGGGCCAGGTGGGCGAGGGGGCCGTACGCATCTTCTGCGACCGGGCCGTCCGGGGGGAGACGATCTCCGTGACGGGGGACGGGGCCCAGAGTCGGGCGTGGATCTACGTGGACGACTTCGTGGACGCCTTGCTCGCGTTGGCGCGCACGCCATCGTCCTGGGGGGTGACCTACAACGTCGGGGACCCCGACACCCTGGTCAGCACCCGGGAGCTGGCCGAGCGCATCGTGTCCCTTGCCGAGAGCGAGGCGGGGATCACGTACGTGCCTCACCCTGGACAGGACGTGATGGAGCGCTGGCCGCGCACTGACCGTCTACGAGGCGCGACCGACTGGGTCCCTCGGGTGGGACTCGACGAGGGACTCTCCCGTACCATCGAGTTCTGGCGGAGTCAGAACGGCTCCCGCTGACGTTGCCCGTGCCTCGTGCGCGGCGCGCGGGAGGTGGACGTGAGCTCTGACCCCACAGACGTGCCCGAAGGGCCTGCGCCCAGCGAGCCTGACGGGGCCGAGCCCGCAGTGCGTGACGACGCGGACGCTCCCTACGACGAAGGGGACGATCCCTCTGCGGACCTCCTCGGGACCCAGAACTCGCTGCCCGCAGTCGCCATCGACTTCTTCAAGGGCCTGCCGGCGTGGATGAACGTGGCCGGGGGAGTGGTGGCCACCGGCTTGCTGCTCGCCGCGGTGGTCATGCTCTACGTGGGGCTCGGCGACTTCCTCGTCGTGCTCTTCCTCTCCGTGATCACGGCGTATCTGCTCGACCCGGTCATCGACCGCTTCGAGGCCGCCGGCTGGAACCGCTCCCTCGCGATCCTCACGACGGTGGGGAGCTTTCTCTTGATCGTGGGCCTGTCGGTGGTGCTCATCGTCCCCTACGTCGTGCACGAGATCGGGCAGCTGACGGGGCAGTTCGACACCTACTTCTCCCGCGCCGCCGACTGGGTCACCGAAGCGCAGGTCTGGGTCGCCGAGAAGACCGGAAACCCCGAGCTCCAGGCCCTGGGGTTGAGCGACCTGATCCGGAGGCTTCCGGCCCTGGTGCGTGACGTGGCCCCGGGCGCTCTCGACCCCGTGAAGACCGGCATGGGCTGGGCCCTCGGCTCCACCACCCGCGCTCTCGGGGCGGTCGTGCAGTGGTCGCTGTTCCCGGTGTTCGTCTTCTTCTTCCTGCGCGACTTCGACGGGATGAAGAGCTACCTCTTCGAGCTGCTTCCGTTCCGGGTCCGGCGCTCGGTGCTCGAGCACTACACCCAGATCGATCAGAAGATCGCGGCGTTCATCCGGGGGCAGGTCCTGGTGGCGGTGATCCTGGCGGCCCTGTACAGCACCGGGCTCGTGGTCTTCACCGACATCGACCTCGCGCTCCTCATCGGGGTGCTCGCCGGCTTGCTCTTCGTAGTGCCGTATCTGGGCACCATCCTCGGCATCACGCTGGGCACGCTGATGGCGGTCCTGAAGTTTGGGGTGTCCTTCGAGGTCTTGAAGGTGTGGCTGGTGTTCGGCGTCGTGCAGGGGCTGGAGGGCGCCGTGTTGACGCCGAAGATCGTCGGCGACTCCGTGGGGCTCCACCCGGTGACCGTGATGGTCAGCCTGCTCGTGGGGGCCTCGCTCTTCGGGATCCTCGGCATGCTCATGGCCGTGCCCGTGGCTGCCTCCCTCGCGGTCGTGGGGACGACCGCAGTGCGCTGGTACAAGAAGACCTCGTGGTTTCAGGAAGGCTCCGAGGACGCACCGACCGGCGACGACCTGCTGTGACCCTGCAGCTCCTGCATCGTCCTCTGGGGCGTGCGGACTACCAGTCGACCTGGGACCTCCAGCGGGCTCTCCGCGCGCGTCTGCTTGCGGAGGGCGGCCCCGACACCCTCCTTACGGTCGAGCACCCGCCCGTGCTCACGGCGGGGCGCAGAGCCGCGGAGGAACACCTCACGACCTCGCGGGCGGACCTCGCCGCGCGGGGGGTCCTGCTCCAGGCCATCGAGCGGGGCGGCGACTGGACCTACCACGGTCCCGGCCAACTCGTGGCCTACCCCATCGTTGCGCTCCGCCGTCGCCGGCTGGGGGCGCGGGCGTTCGTAGGGGCCCTGCAGGACACGATGCGTGCGTTGGGGGAGAGAGCGATCGCGGCAACCGGCGTGTCCCTGCCCGAAGGCAGCCTCGATGTGAGGTGCGACGCCCCCGGGACCTGGTTCGTTCGCCCCGATGGCAGCACCGCCAAGCTCGGTGCCGTCGGCGTCCACATCAGCCACGGCGTGACGATGCACGGCTTCGCGCTGAACCTCGACCCGGAGCCCTGGGGGTTCGCCTGGATCGTGCCCTGTGGGCTGGCGGACGAGGAGACCACGAGCCTCGCCCGTGTCGTGGTTGAGCTTGGAGGAGACCCGTCCCGGCTGCCCTCGATGGAGAGCCTGGCCGGGTGGGTGCCGGAGGTGCTCGGTGACGCCCTCGCCGCTCGCCAGAGAGCGCCTAGCGCGTCCGAGTGACGATGTTCCCGCACTTGGGGCATGTGCGATGGAACTTGCTGATCTTCCCGCGCCAGCCGCATCCGAGGCACTTGGCGTGGCTCGTGGAGCCGGTGGCCGCGTTCGCCTCCAGCTTGCGCCGGATCTCCGTATAGATCTGCAGCGCAAACCCGATGGCGAGGAGGCCGAGGCCCCACTGCTTGATCGTGAACGGACCCATGTAGTGATCGAGCTTGGAGAGGAAGTCTTGGATCAGGTCCATGGGGCGAATTAGAGCACCGGCGTCGGCCGATGTCAGGGCGCCGAGACGCCGCGGCTCCCTGGCCCCACGACCTCGTAGATGAGGGCGTGTTCGCCGTCGAAGGCGAGTCGAAGGCCAGGGTCTGCTCCCAGCACACCGCGGGGGTCGCCCGGGTAGGGCAGGACCAGGATCGCCCAGCGCGCCCCGAATCTCTGCGCGATGGGCTTGCTGGGATTGGCGCCCCAGCCTCGGCCAATCTTGTCGTAGAGGTCCCAGAGTTCAGGCTCCGCCAGCTGCAGGAAGTGGGGGTCGAGTCCCACGACGTACTCCCAGGCGGGGCCATGCAGGACGAGCTCCGGCCAGTCGTTCCAGCTGAAGTGGAAGACGCGCTCCCCAGGGGGGATGTGCTCCGAGGCCCACTGCATCGCCGGAGCCAGTCGGTGGGGCGAAGGCTCCGTCGCCAGGACGGCGTCCCGAGCCTCCAGCGTCGACCAGGCAGTCGCCACCAGGGCGATCGCCACGAAGAGGGCCGCAGCTCCCGCGGGTAGCCGGGCTCGTTCGCGGCGCGCGTCGCGCACCGAGAGCCCCACAGCCAGGGCCGAGAGGGGGACGCTGTACTCGATGAACTTCGTCGACAGCAACGCGCCCACGGTGGCGGCGCTCGCGAGGAGGACGGTGAAGATGGTGGAGCGGGACGGAGGCAGTCGGCCCGCGCGGGGGCGGAGCAGGACGATCGCCAGGATGAGGAGGGCGACCCCGCCGCCTCCCGTCCTCATCAACTCGACAGGTCCGCCGGTGAGCCACTCGGATCCCACGGGCAAGGTGTCCCGGTTCAGGACCTTCAGCACCACGTGTTGCCACAAGAAGCGGAGGGTGCCCGGGGAGTGCGGGTGGACCACGAAGCCCGCCGTGAGGCCCGCGAGGGCGGCCAGGGGCCCGCTCCAGGCCCGTCGCCGCTGCTCCATCCCGACGGGGAGGCGCGACACCAGGGCATGCAGAACCGCGATGGGGAGGACGAGAAGGGCCACCTGATACGTCCACGCGTAGACCCAGGCCAGAGCGAAGAGGAGGCGAGTCCGTCCCTCGAGGAGAGCGATGACGCAGCCGAGCATCAGCGCAAGGGAGAGGCCCTGCACGCGGGGCATCTCGAGTCGGACGAGAAACTGCCAGGAGACGGCGAGTGGAAGGAGGGCGAAGAGGAAGGGGAGGGGGGCGCCTTGACGCCGCAACGTCAGGTGGAGGACCCAGAGCGCGAGGGCGCCGAACAGGGCGGCTCCGACCTTCGCGGCGGTGATCGGGTCGAGCATCCAGGCGAAAGGAGCGAGCGCCGCGTGAAAGAGAAGCTGATGGTCGACCCAGCCATCGGCGAAGATCGACAGCGGCATCCACGGCATGTCGTCGGTGAGGATGCGGCGCGCCTGGGCGACGTGAAAAAAGCCGTCGGATCCGACAATGCGATCGTGGGCAAACTGGGCCGATCCCACAATGAGCAGCAGGCCGGCAAGGGCGAGCAAGTCGAGGCTCGTGCCTGGCTTTCGCGTGGGCTCCATTGACACCATCTTCCCAGCGGATATAACTCTGCCCCGCTGCCGCCCTTGTGCGGCGTCGAAGGCCCGTAGCTCAGTGGGAGAGCACTACCCTGACGCGGTAGGGGTCACCAGTTCAATCCTGGTCGGGCCTACCATTCGAAGAGAGGCTCTGGGACATGTCCCGGGGCCTCTTCTCGTTCCGGACTCCATCTCTCACACGGGGACCGCGGTGAGGTCGGCGCGCAGAGCGTGCAGCTGCGCGGTCCAGCCCGGGTCGAGACCCTTGGCTTCACCGAGGGCCGCGGTGGCCTCATCCACGGCGCGCGCCGCATCCTCGTGGCGGATCTCGCCTGCGCGCGCCCCGGCCCACGCCCGGGCCGCGCGTCCGATCGCGTGGATCGGATGGGCCTTGGGATAGGCGCCGGCCCACCCCGACAGGGCGCGATCCAGCTGCTTCTCGGCCCGCCGAAACTCGCCATCGGACAAGAACAGGAGTCCGCGGCTGTAGGCGGTGGTCGCGGTCACGGGGTGGCTGCGCGGGAGCAGCGAGCTGGCGAGCATCGCGGCCTCGTCGAGAAGGGTCGCGGCGGCCTCGCGATCGCCTTTGTCGCCGGCGGCGAGCCCGAGCTCGTGGAGCGCGAGAGGAAGGGAGCTCTGGGGTGGACGGTCCATCTCGCCTCCCGCGAGCACGCGGGCCCGCTCGAGCAGCTGGTCCACCGTCTTCGGATCCGCAGCTGGGTGCATGCCCTGCGCCTCGGCGACCAGCATGGCGGTCAGGCCGCTGTCGCCGCCCTCATCGACCTCTTCGAGGAGGCCTCGGGCCTCGTGGAGAAGGGCGCGCCCGGCGCTGCGGTCGCCGCGCCGAAAGCAGGCCGTCCCCAGGGTCTGGAGGGCGGCGGCCCGGGCCGGGATGTCGCGCTCCCGCCCCAGCTTGCCCGAGAGCCCGCGCAGTTCCTTCTCCGGAGCCGAGGGGTGGGTGGCGTACTCGATCTGCGCTCGCAGCAGCTGAGCCCTCAGCAGGGCAGCGTCTGCGCCGGGGTGCCCCGCCTTGCTGGCCGCGGCGAGCAACCGCGCGGCTCGCTGGACGTGAGGACGCGCAGCCACCGAGGACTGATCCGCGAGGACGATGCAGGCTTCATCCAGCGCGAGGAGGCCCACGAAGGCCAGGCCATCGTCACCGAGGGCCTGGGCTGCGACCCGCCCCCGCTGCACCCAGCGCATGGCGCCGGAGAGATCGCCGCGCCGACGCAGCCGCTCCGCGAGGCGGTGACACAGCGAGACCATGGGCAAGGGCTGTCGGAGCTCTCCGAGGAGATCGCAGGCGAGCTCGGCGAGAGAGTCGAGTTCGACGCGGCCCGTGGGCGATCGCCCGGCGTGATCGCGCACCCCGAGGGCGAGGCGCAGGCGACGCTGAAGGCGGGCCTGAGGGAGCTCACGGCGGCTCTCCAGGAAGGTGAGCGTGGCCCCGTCGATGGTGAGGCAGTGGGCAGCGTCGCGGGCAGCGAAGCCCGCCTCGACGACCTCATCCACCCCGGCTGCGTCGACGCCGGCGAGCTCGGCAGCGAGCTCTTGGGGGAGGGGGATCCCACCCGTGAGCGACACGTAGAGGAGGATCTCTGCAGCGGTCTCCTCGTCCAGCTGCTCCCAGCCGAGACCAAAGGACTCCTCGACCAGAGCAGCCTCTGTGACCTCGGGCGTGCGCTCTTTTGGGGGCACCGACACGAGCCGAAGCTGCAATCGATTGTCGAGAGCAGTAGACAGGTCGCGTACATCGGAGTCAGGATTCGCCGCCAGCCAGGCAGCGAGTACGGCGACAGCGCCGGATCGATTGCCGAGGGAGGCGGCGAGCTCTCGAGCTCGACGTCGTTGATTGCGCACCACCGAGAGGTCGGGACGGTGCTCGAGCAACCTTCCCGCAGTCTGGCGTCGGGTGAGAATCCGGGTGACGGGGCGTTCGCTCATGAACGCATCCTATCCGCCTCGCTCGAGACTCATGAAAGTTGACGCGTCATGCCGACTCGTCTATAGACGCCGCCCGCCCGCGTTGGGGCCGCCCGAATCAGGCACCGCGCGAGCACAGAGGAAGCTGTCATGCCGAAGATGAAGACCCACCGCGGCGCTGCAAAGCGCTTCAAGCGGACTGCTGGCGGAAAGTGGAAGCGCGGACGCGCCTACCACAGCCACATCCTCACCAAGAAGTCGACCAAGCGGAAGCGTGGACTCCGGACCCAAGTGGTGATGTCCGAGGCCGATGCCCCCCGTGTGAACAGGATGCTCCCCTACAAGTAGGGGACACGAAGGGAACCGAGCCATGCCTCGCGTCAAGCGCGCCGTCATCCGGCGCAAGCGTCTACAAAAGCTCTTCAAGGCGAGCAAAGGCTTCTTCGGAGGCCGTAAGAACCTGATCCGTACCGCGGTAAACGCGGTGCAGAAGGCTCGCCAGTACCAGTACCGCGATCGTCGCACGCGCAAGCGCGACTTCCGTCGTCTCTGGATCGTCCGCATCAACGCTGCGGCGCGCCTCAATGGCCTGTCGTACAGCCGCTTCATCGGTGGTCTCAGCTCTGCTGGGGTCGAGGTGAACCGGAAGATGCTCGCTCAGATCGCCATCGAGGACCCCCAGGGGTTTACGGAGCTGGTTGCGGTCGCCCGCGGGTAGCTCTCGAGACTGAATTTCGAGGAGCGCTCCCGGGGTGACCCGGGGGCGTTTTCTTGTATGGGGGCGGCGCGTCACGGTGTACCCCGTGGCGGTCACGCTTCTTCCTCCCCATCGCACCATCGAGCCTATGGAGATCGTCATGAGCGATCAGCTGTCACTCCAGGCCAACGATCTCGCCAGCAAGGCTCGAGAGGCGCTTCTCGCCGCTGGGTCCGAGGCCGATCTCTCCCGCGCAAAGGCGGACTACCTCGGCAAGCAGGGCAGCATCGCCGCCCTGCTGAAGCAGATCCCGACCCTGGAGCCCGACGCCCGGCGCACCGCGGGGCGCGCGATCAACGAGGCCAAGAAGGCCGTAGAAGGTCTCTTCGCCCAGCGCCTCGCTGCAATCAAGGACGCAGCCCTCGGTGCCGCCTCCGATGCGCCGGTGGACGTGACGCTTCCCGGCCGCGTGCCGTGGTCGGGTCACCTGCATCCCATCACGCGGGCGTGGCGCGACATCACCGACATCTTCACGGCCATGGGGTACTCCATCGAGGAGGGCCCGCAGGTCGAGACGGACTGGCACTGCTTCGAGGCCCTGAACATCCCGAAGGGTCACCCCGCGCGGGAAATGCAGGACACCTTCTACGTCTCGGACTTCCGGCCCGGCGCCGAGCTGGCGCCCGGGGAGGGCGTCGTGCTGCGGACCCACACGTCACCGGTCCAGGTTCGGACGATGCTGCGGAGCAAGCCGCCGATCCGCATGATCTGCCCCGGAACGGTGTACCGCCGCGACAACGATCTGACCCACACGCCCATGTTCCATCAGGTCGAGGGCCTCGTCGTGGACGAGAACATCACCCTGGCCGATCTCAAGGGCACGCTGGCGGAGTTCGCCCGGGCCTACTTCGGACCGGGCACGAAGATCCGCTTCCGCCCCAGCTACTTCCCGTTCACCGAGCCCTCGGCTGAAGTCGACGTCACCTGCGCCGGCTGCGGCGGCAAGGGATGCCGGATCTGCAAGGGCACGGGCTGGCTGGAGGTGCTCGGATCAGGGATGGTCGATCCACTGGTCTTCGACCACCAGGACGCCGACGACTACGACTCTTCCCGGGTCCAGGGCTTCGCCTTCGGCATGGGAATCGACCGCCTCGCGATGCTCAAGTACGGCATCGACGACCTGCGAATCCTGTTCGAGAACGACGTGCGCATGCTGGAGCAATTCTGATGTTGGTTCCCATGTCCTGGCTCTCTGAGATGGTCGATCTGCAGGGCACGCCCGAGCAGATCTGTGGCCTGCTGACCTCGGGCGGCATCGAGACCGAGGTCGCGGCCGACGAGCGTCCCGCCTGGGATGGCGTCATCACTGCGGTGCTGAAGGCCGTCGATCGCCACCCCGATGCGGACCGCCTCACCGTGACCAAGCCCTTCGACGGATCCACAGAGCGTCAGGTGGTGTGCGGCGCCACCAACCACAAGGCCGGCGACATCGTCGCCCTGGCCACCGTGGGCACGAAGCTCCCCAACGGCACGAAGATCAAGAAGGGGAAGATGCGCGGGCAGGTGTCCGAAGGAATGCTCTGCTCCGGGTCCGAGCTTGGGCTCTCGGGCGAGGCGGACGGGATCCTGATCCTGCCCCCCGGCACCCCCATCGGCGTGCCGCTCCTCGATGTCCTCGAGGCAGGCGAAGTCACGTTGGAGTCTGAGCCCACCGCCAACCGCGGAGACTGCTTCTCGATCTTGGGCACGGCGCGCGAGCTCGCGGCCGTCTCCGGCTGGCCGCTCAAGGGCCGGGCGACTGGGGACGACGAGCTAGCGACGCTGGAGTACCGAGGCTCCGGGGCCTCGGCCACCGGAACGGTGGGGTCGGGGGACCGCGGGGTGCACGTGACCATCGAGGACGCCGAAGGCTGCCCGCGGTACGCCTGTGCCGTGCTCGATGGGGTCAAGGTCGGTCCCTCACCGAAGTGGATGGTGCAGCGCCTCGAAGCGGCAGGACTGCGGTCCGTGAACAACGTCGTCGACTGCACCAACTACGTGATGCTCGAGCTGGGCAACCCCCTGCACGCGTTCGACCGACGTGACCTGCGCGGTGGCAGCCTCCTCATTCGCCGCGCGGGCGCCGACAGCGCGACCACCACCCTGGACAGCGTCCAGCGCACACTGGTGACTGACGATCTGGTGATCGCCGACGGTGAGGGCGTGGTCGCGATCGCTGGCGTGATGGGCGGCGAAAACTCCGAGGTCTCGGACGACACGACGACCCTGCTTCTGGAGTCCGCGCACTTCGACCCGGCCTCGGTCCGTCGCACGGCCCACCGCCTGAAGCTCACCACCGACGCCTCGCATCGCTTCGCGCGGGGAGTGGACCCGGAGCTGCCGGGCGCCGCCTTGCTGCGGCTCATCGAGCTGCTCCAGAGCACCGCAGGGGGAACCCTCGACGGGGCGATCCTCGACCTCTACCCAGCGCCGGTCACTCGGCCCCGCGTGGAGCTTCGGGAGGCGCGCATTGCTGGACTCCTCGGCATCGAGCTGTCCCAGGAGGAGGTCACCACCCTGCTCGATCGCGATGGACTCGAGCCGCAGCGCACCGATCGGGGCTGGTCGATCGCTCCTCCGTCCTACCGCTTCGACATCGAGCGGGAGGTAGACGTGCTCGAAGAGATCGTCCGCCTCGTGGGCTTCGATCAGGTGCCGGAGCGTCTCCCGAAGCAGCCCTTGCGCTCGGTGCCCCGTGTCGCGCCCGGACCGAACGTCGAAGGCGTTCGCGACGCCCTGGTCGCCGCCGGCCTCTCCGAAGCAGTGCACTTCTCGTTCATCGACCCGGCATGGCTCGAGCGCCTCGGTCTAGCCGAGGATGATCCCCGTCGCGTGCGGGCCGTGCGCATCGGCAACCCTCTGAGCGAAGTGGGAGGCGTCCTGCGCCCGCTCTTGCTGCCGTCGCTGCTCGACGCCGCGTCCCGCAACCTGCATCAGGGCGCGTCCGACGTGCGGCTGTTCGAGCTGCGCACGACCTTCCTCGCCCGCGAAGGTGGGTTTGCCGACATCCTCTCTGGTGGAGACGCGGGTCGTCCCGGCGACCGGCCGCCCGTCATCGAGCGCCGCGCCGTGGCTGGTGTGCTCGTCGGGGCACGCCGCCCCGCTGGTTGGGGTGGCTCGGTCCCCGACGTGGACTTCTTCGATGCGAAGGGGGCCGCCGACGAAGTCATGAAGGCTCTGGACTCCAAGGGGTTCCGCTGGACGGCCGATGGGGATCTCCCGGCATTCCTCGATCCTCGCGAGGCTGGCCTGCTCGTCCGACCAGGCCGAGAGGTTCAGGTCGCGGGCTGGGCGGGCCGGATCGCGGTGCCGACCCTGCGGGGCTTCGAGCTCGACCGCGTCGTCTACGCCTTTGAGCTCGACGTCGACATGCTGGCGCCGCGCAAGGTGAAGCCGATGAAGTTCGCCTCGCCGTCCCGCTACCCGGGGCTCGCACGCGACCTCGCTGTGGTGGTGCCCGACGCGGTGCCGGCCCAGTGGGCTACGGAGACGGCCGCGAAGGCGGCGACCAAGGCGAGCAAGGGATCGTTCCAGGGCGCTGAGGTGTTCGACGTGTACCGGGGCAAGGGAATTCCCGCAGGCCACCGGAGCCTCGCGCTTCGCCTGCGGTTCCGCGCCGCGACCCGGACCTTGCAAGATGGCGAAGTGGATGCGGCGATGGCGCAGGTGGAGAAGCAGCTCGTGGCCCGTGACGGGGTCTCCCTGCGGGGATAGAGTGCGCTGCCGAAGGGACGGAGAGTGTCTGTGACGACCGTGGGTACGAAGCTGAGGTTCACCGTGGGCGTGCTGCTCGCCACGGGGTTGGTGGGCTGCCCCAGCAGCTCCGAGTGGTCGTTGATCAACGCCGCGGACACCGACTGCTTCCCCATCAGCGTCAGCCCCGCCGGGGACGACGACGACTCCGCCGGGGACGACGACGACTCTGCCGGGGACGACGACACGACGGTCATCGAGCTTCATTCGGCTCCGGGACTCTTCGCCCTCGACGTCATTGGCACCGCCGAGTTGACCCCTCCATCGGGACCGGCGGGAACTCGCTTCGTGCTGACAGTCGAACTCGTGGATACTGGGAGCAATCAGGGGAACCCGACGACGGCGGTTGGCCGGGCGACGGTGACTGTCGACAACGGCGACCTTGATCTCAACGAGCTGGAGATGGAGCCCTCCCCCGTGGATGAGCGGTTCTGGACCATCACAGTGGTGGCCGGTGGGGACCCGGAGACCACGACGCGGCAGGACGACATTTGCGTGAGCCTGTACACGACATCGGAGTAGGGGATGACGAAAGCGGACATCATCGAGGCGGTCTACGAGCAGATCGGCTTCTCGAAGAAGGAAGCGGCCGAGGTGGTCGAGTTGGTCTTCGAGACCATGAAGGACACCCTCGCCGACGGTGAGAAGATCAAGATCTCCGGGTTCGGCAACTTCGTGGTGCGTCCGAAGAGGGCGCGCACAGGCCGCAATCCGCAGACCGGTGAACAGATCACGATCTCGGCGCGCCGCGTCCTGACCTTCAAGCCGAGCCAGGTCCTCAAGGACTCTCTGAACGAGGGCTGAGCCCCCGGGGGGTGAGATGAGTATCCCCAATCCCGTGCCGACGTTCGAAGACGTCGTGATCCCCGACAAGGTCTTCTTCCGGATCGGCGAAGTGGCCAAGATCACGGGCGTAAAGGCCTATGTGCTCCGGTTCTGGGAAGGCGAGTTCCCTACTCTGCGTCCCCAGAAGGGCAAGTCTGGACAGCGCCGCTACCGCCGTCCAGACATCGAGCAGGTCTTGCGCATTCGCGAACTGCTCTGGAACCGGAAGTTCACTATCGCGGGAGCCCGCTCGGAGCTCCGCGGCGGGAAGGATCGCGAGCGCACCATGCTCGTGGGACAACAGCCCTTGCCCATCGCCGAGCCCGAGCCCGAGCCACCGGCCGAGGCCATGACCATCGACGCCGGTCCGAAGACGCTCGATGGATACCGCACCGATTCGCTTCGTCTCATGCGCGAAGAACTGCTGACCCTGCGGCGCAAGGTCAGGGACCTCGCTCAGGACCCAGAGCAGTAGACCCTCGACCGGCTCTCCGCCGGTCTCCTCACTGGAGCTCCCATGCCCGACGTGCCACGCGGCGCACCGCTAGTCGATCTGCTGGTCCCCATCGGGACCAGCAAGGCCCTCCCCGACGTCCAGACTCGCCTCGAGCTCGCGGGAGGCGCAGGTTGGCGTTTGCTCGCGGACGACGGCGCGATGGAGACCTCGATGATCCCTTCGATGCCTCTCCGGGGCAGTCTCGAGCGGGTCTGGGCCGTCCGATCGATGCCGATGATGCAGGGCGAGCCCCTTCAGGAGGCCGTGGGCATCGGGATGGAGGTAGCCATCACCACCCAGGCCCACCTCGCCGCGGTGGGCATCTACGGTGTGATCGGCTGGGGCGTCGTCCTCTTCGACGAGCCGAAGTGGCTGTACGGACTCACCCTGCTGGAGTGGCTCTACAACCCGCGGCTGGCCGCGGACGGGACCATCGTCGAGGGAGAGCCCGATGCGGCCGCCGCCGAGGCCAACCTGCGCGCCAAGGTGCGCCTCTACCCCCGTCTCTTCACCCCCGAAGCCGTATCGCGATTCGTCTCCCGGGTGCCTCCCGGAGCGATCCAGGACGTGGAGGGCATGCAGGCTCTGACGCTGCTGGGACCCGGCGGCACGTTCGACCCCCGCTACTGGCAGTCCTTTTCAGTGCAGATGGCCTTGGCGGAGGTCCAGGCTCTCAGCCAGGCAGCAGCGCCGAAGAACCTCGCGGAGAACCAGCCGGCCCCGGCTCCCCCCCCGCCGCCGGGTCCGCCGGCCCCGCCCTCTCCGCCGGATGATGGGTTGACTCCACTCCAGCGCGCACGCCGGGATGCGGAGCGCAAGGCAGCAGAAGCTGCCGCGAACCCGGAGCCCGAGGTGGTGGTCCCCGAGCCCGAGGTCGTTGCCGACGGAGAGGCCGTGCGGTGGATCGATGGCGAGAGACCCGTGCTCGTGATCCCAGGTGGGCGTCTCGACGCCGCGCTGGTGCGTGAGCTTCAGGGCGGCAGCCTGAGCAGCCTCGCCCGCTCGGAGCGTCCCGCGGGCTCCCTGTTCGAACGCTGGGTCCACGCTGGTGGACACTTCGTCACCGAGGTCCCGTTTCTGTCGCGCCTGTTTCTCGACAACGCGCCGCTGCATGGGCAGTCGTTCAAGGAGGCCGCGACGGCGGATGGCGATCTCTTGTGGCTCGACTGTCACCTTCCGCGGGTCGCAAGGGTGCGCGCGGTGCGGGTCCCGGTCCCGGAAGGACGGAGGATTGTGCTGGGTTCTGACCGCGAGGCCTCCGCGTCCAGCATCGCGGGGGCGATTCTCAACGTTTCGATGGGTTGACACCGGCAAGGCCCGGGAGCATCCTCCCGGGGCTCTGGCTGATACCCCACTCGGCAAACGCCGAAAAAGTCAGTGGTTCTCGGGGAGTAGCGCAGCCTGGTAGCGCACTTGACTGGGGGTCAAGTGGTCGCAGGTTCAAATCCTGTCTCCCCGACCATCGCAAAACGGTCCCTCTTCGGAGGGGCCGTTTCTGCTTGGGGCCCCTGGATGACGGGGAGAGCGACCACCCGCAGGGGACCACCATCGCCCGCCACGCCACGAGGTGCGGCGCCGCTGATAGACTCGCTTGCCTCTGATTTTGGAAAGGGAGGAAGAGTGGCTGACTTCCGGGTCCTCCAGCATGTGAACAGCGTGCTCTGCGACCGGCTTCAGGAGATCTGCGACAGCCTCGAGCTCAACTGGGTCGGGATCCACAAGGATCTGGACACCCAGCCAAAGGACGACGAGGAAGCGACGATCTACTGCTCGATGTATCGAGTCGATGACATCGATGACATCGGGCTCCCCGGCTTCGCGGTTCGCCCGTACGTGCGCGGGCCCCAGGCGGCCGATCCCACGCGCCAGGACGTGGCTCAGATCCCGCCGCGCTTCATGTACCTCTACTTCATCTGCTTCGTGGAGAGCTCTGAGCCCGATCTCAGCAACGCGATCCTCGGGGCGATCATGAACGGGTTCCATCAGGAGCCGACGCTCATCTACCAGCCGAAGCCCTTTGAGCTGAATGGGCGGTTGTTCGACTCGGTCGGGCGGCCGCTCAAGTCGGATGGCCTCGACCTCAAGGTCGACCCCACCGGCAAGATCATGCCCAACGCCAACAAGAACGTCGTCATGGAGAGGATCTCGGTCCAGCTCGTGGATGACCTGGCGTTTGGCGATGCGTGTCTGCTGCTCAAGGGATTCGAGCGAAAGATCCGCCCGTACCTGACCTATCGGGTCTTCGCGAAGATCGACCATCCTCTGATGGTGGTGCCGCGAGTGGGTCGCATCGGCGTGAGCCTCTTCGACCAGGATGGTTCCTGACCCCACCTCGGGGAAACTCAGGTCCGACAGAGCGGGATACGTTTGACGAAAGCTGGCGCGAGGAAGGCTGACGCACCACCGGCGGGAAACTCCGCCCAAGGCGCCGTTCCGGAGGCCGAAGAGTTCGAGCGTCTGCGGCGCCGCCTCCAGCTCACGAACCTGCGGGTCGCGCGCCTCTACCTGCTCCTCAAGGGCAGCAAGGCCCCAGCCCCCGACAGCCCCGAGCTCGACGAGGACGGTGATCCCCTCGAGGATCTCTACGTCACGGATCAGGAATTTCAGCAGCACCTCTCCGCACTCTCCGGGCTGCCGCCAACGCGGCTTCAGGACCCCGACGCCGCGGAGTCTCTCGCCGCTCTCGACCGTGCGGCGGCGGTGCTCTCCCGGCGGATCCAGGCCGAGGAGCTTGCGGCGTCCCGATCGGGCCGGACCTCCCGCTTCGACCAGCTCTGCGCTCGGTGTGGACTGAGTCCTCTCGATCGCGAGGTCCTGCTCATCGGGCTCTCCCCCGAGGTCGACCGTCGGTATCGCCGCGTGTACGCGTATCTGCACGATGACTTCACCCGCGGCATCGCGAGCGTGGGGCTGATCGTCGACATCCTTGCGCCGCTCCTGGGAAGCCGGGATCGCCTGTCATTGCTCTCTCGCTTCGAGGCGGGCGCCCCCCTTCTTCAGCAGGGCCTGCTCGAGCTGATGGCTGCGCGGGCGGACGACATGAAGCCCTTGTCTCAGCGGCACGTGCGCGTGAGCGACGCCACCGCGGGATGGCTCCTCGGTGTGCCCCGCATGAGCGAGACCGTCGCCGATCGGGCTCGGTGGCTCGGGGTCCCGGATCCGCCGCCCAGCTACGCGTTGCCCGCGGATCTCAGCTCGAAGCTCGCCTCCGTCTCCCGCAGGGTTCTGGAGAGCAAGCGTGAGGTGACCGTGTTCCTCATCGGCAAGGAGCAGCGTGCGTGCCGCGCTGCGGCCGATCTGCTGTGCAGCGCGCTGAAGCGCCCGGTGGTCGCGCTCGAGATCGGGGCGTTCATGTCGGGGGGCGAGCACATGCTCGGCGACGTCGGCCAGGCCCTCCGGGACGCCTATCTCTTCGGGGCCGCCCTCCTCGTGGTCGGCTTCCCCGACGTCTCGAACGAGGAGCCTGCAGCCGCGCGAAATCTCGAGGCCGTCTGGCGGCGTGTGCAGACGTATCGCGGGCTCATCGTGATGCCAGCAGCCTCCACTCCTCCCCCGTCGTGGCTCGACGACAATCGCCACTCGGCCCCCGTGGCCGTGTCGGACCCCACGTACTCGGAGCGGGTGGAGGTCATCGCTTCGCTGCTGGATGCCGTCGACATCGCGGTGGACGTGGATCGCGAAGAGATCCAGAGCCTCGCCAATCGCTACCGCATGAACCGCCATCAGTTCCAGCAGGCTGTGGCTTTCGGGCGCGATCTCGCGTGGGCCCGTCACGACGAGGACCCAGAGCTCGCCTTCGACGACCTGGTGGCCGGCGCCAAGGCGCAGTTCAGCAAGGACATCGGCAGCTTGGCCCGTCGCGTCGAACCCAGCTTCAAGATGCCCGACCTCGTGCTCCCCATTCGGGAGAAGAACCACCTCACGGAGCTCATCGCGTTCGTCGAGCGCCGAGGTCAGGTGTACGAGCAGTGGGGCTTCGAAGAGAAGTTCCCGCGGGGGACGGGTGCGAAGGCCCTGTTCTTCGGTCGGTCCGGCACCGGAAAGACCATGGCGGCCGAGGTGATCGCGGGGCAACTCGGGCTCGACATGTTCAAGGTCGACCTCAGCTCTGTGGTGAGCAAGTGGGTCGGTGAGACCGAGAAGAACCTCGGGGCCATCTTCGACCGCGCCGAAGAGGCTCAGGCCGTGCTGCTCTTCGATGAGGCGGACGCTCTCTTCGGGTCGCGCACGAGCGTCGGGAACGCCGTCGACCGCTACGCCAACCTCGAGACCAACTACCTACTCCAGCGCATCGAGGAGTACAGCGGCATCGCGATCCTCTCCTCGAACCTCAAGCAGAACATCGACGAGGCGTTCACCCGTCGCTTCCACTTCGTGCTGGAGTTCCCATTCCCCGACCGCGGGGCCCGGGAGGAGATCTGGCAGCGCGCGTTCCCGAAGGACGCGCCGCTCGGGGACGATGTGGACTTCGGTTTCCTGGCCGAGCGCTACAAGTTCACGGGCGGCAACATCAAGAACTCGATCCTCCGGGCCGCGTTCCTGGGCGCCTCGTCCGACCACGGGGAAATCCGGATGGTGCACATCCTTCGGGGGGTGCTCCGCGAGTACCAGAACCTCGAGCGAGAGACGACCGAGAGAGACTTCGGCCGGTGGTGGAGCGAACTTCGACACCTCGTCGAGGATCCGAAGCTCAAGCGTCGAGAGGAGAGGCGATGAGGAAGTACGGAGTCGCCGCGGCGCTGGCGCTGCTGATCGTGCTCGGACTGGCGGGATGTCCGAAGGGAAGCGCGTCGCGCTCCATCTCCGGCCAGATCTCGGTCACCCGCGACGGTCAGAGTCAGCCCATTTCCGAGGCCCAGGTTCGGGTGTGGCCCAAAGATCCGAGCAAGAAGGCGGAACCCTTCGAGTACGAAGCTGTCCAGAACCTTCGTGGAGTCACCCTCACGAGGGGGAGCGGCCAGTTCGAGGTTGGCTCTCTGACGTCAGCCGAGACGCACGCCGAGTACCCCATCCTCAAGGGATGGACGTACGTGGTCGAGGTCGAAGTAGCGGGCTATTACATCACTCAGGCAGAGTTCGCGTACACCGGCGGGCAGGCCTGGGTCGAGGTCGCCATCGAAGAGAAGCCCATGGACGTTTTGGATACGTCTGGGGGCGTAAAGGACAACGAGAAGAAACTCGAACGTGGGGCGGTCCGGAAAGAGTAACCGGGTCCCAATTAGACAGGCTGCGGCTGTGTTATGGTCGCGAGCCGGATGAGGAGGGTTTGAGTGCCAACAGCAGCAAGCATTTCAGCCCTCTGTGGGGCCCACGCTGTGGATGCCCACCCGTCCCCGAAGAACAAGACACTGGAAATCCGGAGGAGGCAGATGCCCACCCGACTTGAGCGCCGCGCCACCCCATACCGCCTGACCCTTCTGGTCCTCCTCACCCTGTCCCTGGTGTTCTCCGCCAGTTGCGACAAGGGCCGATCCTCGGACCTGATCACAGGCCGGATCACGACCATCAAGGACGGCGAAGAGCGACCCGTCGCGCAGGCGTCGGTGAAGATCAACCCGACCAGCGTCGACCCCGAGAAGAAGGGCGCCGACGAGCAGCCCGAAGATCCCACGAACATGACCGGCGTCGCCCTGACGAATGACACCGGCTTCTTCGAGATCGCTTCTCTCTCGTCCAGCCAGACGTTCCAGGAGTACTCGCTCCTGCGGAACTGGAAGTACGAGATCCAGATTCAGGTGCCTGGTTACTACATCTACAAGGGACCCTTCTCCTACGAGAAGGGCGGCATTGAATTGGCCGTCCAGCTCGAGCAGAAGGGCGCGGACGTCGTTGATGACTCCGGGGTCATTCTCATCGACGAGAAGGCCATTCAGTCTGGCGCCATTCGGCGCGGCAACTAGTTCAGACCAGCGATGCTTGATATGGGCCTGCCCGTGCCTGCGAGGACGCACGAATGATCGATGAAGACGACGAGTACTACGACGACGACGAGTACGAAGAGGAAGACGACGACTACGGCGACGACGAAGGCGACGACGACGATGACGACGAAGAGGGTGGCAAAGGCCCCCTGATCTTCGCCGCGATCGCCGCTCTGGTAGCCATCGTGGTCGTGTTTGTAGCCATCAAGTTCCTCACCGGCGGCGGCGACGGAGAAGGCACTGGCGAAGGGGAGGTCAGTGACCTCGCTGGCCAGGAAGCCGAGAACCCGACGGACGCTCCGGCTGACGGCGCGGCGGATGCCTCTGGCGAGCTCGACCTCGGCAGCAGCTTCGACTTCGGCGACCTCGGCGGAACGGACACCGGGAGCGCTGCGGCCACGCCGAAGCCCACCCCGTCCCCCTCGCCGGCGCCCCGAAACACGGGCAGCAGCAATCCGCGCCCGACTCCGACGGTCTCTGCGAGCACGTCGTCGTCGAACAGCAGCGGCTACCAGGAAGGCCAGATCATCGATAACTCGGCGTCGGCCCGTGAGCCTGACCCTGAGCCCGAGCCTGAGCCTGAGCCGGAGCCCGAGCCGGAGCCCGAAGCGGAGCCCGAGACCGCTGCGGCGGAGCCGGAGCCGGAGCCGGAGCCGGCGCCGGAACCCGAGCCCGAGCCCGAGCCCGAGGCGGCGCCCGCTGAGGTCACGAACCTCGACTACGAAAAGGCGACTCTTGCGGCCCTCGGTGGCAAGGCTGGTGGCGGTGGACTCACCGCCGGCGAGTTGGGTCACCTCCAGGGAATCCCGGCGGATCACCCGAACTACACGATCGCGTGGGCGGCTGTCATGGCCAACGCTGAGGCAAAGCGGGACTACAAGGCCCACTGCTCGGCGACCGGCAAGATCATGGAGAAGTCGGGGAACAAGTACCACCCGGAGTACAACCTCGAGCGGGCGAAGTGCCAGATGCGCAACGGCGACCTCGCTGGCGCCATCGACTCGGTCGACAAGACCGTCGGCAACTCCTACGACATGAACCCCAGGTCGAAGACGTCGCGCCTGCTGCTCGCCTACGAGATCAAGGCCCGTTGCCGGACCAAGCTCTACGACGACAACGCGAAGTCGAACTCCGGTATGGGTGACGAGGGCAAGCTGAACTCGGCCATCCAGGCCTGGAACGAGTACAAGAACTACGCGGGTGGAATCGGCAATCAGAACGCTTTGCAGAAGGCTGAGCGCGAACTGGCCGACCTCGAAGCCCGTCGGGGAGGCTGAGCCCCGGTGAGCCGTCGGCAGCAGCAGATCTCCGTGCCTCGAGTCATGTTGCACCGTTCCCCCGTGTGGGGAGTCGGTGCGCTGCTCGTCGTGTCGTGCGCGTTGCTCGTCGCCTCCTGTGGGGGGGGCGACGACGACTCGAGTGCAGGCACGTCCACTCCCGGTGTCGAGAACTCCGGAGGAGATGGCATCTCCGAGAGCTGGATGTTCAAGGTCGCCGAGCGACCCGAGCTCCTGGCTCCCATGGAGAAGCAAGGGGTCGTGGGCAATGCCTGGCTCGACCTCTATCACAACGACTTGCGCACGGCGGTGAATGCCTTCGGCAAGGCATGCACCCCGTCGGCCAAGAGCTACGCAGACCGGGCGGCAGATGGCTTCCCTTGCGTGGGTCTGGCGCGTACGCACCTCGAGAAGGGGACCACCCTGGCTCAGGGAGCGGAGATTGACCGGGTCGCTCGGCGGCAGTTCTACGCACACCGCCGGGACCGGCCCGAGGATGTCCTCGCCAGCGTGCATCAGGACTACTTCGAGGGTCTCAACTTGCTCCGCTCCGGTGACGAGGCGAAGGGCAAGGAACTCCTGGGGGCGTACGCGGGCAACGCCGCGGCCGACCCGCTCCTCGCGCATCTGGCGAAGACCATCAGCGCCGGCTGGGGCTCCGATCCGCTGATCTCCCGCATGTGGGGAAGCGCGAAGGAGTACGCCCCTGCGGATGCCACTCTGGGAGAGCTGCCCACCTCCGAGGCGACTGCGTCCTACGCGCTCCGCCTCGTGGTGATGCAAGCGGTCGCCCGAGGCGACTACGACGGCGCCACCGCGAACCTCCGCCCCGTGAAGGACAACATCGCGGACATGCTCGAGAAGCTCGAGCAGTCGCAGGAGTCTGGCGAAAAGCTCGAGGTGGCGCTGTTCCACTTCGATTCCACCTACTTGCGGACCCTGGCTCGATGGAATGGCCTCGCCGCGCACCGCGCGACCGCTGGCGCCGGCGACCTCGGAATGCTCGTCGCCGAGGCGGACATCCTCCTCGGGCGCGCCGCCACGATCCCCACCGAGGCCCCGTCCATCGAGGACGGTCTCGCGTACGTCGTGTTCAGCGGTTGGTTGAGCCCGGCGGACCGCCTCGCCGATCTTTCCGGCACGGGCCAGCCTGCCTCCCTGATCCGTCTGGGCAAGGCGTTTCCGGGCCTGTCGAGCTCCGCCGCCGCGAAACTTTCTGACCTTGATGCGTTCGTCGGTCTGTCGAACGAACTGAAGGCCACCCTGAGGGAGAAGATCCGAGGGACTGGGCCGGAGGGTCACAACATGGATCAGGGCATGGGATTGTCTGAGCGCTTCCTCGGCCGTTTGCTCCTCGACGGAGCCACGGACCTGCAGCGCGCGATGGACGTCCGACTCGACGAGAAGGCTGGCTCCGACATGGAGACGGCCGGGGTCTCGGCGAGAAGCCTGCTGGAGTCGGCGATGGACAAGAACCCGACTCCTCCCAATCAGCAGCTGCGCAACGCACGCATTTCCTTCCGGAACGATCCCACGCTCTTGATGGAGCTGGCCCGAGCCAACCTGGACACGAAGCGTCCTTACTACGCCAACGACTACATCCGACCCCTGACGGAGGTCTATTCCGAGCTGATTCCAGTTCGGGAGGGCCTCGCGGCGCTCGACAGCGCGTGGAACCCCGCGCGCGCTGGCGCCGTGCGGTGACCGACAGAATCACTAGAGGAAGCCTGATGACCCGATACGCTGCCGCCGCTCTCGCCCTGCTGCTCCTCGGCGCCTATGCGCCAACCGCGCACGCTGGGAAAGCCTTCATCTTCTACGAAGACGAAATGGGCCTCTCCGCGAACCCTGTGCACGAGCGCAGCATGTCCGACGTGCGGCTCAATGAGCTGATTCACGTCGCCCTCTGGGCCCCCAACTACGCGGATCAGCCCCAGCCCGTCCTCGCGGAAAGCGCGGAGCTGGACAACTCCGGCACCATCATGACCATCAAGCTGAAGGACATGAAGTGGAGTGACGGCAAGCCGGTGACTGCCGACGACGTCGTCTTCACGCTTCAGACCTACAAGAACCCGTCCTCGCGCTCTCTGGACCGCAACCGCTGGGACTTCATCTCGAAGGCCGAAGCGCCGGACCCGAAGACGGTGGTGCTCACCTTTGGACGCACCTACCGCGAGCCGCCCTCGAGCCAGCTCTACCTGAAGATTCTGCCGAAGCACTTCTTCAAGAGCACTGAGGTTGCCTACAACCACAGCTACCGGACCAAGCCGGTCACCGCCGGCCCCTTCGCCGTCGCCGAGAAGGACCACAAGAACTGGATTCTCAAGCGCAACGACGCCGGCTCGCGGGCACCGAAGCTCGACGAGGTTCGCTGCCAGGAGGTGCCCGAGAAGCGCACCCAGGCCGAGTTGATGTCCTATGAGTATGGCCACGCGATGATCGAGGTGGAGCCGCAGCAGCGCGCTGAGCTCGACGCCGACCAGTGCTGCACCCTCAAGCCCTACCCGTCCAAGAGCTGGTGGTTCACTGGGTTCAACCAGCAGAACACCCACCTCGCCGACGCGAAGGTGCGCCTGGCCATGAGCCTCGCCATCGACCGGCAGCAGGCTCTCGACCTCATTGGTGAAGGCGAGCTCATCTCCGGGCCCTTCACCCTCAGCTCCCGCTACTACAACCACGATGTCGCGGTCCCCAGCCAGGAACTGAGCAAGGCTACGGCCCTGATGGAGGAAGCCGGGTACACCAAGACCGGTGCCGACTGGACGAACAAGGGCAACACCGTCGACCTGCGCTTCTTCTACGACGAAGCGCTCGGCGAGCAGGGGCAGACGGTCGCCACGAACATCGTGGGTCAGCTCAAGAAGTTCGGCATCAACGTCTCGAACCCGGCCGCCATCGGTGGTGAGTCCTGGGAAGAGCGCATCATGGAGAAGAAGGACTTCGACCTCGTGATGGGTGTCTGGTCCTTCGACGTCAATGAAGACATCGGGCAGCTCTTCGCCACGGGCGGCGTGCGCAACTTCGTCGGCTACGGCGACGACCGCACCAACCAGCTCCTCACCGGCGCTTACGAGTCTCAGGACCCGTCGGAGCAGCAGGCGTACATGAAGGAAATTCACCGACGCCTCGCGGACACCGCCCCCTACCTTTTCCTGTGGAGCCTGCGGAACTTCTCGGCCATCTCCTGGGACATCCAGGGGGCCCACCTCCAGGCGTTCTACTACTTCACCCAGTTCCCCGACTGGTCCCTGAAGGACGAATAGCCACGTAGACCTTCCCCGCGGCATCGGCCGCGGGGTGGGGGAGGGCGCTCGAGTCGATTCGGCTCAGCGCTGGGAGGATGATGAAAACCGCCTGGCTCGTAGGCCAGAAGGTCGGCCATTTCGTAGCCGTCCTCTTTCTCAGCAGCCTGGTCCTTGCCGGGCTGCTGTGGTTTTCGCCTGGGTCGCCGGGGAAGGCGCGCGATCTCGTGGACTGGGACACGGCTCAGGTAGGTCAAGAGGTCTGCGTCGAGACGACCACCTGTGGCTTCTTGCGTTCGATGCCCAAGCAGGCGGCGGACGACCCCACCGAGGATGACGGCTTCAACTTCATCAAGAAGTTCGCCGAGGTGGAACTCGAAGAGGGCACCAAGTCCATCGAGTCGGGCCGCGTCCTCCGCCCTGGCCCGAGCTTCCCGGTCTGGTTCTTCGGAGTCTTCTGGAAGGGTGTCCTCATCTGGGACATCGGGCCGGCCTTCAACGGCGACCCCGTCTTGGAGGTTGTGCTCCTGGGAGCGAAGCAGACGCTCCCGATCGTCTTTGGCGCCCTCTTTGTGGCCGTCCTCGTGACGCTCTTGCTCGTCTCGTTCCTGACGTGGCTACCCTTCCCGTCGATGCGGGGGCTCCTGCGCACAGTGCTTCTGGTGGTGTCCATCTCCCCGGTCTTCGTGCTCGGCTTCCTCATGACGAAGGCTGGAGTTCTTCCGCACCCTGTGAATTGGTGGGTTGCGCCCCTGGCGTGCGTAGCGATCCTCTTCGTGGGTGACTCAAGCCTCGGCGAGTTTCTCCTGCAGCTCGAGAACGAGTTCCGTCAGCTCCGCAACCGTGACTACATTCACGCGGCGGGTCTACGCGGTGCATCGTTGTTCAAGCACATGCTCCCGGGCCTGTTGCTCCCGCTGAGTTCCATGAGCGCGGCGAAGATCGGATTCCTGCTGGGGTCGGTCGTCATCGCGGAGAACATCTACGCGGTGCAGGGCCTCGGCACGCTGTCGCTGAAGGCGGCGACGAAGCCCGACCCACTGCTTCTTCTCACCCTCACGGTCTTCATTACCGGGGTGGTGGCTCTCGTGACCCTTGTGCGGGACCTGCTGGAGATCTTCATCGATCCCCGCATCCGCAAGGCTGGGGGGCACTGATGGATCCCGACAAGCTCATCCACCGGGATCCGGGGGAGCAGTCCGCCGAAGACAGCCTTGCCGGCAAGCTTGCCAAGGGCGCGGTGCGCGACGTCATCGCCACGATCCTGCGGTGGCGTCACGCGGACATCCGCCTGTTGTTCGGCGGGTTCGTCCTGTTCCTGCTGGTCGCCTTCCGAATCGCGGCGATCTTCATCGACGTGGATCAACTCCAGACCTACCTCGAGATCGAACGTCAGACCGGCTTCACCACCGGCGGAGGCTTCCAGACGACGAACTGTCGTCCGGTCACCGGACTGCTGCTCGGCAACGACCGCAATGGCTACGCCCTGAGCGCCACGCTGGTGGAGGCCACCCAGGCCTTCTTCGTTCCTGCGTTGCTCTCGTGCGGGATCGCCCTCTTCTTTGGGACCTTCTTCGGCGCCGTCGCGGGGTACTTCCGCGGTGGCTTCGTCGAGTCGAGCACGAAGCTGATGCTCACGGTCATCGCGGCATACCCCCGTCTCATCCTCGTGATCGTCGCGGTTGGCTTCTTCGTTGCGTACCTCCACGACCCGGGTCGCGCGGTCGGCATGCGCCTCTTCTTGATGGCGACGATGCTCGGCATCGCCTACGTCCCCGTACTGGCGCTGGCCATCTATCAGAAGGTGGGTGCGTTCCAGCGGGAGGAGTTCATCGAGGCAGCACGGGCGCACGGGCTCTCGGACACGCGCATCCTCGGCTACCACATCTTGTGGGCGAACTGCATGCCGGTGCTCGCGCGTCACTTCTTCTATCTCTTCGGCTACTTCATCCTCGTCGAGACGAGCCTCAGCTATCTCGGGCCGGAGTACGGCGTGCCCGGCTCGATCCCCTCGTGGGGCAACCTGCTGGCCGGGTGCAGCAAGGGTGAGCTGATGTCGGCGGCGGTGCTCGGACCGTCCGTGGCCATCGTCGGCTCGATCCTCGGTCTGACGTTCCTCGGCGACGCTGTCGGTGAGCGCTTCGAGAGGGGGCGCACGTGAGCGACGCTCCAGAGCCTTCCGATGGCGCCATCCTCACTGCTCGCGACGTCTGGGTCGGCGTGCAGGTCGGCAAGATCATCAAGCCCATCGTGCAGGGCGGCCGGATCACCGTGCCGCAGGGCGGGATTCTCGGCTTGGTGGGAGAGTCCGGCTCGGGCAAGACCCAGTTCGTGCGGGCCCTGATGGGCCTCTCGAGCCTCGAGCCCGGCGTGTTCTCCGGCTCGGCCATCTACAAGATCGGCGACCAACCGGCGGTGAACGTGCTCGACGAGGTCGAGCTGTACACCCCGTTCCGGGCCCCCGAGGGGGATGAGCTCTTTCCGCAGCGAATGCGCATCGGCTGGGCTTGGCCTCTTTGGCGGCGCCGCTTCCGCAAGCGCCTCGATCTGCTGCGGCGGCTCGGTGTGGGCTTCATCTTCCAGAACCCCAATGGCGCTCTGAACCCGTTCCTCACCGTGGGCACGCAGCTCAAGGAGGCGGTCCTCGTGGCTCGCCCCAAGGCCAACGGGAAGGAAGCCGAGGAGGGCGCTCTCCACTGGCTCGACCAGGTGCACCTCAAGCCGGATCAGCACACCCTGGGGCTGTATCCGCACGAGCTCTCGGGCGGCATGGCGCAGCGCGTGATGATTGCCCTTGCGCTGGCTGGAGAGCCAAAGTTCATCGTGGCCGACGAGCCGACGACCGGTCTTGATTCGCACATCCGCCTGGAGATCGTGGGACTCCTCAACCGCATTATGGGTCAGGGTGCCCTCTCCGGAATTGTCATCTCCCATGACCTGCCGATGGTCGCGCGCCTCTGCGACCGACTCACGGTGATGTACCGCGGGCGGGTGGTGGAGGAAGGCCCCATCGCGGCCCTCGGGGACCCCGACTCGGACTCTCACCCCTACACCCGCGAACTCAAGGAGCGTGCCGAGGCTCTCGCCCGAGGGCGTCAGGGACACACCAAGGGCGGGGTCAAGAAGACCGGTGGGACCGGGGTGGTCGTGGGCAAGGGCTGCATCTATCGGTCCCGCTGCGCCATCTACCGGGACGGCCTCGTGGACAAGGAGTTGTGCAACACCGTGCAACCTCCCATGAACACCATCGCCGAGCGCCACAAGATCGCGTGCCACAGCGAGGACATCGCGTCGGCCCTCAACGAATCGGTGGGTCTCCTCGCCGCCGCGGGGCAGTCCAATGGCTGAGTCGAAGCCCCTCATCGAGGCCCTCGGGGTCACGAAGACGTTCCCAGGAAGCCGCGGTTTTCTCGGCATTGGACCGAAGAGTGCCCCTTCTCCGGTCCTTCACGGCGTAGACCTCGTCATGGGCCATGGCGAAGTCACCGGGCTCATCGGTGAGTCCGGCTCCGGAAAGACGACGTTCGGCAAGTGCATCCTGCGCATCGTCGAGCCCACATCCGGAGTAGTTCGCCTGAACGGAGAGGACTGGCTTGCGGTTCCCCAGGACGCAATCGCCGCCCATCGTCGCCACTACCAGATGATCTATCAGAACCCCTACGCCTGCTTGAACCCCGGTCTGACCGTGCGCGCTCACCTGAGCGAGACGCTGAAGGTCTTCCACGGGGTCGTGGGGAGCGAGGCGGAGGACCGCATCGCTCTGGAGCTGGGCCGCTTCGGGATGATCGAGAAGGCGGCCTCGTACCCCGGCGAGCTCTCCGGCGGCGAGAAGCGGCGCATCTCCGTCGCGCGCACGCTCCTGACGGAGCCGCGTCTGGTGGTCGCGGACGAGCCGACGTCCGGGCTCGACGCGAGCGTGAAAGCGGACGTTCTCGACGCGATGCTCGATGCCCGCGACGCAGACACTGCCTATCTCTTCATCTCCCATGACCTTGACGTCATCCGTTTTGTGTCTGACCGGATACTCGTGATGTATCGCGGGAGGATCGTCGAGGTGATGGAAAAGGAACGCATCGCTCCCGGGGTTCCGCACCACCCGTATACCCTCCGCCTGTTCGAGGCGGCACGGGCGGATGTGCCGGACGCCGAAGAGACAAAGGCGCTGGCGGAGGCATCGAGCCAGAAGATCGACATGGCGGTGGGCTGTCCGTACCGGGGTCTCTGCCAGGTCTGGAACAGCCGCGGACGTCCCGACGACGCCTGCGCCAAGGAACGCCCCGAGCTCGTCACCGTGGACCGTCGCCAGAAGGTGGCCTGCCACGTACTCGTCGAACAGATCGGTCGGCCATCGCCGACGGACATGAACAAGCAAGAAGCCGCCACCGGCGGATCCCACCCCGAGGAGAAACAGCAATGAGGAAGATCGCGAACGCCGCAGCAGGACTGTGCGTGGCAGGCGCCGTGGGTCTCGCCATGACCCCGAGCACGGCAACCTCCCAGGGGGCGACGGCAGTCGAGCTGGGCACCAAGCACGAGGGCAACACCCACTATCCCCAGCTCTCCCCGGACGGGTCGGAGTTGGCGTACGAGGTGAACTACCCCGCCGAGAAGCGCACCGAGTTGTGGCTCGCTGGTTTCAGCGGTCGCAGTCTCACGGGCGACCCCATGATGCTCGTCCCCGAGTCCATGGACGCGCCCTCTCGCTACGGCGGAAGCAAGCGGATCACCCACATGTTCGGGTGGGCGCCCAGCGGCTCCCCTCGCAAGTTCGCCTACACGGTGAACAACTCCGACGGCGCCCAGCAGGTCTACATCGACAACTGGTCGGGCCTGATCGACGACGGCGTGAACAAGGAGCCGACGTGGGATCCGTCGAGCCCCCGATTCGTGTTCACCAGCAACCGGACCGGCAACGGTGACCTCTACCTGTGGGATGACGGCGCCGAGCTGCAGCTCACCTTCGACGAGACCCACGCCGAGATCTACCCCTCGTGGGCACCCGCGGGCGACAAGATCGCGTTCGTCCGGGCCGGCAAGGGCGAGAGCCAGGTCATGGTCCTGGACGTGAACCTGTTCAGCTCCGTGCCGCTGGTGAACTTCTCTGGCAAGGACAGCACCCGGCCGTCGTTCGCCCCCGCGGGTGACAAGGTCGCCTTCCTGTCGAACAAGGGCACCGAGTCGGTGATGAAGTTCGGACTCTGGGTCGTCGACGCGAAGCCCGGCAGCACGGCCCGGAACATCGGTCCCAACGTGCGCGTGCCCAGCAAGGGCGCTCTCAGCTGGACGCCCGATGGCCGAGGCGTCATCGGTGTCATCGACGATCCCGACCAGGGTGACCCGATCGCGATCTTCCCCATTGACGGAGGCGCACCGCGCGTTCTGAAGACCGGCACCGTGAACAACCGTGATCCGCGCCTCCTGGTGGTGGACGGGCAGTGGCGACTGGTCTTCACGAGCCAGGGAGCAGCGGCTGAGGATTCGAAGACCTGGTACAAGATCTTCGCTTACGACATCCCGCGTTAAGCACGCTGGATAGGGTTCTTTGGCAAGGGCGTCCCGGCTTCGGGGCGCCCTTGCTGCTTGGGTGTCACAAACGGGCAACTTCGTCCCGTCCCAAAAGCACGGTGCGCTCCGGTACTATGCCCGTCTACGCGACGGGGGCCCCATCCAACGGGGCGGTGTCCACGTGGCAAGCGAGCGAAGGGCCCGCCCATGGTCTGGATTCGAAGATGTTTCCCTGCTGTTCTCGTGCTTCTTGGAAGCCTGCTGTTGACCGTGGCTACGCCACAGGTCGCTCAGGCCCAGGATTCGTGGCAGTACCACATGGCTCAGGCCAACAGCTTCTACCGCAACAAGCTGTTGCCGAAGGCGCTGGCTCAGCTCAAGGAGGTCGTGAACGACCCCGAGGGCGCCAAGCAGCTCAAGGCGTGGACGCTGATCCAGCAGATCGCCGTCAAGCTGAAGAACCTCGAGGACCTCGTGTGGGCCCTCGAGCGGGGTCGTGAGCTCGCAAAGGGACCCGAAGCGGCCCAGATGCAGGCGCAGCTCTACCGGCTGAAGCGCGCATACGGCCGAGTCGTCTACGAGGCGACTGGCGGGTCCGGGAAGCTCTCGACCCGTGGCGTGAAGCTCAAGGCGCTCGGCGACATCGACGACCCCGAGCAGAAGTCCTACTTCGAGAAGGCACGGCTCACCATGGGCCAGGTGGGGATCAGCGAGGGGATCTACTGGCTGCCCGTGGGCGAGTACGAGATCGACGGCGAAGTGCACAAGATCGTCGGTGGCAAGGACACCAAGATCGAGGTGGCTCCGACGACCTTCGCGACCCTCGGTCTCGAGGTCGACTTTGGTGGTGGTGCCCGGGCAGGCGCGACCGTGAACGGGCGAGCGGCCGGTCTCGGCATGCTCCACGTCGGCGTCGGCCCGCACATTCAGTTCGCATCGGGGAACTCGCTGCTCATCAGCGTCGGGCCGCTCCTTCAGGTCGGCGCCCAGGCCACGCCCGACCGGCAGCAGGACGTATTCACCAGCGACTCGCGCGCTCGGCTGAACGCCGGAGGGCTCCTGCTCGTCGGGTTCGAGTTCAGTGTCGGCAAGATCGACCTGTCTCCGCGGATCGGTTTCCACCTCTCCTACGAGAACGCGTACTACTTCGAGGGGCGCGTCGTAGCGCCTTCGGTCGGCGAGGGCGACGAGCGTCTGCCCGCCACCGTCCTTGAGGGCAGCTTCCTCGTGCCTGCGCTGTCCTTCGGCCCACGGGTCGGACTCAACGCCATCGTCTCGCCGGCGATCGTCAAGGGGAAGCGGCGTCCCCGCCTCTTCGTGGGCGTGACCGGAGGGCCCAGCTTCGCGCAGCCGCTCTGGGGCAGCCTCGACGAGGGTGAGATCAACACCAACCTCACGGAGCGGGAGCCTGACTCGGCCAACCCCTGGAGCTACACGAACTACAAGTTCGTCTCCACAGAGAACGAGGCGCGCGATTCGATCCGCGTCTACGTCGATATCCAGGCGGTGCTCGGCATCCAGCTGCGACTCTGAGGCCCCTTCGTTGACTCTCCGATACCCCAAGCCCAGCCGTCTGCCGGCAGCCCTCGTCGGGCTGCTTGGTCTGGTGTGCTGTTTGGCGGCCACGCCGGCCGAGGCGCAGGGGTATCGCTCACAGATCGGTCAGGGCTGGACCTACATGGAGGCCGGCAACTTCCGCAAGGCGGAGGAGGCCTTCCAGGCAGCCTTCGCGATGCAGGAGGGGAAGAACGCGGCGGAGACGTACTACGCGATCGCGGCCCTGTGGTGGGAGCGTCGCAACGCGATGGCCTCCTACATGTGGCTGACCGACGCGGAGAAGGCGTCGAGGAGTTCGTTCAGCTGGGACGGAGGCCCCGAAGGGGAGTGGGACTCCCGCATCGCCCAGCGCCGTACGTTCATCGAGCGAAACTTCGGTGCGGTGCGCTTGCGGTCTCCGAGTCGGGGAAACCCGCTCCCGCCGCTGGTCGACCCCGTGCCGGCAGACCCGCTCTTGAAGTCGTTCACGGACCGTATGCCGACGGTGATTGCCGAAGGCGTCGCTGAGAAGGTCTCGGTGCAGTGGGTTGTGCTCCCGGCCGGGGACTACTGGGTGGGCGACACCCTGCAGGCCCTGCCGTCCGGGCAGCTCGACGCTGCCAAGGCGCCCGTTTGGGAACTCCCGAGGGACGCGGGGAAGGTGCGCAAGGCGCACGAAGCCCGCGTCGCGGCGCTCGAGCGGGGAGAGTCTCCCGCGGCTGAGGAGAAGGCTGCGCAAGAGCTGGCCGCCAAGGCGGAAGCGGATGCCGAGGCGAAGGCAGCTGCAGCTGCAGCTGCGGCGACGGCAGCGGCGGCGGCGAAGGCCGAGGGAGACCGGAAGGAGGCTGCGCGACTCGCTCAGATCGAAGCCGACCGGAAGGCCGCCGATGCGAAGGCGGAGGCCGACCGAAAGGTGGCCGCGGCGCAGGCAGAGGCGGACCGCAAGGCCCAGGCTGAAGCGGACCGGCTCGCTGCCGCAGCCCAGGCCGAGGCGGATCGCAAGGCAGAGGCGGAGCGCACGGCCAAGGCAGAGTCTGACCGGAAGGCCCAGGCTGCTGCTGCGCAGGCTGAGGCGGACCGTAAGGCCGCGGCAGCGGCGGCTGCGAAGGCCGAGGCTGACCGCAAGGCGGAGGCTGATGCCGCAGCCAAGGCGGAAGCAGATGCGCTGGCGGCGCGCGCCGACAACGACCGCAAGGCGCAGGCCGAGGTGGAGCGCAGGGCCCAGGCGGAAGCAGACCGGCTCGCACAACTCGACGCCGACGCGAAGGCCCGCGAAGCTGCTGAGCGCAGTGCCCGCGCCGACCGGGAGGCAGCCGAGAAGGCCCGGCTCGAGGAGCAGCGCAAGGCCGACGAGTGGGAAGTCGCTCAGGCGCGTATGCGGGAGGAGCAGGATCGGGAGGCGGAGAAGGAGCGCATTCGGCGGGAGCAGCTGCGCCAGCAGCGGGTTGCGGCCGGCGGACCTGCGGACACCGACTTCGCCAAGCGTCGCTTGTCGCTCTCCGCGGGCGGGGGCGGCTCGACGGTGACGCGGATGCAGGCGAGCGGCAGCTCAGCCGAGGTCGACTGGGTCTCTCAAGTGCGCCTGGACTACGTGGCGCCGATCAAGGGTGCCACCGTGGCACTCCCCATCGGGATCTCCTGGGCGAACCTCCCCGTGGACGGCTGCAGCCACAAGCAGACCCGAGCAAACACGCTGGCCCTCCACGTGGGGCCGCGCTTCTCGGCGCCCATCAAGGGGCGCCTCTGGTTCACGGGCCAGATCGGCGCTCACGTCGGCGCCGGCGCCAGCTTCCCCACGGGCGCCGCCATCAACCAATGCGCCGGGGAGAGCCTGAAGGCGGACTCCGATGGAGTCGCCTACGGCGCCCGTTTGTCCGGCGCGGGCGGCGCGACGGGGCGTCTCAGCCTCGGCGACCTCGGCTGGACTCAGTGGGCCGTGCTGATGGGCCCTGACGGAGACGTCGGCATCCTCGGTGCCCCCGGGGCCGGGCCGACCTACCTCGGCGTTTCATTCTTTGTTCGATATGACCAGGTGGTCCCCATCATTCGGGGCACCGCCTACCACTTCCAGTCAGAGGGTGACTCCTCTGTGGAACTCAGCAGCGTGACCTTGGAGACGCTCTCTGGAAAGGCCTCGATGGCCCGCTTCCAGTTCGGACTCCGAGGAAGGATCCTCTTTTAGAGGCGAAGGTGAGGACCTGATGACGGACTTCCGAAACCGTGTGCGAGTTGGCGTGACCCCTGGGTCTCTGCTGCGGCTGCTCCCGATGCTCGCGCTTCTGCCTCTGGCGGGCTGCGGAATCGTCTTCCACGCGGCTGACCGTGTGGATGCCGATGGCGACGGGTTCTTCGCTCTGGGCCCAGACGAGGACTACACGTCCGAGGACGGGCGCATCCTGCGGGACAGGCTGCGCGACTTGAACCTCGACTGCAACGACGGCGACGACGACATCTGGCCCGGTGCAGCCGAGCTGTGCGACGGCTTCGACAACGACTGCGATGGAAACCTCGCAGATTTCGAGCTCGACCAGGATGGCGACGGGTTTACTCCCTGCGGGTTGGAGCCTGGGACCACCAACTTCCTCGGTGACGACTCGCGCGACTGCAACGACACCGGCGAGCTGGCGGTCTTCCAGAGTCCCGGGCGCGAGGAGTACTGCGGGTACCCGCTGCTGAACGATCTCCCTGCCTTCGGCTTCGACGAGGCCCGGCTCAACCGTGGGATCGACGACAACTGCGATGGCCTGTTGTTCGGTCAGGACGAGGCTGGCTCCATCGAGCAGTTCGAGGTGGACTCCGACCGCGATGGTCACTATCGCGACTGCGAGGCCGACATCATCACGCCGGCTGCGCCGACTCCGCAGCCGGGGGACGAGAAGCTGGAGGTCGACTGCGTCGACACCAACTCCGACATCCACCCCAGCGTCGAGATCGCGGCGTGCACCAACGAGAGCATTCCGGCGAGCACTGACACCTACGACTCCGCGTGCCGCACCCCCCAGGACGCCGACTACGTCAGCGCGTTCGTGACCTGGTATCGCGATCAGGACGGTGACGGCGACGGGAACCCCAACTTCATTGATGAGACTTGCCAGGGTGAGTTCCCCGCTGGCGACAACTGGCGCACGACGGCGCCGTTCGCTCCCGACGAGAGCACGCTCGCCGCTGGGATCGACGACTGCGACGACACCAACGCCAACAAGAACACCCTCGACGAGGACGCGGACGGCTTCCACACGTGCGACGCCGTGGTGGGCGACCGGAACCCCGGGGACTTCTTCAACGGTCAGAGCTTCGACGCCGACGACACCGTCTACCCCGGTGCTGACGAGGCCTGCGACGCGAAGGACAACGACCTCAACGGCGTGACCGACGATGGCTTCGATGCCGACGGGGACGGGTCGTTCACCGACCCCAGCGGTAGCCCCGACGGCTGTTTGGCGTCCGAGGGCGGTGGGTACCTCCTCGTGGATTGCGACGACAGCGACCCAACGAAGAATCAGAACGACGTGGACAACGACGGCACGACCTCGTGCGACAGCCCCGCGGACTGCGATGACGGCAACCCCTCCATCTCGGCAACGGACGCGGACGGCGACGGAGCCACGACCTGCGATGCGACGCCCGACTGCGACGACTCGAACGCTGCGCTGAACAACCTCGACGCCGACGGTGACGGCTGGACGACCTGCCAGGGCGACTGCCTCGACGACGTCACGAACTCCTTGGCGGAGTTCGTGAATCCAGCGATGCAGGCGCAGTGTGACGGGTATTTCGACACCAACTGCGACACCGTCTTCGACCCCCTGGAGGTGGACGACGATGGAGATGGCCTCACGGAGTGCGATGGCGACTGCAATGACGCAGACGCCAGCCTGACCGCCACCGACAGTGATGGCGATGGGTTCAGCAGCTGCACTGGCGACTGCGACGACACCGAGGCGACGGCGTACCCCGGCGCCCCGGCCCTCTGCGACACGATCACCGACAACGATTGCAACGGCAGCCCTGACCTGAATCAGGCGGACTTTGACGGTGACGGCTTCGATGGATGCACCGCCGACGTGGACTGCGACGACAACGACCCGGCGCTGAACCAGGCCGACGCGGACAGCGACGGTGTGACCACCTGCGATGGAGACTGCGACGACGGTGACGCCACGGCCTCGCCTCTCATCGACGCCGACGGCGATGGTTGGTCCACGTGCGAGGTTGGCACCTCGCCCGCCGACTGCGACGACACCGACGCGAGCCTCAACTACACGGACGCGGACGGCGACGGTGACCCGACGTGTGGCACGGATTGCGACGACCTCGACGCGGTGGCCAACGGCCTGGACAGCGACGGCGACGGCGCCAACACCTGCACGGGCCTCATCGACTGCGACGACAACGACGCTGCCCTCGACCCGGGGAACACCGAGGCCGCCGCCGCCATACCGGACGGCGTCGACAACGACTGCGACGGTGTCGTGGACGAAGGCCAGCTCGACGCGGGCGACCTCGCCATCACCGAGATGCTCATCAGCGCTGTGGGCCTGCCCGGGGCCTCCTCGTACACCGACGGCCAGTCGGAGTTCATCGAGATCATCTCCACGCGCTCCGATGTCGAGATCGACCTTCGCGGGGTGGTGGTCACCGTCGCGAACGTGGCTCCCGACCCTTCGGGCACGGGCACGATCATCGACACGCAGGTCTACACCATCCCCGCGGACCCCGATCCTGCCAACGCGCAGCCGGTGCCCGAGGTGTCGGGCAGCATCACCAATGCGACGCGTGTCGTTCTCTGGCGCTCCGGCGCCGTGTCCGGCTCCGATCCCGCCTACCCGACTTCGACCGGCCTGAACTACGTGTGGCAGGCCCCGTTGCTCTCGGACCTGGGCGGCACGATCACGCTGAGCCACGGTGGCGTCGCCCTCGATGAGGTGACCTGGTACCCGTCCGGTTGTGTCTCCGGCTGCTCTGGCTCGTCCCCGGTCTACGACCTCGACCAGGACGCTGGCGCCGCCGACGACCGGTCGCCGTGGCGCCCGGGCTACAGCATGGGACTCGAGAGTCTCTCTCTCGGCAGCGCCTCGACCAACGACCAGCCGTCGAACTGGTGCGAGGAGCAAGTGGCAGCCAACACGAACCTCTTCGGCACGCCCATGGACCCGCCGAACGCGAGCCTCCGCGTCTGCCCCTGAGCGACGGCTCCTCTCAGGAGGGCGCGCCTCGGCGCGATGGGCCGCCCTTCGGGGCGAGTTGTCGAGGCCTCCTTTGGGGGGCCTCCGGGGGGAGGCAAGCTGACGTCCTGGGGCCGGAGCTTCTCGCTCTGGCGGCCCGTGCTACTCGCCGTCGCCGCCACCCCAGTCGTGACGAGCCTTCCGGCTGCGGTAGGAGCCGGCGACCATGAATTGCCAGAAGTTCTCGAGGGCGCGCTTCTCCTCGTCTTCCTCCTCCTCCTCCTCAGAGTCGTTGGAGCCTTCGTCGGGCTTCTTGTTGGCGCCCTTTTCCCGGGACTGGCGAGAGGTGCGGTTGCCCTTGTTGGCTTGACCGCTCCGGGCTCGGTTGACGTTGCCGGGGTTCTTGCTCTTCGCGCGCTGGACCGGCCGTCGCGCGGCCTGCTCCGTGGCGGCCGAGTCCGCGCTGGCTTGAGACTCCTCGGAGGCTGCGTCCTTGCGGCCCGCCTCCTGCTCCTCACTGGCTTGCTGCTTTGACTCGTTCGCTGCCATGGGGTGAGGCTACCCGAAGACCGGCGTCCCGGTTGGACGGCCTGATCCACGCAGCGGTATCATCGCCGAGGGCGCGGTCCATCTCCGCCACCCGTCAAGGAGAACTGATGCTCAAGCCCGTCCTCGCCCTCGTCCTGGGCGTCCTCGTCTGCGCCCCTATGTCGGTGTTCGCGCAGACCGGCTCTGAAGACGAGGCGTTGCGGCAGCTGGAGTTCGCCCAGGCGGAGCTTCATCAGTCGAACTTCCAGAAGGCGCTTACGTCGGCCGAGTCGGCCCTCCGCCTCCACCCCCCCCTCTACGAGGCCCTGGCGTACAAGGCCATGGCTCTCGAGGGGCTCGGGGACTTCAAGATCGCCGAGAGCCTCCTCATCACCTATCGGGAGATGCGGGACGGCTGGGAGAAGTTTCCCGAGGGTGATGAAGTGCTCACACGCGTCCGCAAGAAGATGGGCGCGCGCATGGTGGAGCTGGAGGCCCTGGCCGCCCTCCCCGCCTTCGACGACGTCACCGAGCTCGACTCGATGCCCCAGTTTCCCGCCGGCTCGGAGGAGTTCCTCCAGTGGCTGGTCATGCGCCAGCAGGTGGACAACGCGAAGGCACGAATCCAGGTGGGCGGCGGGATCCTAGGCGCCGGGATTGGACTGCTCGTCGGTGGCGGGCTGGCCGTAGGTCTGTCGGCGGCACTCAGCGGGTCAGACCCCAACAACCCGAACATCGAGGCGTTCTATGGCGGCGGGCTGGGGACCATGTTCGCCGGAACCGCTCTCACGATCGCCGGGCTGCCCATCACTCTGGGCGGGGCCTCGAAGCTGGCAAGGCTGAAGAAGGGCGGGGTGGCCTCGGGTCAGGCGCGCCTCGAGGCGACGTCCCACGGCCTCGCCGTCCGATTCTGAACCTCGATGAGCCTCTCGAACCCAAGACTCGCCTGGACCGTCGTCTTCGCACCCCGTCGGGCCGACAGCGCGCCACCCCCATGGCCGTCCCTCGTGACGGACATTGTGGGTCAGGTGCATTTGCCCCCCGTCGATCCCGTCACCCACGTTCTGCGCGGGCCCTTCCCCGTGGCCACGCTGAGTCGTGGCCGCTCCCTGGCCGGGATTCGCTTCGTCGTCTCGGGGGCTGGTCGGGCGGCCGTCCTGACCCTGGTGGACCAGGAAGACGGGGAGGTCGAAGGTCACCTGCGGCTGGACACGATGCGGGCACGAATCGCCAGCACCCTCCTGGGTCTCGACGTCCCAAAGAAGGGGACGAGTCCTGAGATCGAGGCGACGCCGGACCGTCTGGGGGCGCTTCTGCGGGAGCGTTTCCTGGAGGACGACGACTGGGAGGTTCTCGGGATCAGTGAGATCTGCGCGGCCCTCTCGGAGGGAGTCCCCGAGGATCTGCCCGGCGTCGACGGCTTCCAGGACCTGGGGGACCTCCGCATGTCCCGCGCCGTCGGTATCGGCCAGGGGCATGTGGCATTCACCCTGACGGGATTTCACACCAAGGAGACGGACCGCCTCGTGATGGAGCGTCGTCTCCACGTTCTCACCCAGGGCCACCTCACCACTGTGCCGCCGCTGGGGGAGTACGGCGCGTATGCGCTCACGTGGGGCCGAGAGGCTCAGGCTGGTCTACGGCTCAGCACCGCGCTGGCGGGAGTCGTGGCGGATGTGCGCGTCGCGGCCTCGTGGGCGGTCACCGGTGGGCCCATCGAGGGGGGAGAGCCGGACTTCGACCGCTTGGCTGCACGTCTCGAGATGGTTCGCGTCCGCCTCAAGGAAGTGGTCGGCCGACTCCGCCGGGGCAAGGAAGAGCTGCGCGGTGCGGCAGCGCGGGTTGTCGGTGGCGAGAAAGAGATCGCCACCAGCTCCCCATTCCCCGAGGCCTCCGCTCGCGCGGACCGTCTCGCGGATCGCCTCGCCGAAGAGGAGGAAATGGGCGCACGCTGGTCCGAGGCCCTCGCTGTCGCGAGACGGGCCTCGACGTCTGGAGCCGCCGACTAGACGGCTTCTCCGACAGAGAACTGGTGGGCTCACCGAGGCACCGCCTGCCGCGCGCCCGGTGCGCCTCAGGTCGAAGAGAAGCCGCTCAGGGCAGCGCGTCCAACAGACGATCCGCCTCGACGGTCGCCTTCTTCGCTGACTTCACGTCCTCAGCGAGCGCGGCACCGATCTTGGTGAGCAAGCCTGCGACGTGCGGCATCAGAGCCGCCTGGGTCTTGGGAGGGGTCTCGCGTACAGGCACTTCAGCCTCGAGCCCCGCGACCCCCTCGATGATGGTCGAGATGTTCCATCCGCGCTCGTAGCGGCGGTATCCGATCTTCAGACCGCTCTTCTTGTCGACCTCGTAGGGCTCGATCCGCGCCTTCGCGTTGAAGCGAGTCAGTCGGCCATCCAGCTTTTCGTAGGCCTTCCCGAGGCGGGCATGCGCCGTCGCCAGCTGGGAGTTCTCGCTCTGGATCTTGTCGAGCAGCTTGCCGAAGTCGGACGCCATCAAACTCTCCTTCGACTCCATCGGAATTGGAGCCTCGGCGCATGGTACTCGGGGGAATCCGCGAGTCCATCCCGTGATTCTCTCCGGAAAGCCGCCTACGATGTGGCACAATCCTGACCCCCGTTTCTGCTACGGACAAGCAGCCCGGAGGAGTACCCAGATGGGCAAGCCGTGCGCTAAGCAAGGCGACCAGATCGTCGCAGTCGACATTCACCTGTATCCCGGGTCGCCCCCTGTTCCAGGGCCGCATCCGTATACAGGCATCATTCAGATGAAGACTCAGCCAAAGATCAACGTCATGGGCATGCCCGGGGCGACGGTCGGCACGAAGTCCATGAACACCCCTCCCCACGTTCCGGCCGTCGACGGCCCGAACAACATCGGGGAAGTGATCATGGGAAGCACGGGGGTCTTCTTCAACAACAAGATGGTCGCTCGACTGGGCGACATCGCGAACACCTGTCAGGTCGGTGGCCCCGCGCCTCTGGGCCAGGTTGTTTGCGGTGGAACGGTGCTCGCGGGCGAGGTCGGCGTGGCCGTGGTGGTGGTCGTCATCCCCCCGGAAGTCGCGCAGGCGGCGCAGCTCCAGGCGACTCAAGGCCTCGAAGCAGAGGCGGCCGCGGCAGCAGCGGCGTCGGCTCTCTCGGACATTGCGTCGGACCTCGGCGTGTCCGAGCTCTCGGCGAATGCAGCGGCCGCTTCGAGCGCCTGCTCCGATGCCGCCTCGAACGTGGCGTCGGCTCTCGCCAGTGGAAACGGCGCAGCGATCGCCGGTGCGATCGCCGATGCCTGGGACGCGGTCGAGGGCGCCAACGAGGTGATGGAGCAGATCGCGAAGGCCAAGAAGGAGGCCGAGGCACGCCGCGGCGACATGACCGCGCTCTTCCTGCGTGCCGCGCAGAAGGCCGCCTCCATCGCCAAGGCTCTCGCTGAGAAGGCGGCGGCGAAGGCGGCAGCGGCAGCAGCTGCGGCAGAGCTTGCAAAGGCGGCAGCCGCCCAGCTCGCCGCGATGCTTCAGGCCTACGAGGACGCCAAGGAACTCTACGAGGAAGCGAAGGAGATCTACGACGCCCTCAAGGAGAAGTACGACGAGAAGAAGCAGGAGGCCAAGGATCTCCGGGACGAGGCGGACCGCCTCCAGGAGGAGGCCGACGAGGCCGAGGAGCGCTACAACTACGCTGAGGAGAAGCTGAAGCGCCTCATGAAGGAGCGCGAAGAGCGTCGCGAAGCCTGGGAGAAGAAGAAGGAAGAGCGGCGCAAGAAGCAGGAAGAGGTCAAGAAGAAGAAGGCCGAGCTCAAGAAGAAGCGCGAGGAGTCCATCAAGAAGTGGCGTGAGGCCAAGGCCGCAAGGGCGGAGGAGGGCTGATGTCGAAGGCCGCGCAACTCGAGGAAGAGGCGAAGAAGGCTGATGAGGACGTCGCGTCCGCCGAAGAGGAGCTCGCGTCCGCCGAGGACGAGCTCTCGAAGGCCGAGGATGACGTCAGCTCTGCTGAGGAAGACAAGAACGCCGCTGAGGAAGACTTCAGCGCTGCGGACGCAGAGTTCAAGGAGGCGGAGTCCGAGAAGAACGCCGCCACCGCCGCCGCCGATGCCGCCAACTCCAAGGCGGACAGCGCCGAGGCCCAGGTGGAGAGCATGGAAGGCTCCGTGGACGCCGCGAAGGAGGCCAAGGACTCGGCACAGGCCGACGCCAGCGGAGCCAGCACCGCCGTCAACGACCAGAAGATGACGGTTGGCACCGCGGCTGGCGATGCCCAGGCGAACGCCCAGGAGGCCCTCGCTGCGCAAGAAGAGGCCGCGATCGCGCAGGCCGAGGCGCAGGAGCAGGCCGGGCTGGCCATGAAGGAGAGCGCGGACACCCAGGGCAAGCCGCCGGATCTGGTGGCGAAGAGCCAGGAGCAGGCCGAGGCCGCCGGAGCTGCGGGGGAGGAGGCTGCCGGATCCGGCGAGGCCGCCATCGCATCGGGTGAGGAGGCGCTCGCAGCCCAGCAAGAGGGCATCGCAGCTGCTGCCGAGGTAGGTGTGCCCGTCATTCCGCCAGGCGCACCGGCTCCACCGGAGCTCGCCGTCCCGGAGATCGCCCCGCCGGAGATGCCAGAAGCCCCGGAGATGCCGGCCGCCCCGGAGATGCCGGCGGCACCCGAGATGCCGGAAGCGCCCGAGATGCCAGC